>JAWXUO010000042.1:0-18619 GCA_044426355.1 Clostridia bacterium | reverse complement strand
AGACGTGATTTCAACTATTTCGCCATCTTTAAAATCTTCTTTCGAAAGTAGCATATTAACATCAGAAACTTTTTCTCCATCAATAGATACGCCACCACCTTGAATATTTCTGCGTGCTTCACTTTTTGATGGCATTAATTTTGTTAAAACAAGTAAATCTAGCACAGCTATTTTATCATCTGTTAAATTTTCTACTGTAATTTCTGTTGTCGGCATATTTTCTGATACGCCAGCACCTTCGAAAATTGCTTTTGCAGATTCTAAAGCTTTGTCTGCTTCTTCTCCACCATGAATTAATTTTGTTAGTTCGTGTGCAAGTTTTTCTTTCGCTTCATTTAATTGCGAACCTTCCATTTTTTCATAAACTGCAATCTCGTCTAAAGTCATAAATGTAAGCAATTTCATAACTTTTATAACGTCTGCGTCGTCTATATTTCTCCAATATTGAAAAAATTCGAACGGAGAAGTCTTGTTGGGGTCGAGCCATACAGCACCTTTTTGAGTTTTACCCATTTTGTTGCCTTCTGAGTTCATAAGCAATGTGATAGTCATTGCATAGGCATTTTCACCAAGTTTACGACGGATAAGGTCTGTACCACCTAGCATATTGCTCCATTGGTCATCTCCACCAAGTTGCATTACACAGCCATATTTTCTATATAGCTCTAAAAAGTCGTAAGATTGCATTATCATGTAGTTAAATTCAAAGAAAGAAAGCCCTTTTTCCATTCTTTGCTTGTAACATTCAGCTCTTAGCATATTATTTACAGAAAAACACGCTCCAACTTCACGCAAAAGTTCTACATAATTTAATTTTAAAAGCCAATCTGCGTTATTTACCATAATAGCTTTGCCTTCGCCAAATTCGATAAAACGTTCCATTTGTTTCTTAAAGCATTCGATATTATGGTCGATAGTTTCGACAGTCATTACATTTCTCATGTCTGTTCTACCAGATGGATCACCTACCATACCTGTTCCACCACCCAAAAGTGCAATCGGTGTATTTCCACCCATTTGCAAACGTTTCATAAGGCAAAGTGCCATAAAATGTCCAACGTGTAGGCTGTCTGCTGTTGGGTCAAAACCAATATAAAAAGTTGCTTTCCCTGTGTTGATAAGCTCTTTTATTTCTTCTTCGTCTGTAATTTGAGCTATAAGCCCACGAGCTATTAATTCGTCATATAAAGTCATTTTTTTCTCCTCTTTTTTTAAATTTTGGCAAAAGAAACGCCCTCTGCCGTTTTACAGCAGAGGACGGAATAAACCGTGGTACCACCTCTATTTACTACAATTTTGCAATCATAGCCTCGATAGGCACATAAATGCCCGTGCATTATAACGTATGCATACGGCTTGCTCTAATAAAAGTATAACCTCGTTCAAGTAGCTACTCCAAAATGTATTTCAATATAATTAATTATTTGTTTACACCAACCACAAACTCTCTGCAAATCTTTTATATTTACTTCTTTTCTTCACTGTATTTAAAAATATTGTATATTAAAATGCATTTTTTGTCAAGAACTATTTTTTATATTCCTTAGCATTTTCTATAAGTTCTTCTGCATTTTTAACCGAAGTATCGGTAATATTATCGCCACCAACTATGCGTGCAATCTCATTTTTGCGTTCTTCATACGTCATTTTATTTATGCTTGTAAACGTTTTTTCTTCTGTATGCGATTTATTTATAAAATAGTGATTATCAGCCATTGCAGCGATACTCGCAAGGTGCGTTACGCACAAAACCTGCTTAGATTTTGCTACATCGTATAGTTTTCTTGCAATCTTTGCTCCTGCTCTACCACTAACGCCAGTATCTACTTCGTCGAAAATAAGCGTTCCTACATCTTCGTTTTTAGATAAAATATTTTTTATTGCAAGCATAATTCTCGAAAGTTCTCCACCAGAGGCAATTTTTGAAAGTGGTTTTAAATTATCGCCACTATTTGTTGCAATTAAAAAAGAAACTTCGTCAATTCCTGTAGACCCAAGTCTTCCACTCGGTTGTACCGATACTTCAAATTTAATTTTTTCCATGTCAAGCGTTGCGAGTTCGTCGATTATCGACTTTTCTAGTTTTTTCGCACCTTTTTTTCGTGCTTCTGATAATTTTTTGCCAATTTCGATAAGTTCTACACGACTTTCCTTATATGAAACTTCAAGTTCTTCGATAGATTTATCAATATTCGAAAGTTTTGCATATTCTTCTTTTGCACTATCATAAGTGTCCATTACAATTTCTAAACTGCCACCATATTTGCGTTTTATAGAATATATTAAGTCAAGTCTTTCTTCAATTTGCTCAATATCTGTTTCGTCAAAACCCATGTCAGATATAACCGAACTTACAGCTGAAGATAATTCTTCGATTTGGTATTTTATATCCTCACTTTTTTCATAAAAAACTCTAAAATCGTCAGAAATTTCTGATATTTGCGATAAAGACTGTGAAGTTTTGTAAATTAAATCTATAGCACTTCCGTCAGTTTCGGATAAATTATTATAAACTGCAGATAGAGTTTTCGCCGTTTTCTCGTAATTTTCAAAAACAGATTTTTTCTGCTTTAGTTCTTCTTCCTCAGCTATAGAAATATCTGCGAGTTCGATTTCGTCGATAAGATATTTTAAATATTCTATTCTATCATCTATTTTGGTATTATCGTCAATTAATTCCTTTAACTGTTTTTTATAGTCATAATAAATAGTATATTTTTTGCTATATTCAACTAAAAGTTTAGAATTTTCTGAAAAACTATCTAAAAAAGTTACGTGATGAGCGTCTGACATTAACTTTTGTCCGTCGTGCTGACCATGAATATTTATAAGATACGGAGCAATTTCTTTCAAAACAGTCGCAGTAACAGGTTGCATATTTATTCGACAAACGCTTTTTCCATCGACAGACACTTCACGTTTGATATGCATAGTATCATCTAAAATTTCAAGTCCATAGCTCTCTAAAATCGTTATAACATCTTTCGGAATTTCATTAAAAACACCTAAAACCATGCCTTTTTTGCTCCCATGACGCACAACATCACGAGATACTCTTTGACCTAAAAGTGCATTTATCGAGTCGATTATTATAGACTTACCTGCACCAGTTTCACCTGTCAAAACATTAAAACCTTTGTCTAGTTCTATCTCACATTTTTCAATTACAGCCATATTTTCAATATAAATAAGCGATAGCATAATTTTCTCCTAAGATAACATTTTTTTCATAGTATTTGCAAAAATCTTTGCAGAATCCACATCTTTCATAGCAACAAAAACCGTATCATCTCCTGCTATAGAGCCTACAATTTCATCGCTTTTTAAAGAATCTATAGACATCGCAGCAGCACTCCCTAATCCTGGTAATGTTTTTACAACAACTAAATTTTGTGCTAAATCAATTTTTATAACACTTTCTCTAAATATTTTTTGTAAACGAACCGAAAAATTCCCATCTCCAGTAGATTTTGCTACTACATATTTCGAAATTCCCTGCTGTGTCATAGATTTTACAAGGCGTAACTCTTTTATATCACGAGATACAGTTGCTTGAGTTGTTTCAAAACCTGCCTCTATAAGTTTTGCAGTAAGTTCTTCTTGCGTTTCAATCTCGCCATTGTCGATTAACTCAATTATTTTAGCTTGTCTTCGAAATTTCATAGCTTAGCCTCCTATTTTTTGCTTGAACACATCAAAAAAAGTTTGTCCTTTTACTCTAATAAAAGGTATGTATTTTTCAGATTTTGTTATTTTTATAATATCTGTTGGGTAAATTCTAACGTTATGGTTACCGTCTACTGCTATAAAAGCGATATTTTGGTTTCTTTCTTCAATTTTTATAATAATTTCTCGCTCATTTGAAAAAACAAAAGATTTTCCACTTAGTTTATGCGAACATATAGGTGTTACGCAAATCGCCTCGAAATCTGGTTCTATTATAGGTCCACCAGCAGCCAGCGAATATGCTGTAGACCCTGTAGATGTTGCGACAATTATTCCATCTCCACCAAAATCTAACACTTCTTTTCCGTTTGAGTAAACTTCTATATTAACAATTCTAAAAGAATCCTCCGTTTTAATTATAACATCATTTAGAGCAATTTCTCTTATAATTTCGACATTATCACGCACAATACTAAGTTCTAAAACCATTCTATTATCTAGTGTAAATTCATTGTTTAAAATAGTTTCAAGATAGCAAAGCTCCGTTATTTCAAGTTCTGTTAAAAAACCTAAATGACCGAGATTTATACCAATAATCGGTATGTTTTGGCATTTATTAATAGCCGTTAGCATAGTACCATCGCCACCAAGCGTTATTATCATATCGCCTTTAAAATCTTCTATATTCATGTTTTTCGCATTTAGAATTTTATATTCATTTGGCACAAAAACATGTACATCAAATTTTTTCAGAGTATCTAAAACTTTTAAAACAGCATCATCTATATTATCCTTTGAAACATTCGGAAATAAAAATACACTTTTCATTCTTTACCTCATCAATTCACAATGTGCTTCTTCTACAACTTTTTCTACAGTATCTAAGTGAAAATCTGTGTCTATAGTTTTAATATGTGCTAAAAATTCGATATTCCCCTCAGGTCCTTTTATAGGCGAATAAGTAATATTTTCTACACTAAACCCTGCATTTTTTGCATTTTCACAAAAATTATATAACACTTCTTTATGTGTTTCTTTTTCTCTTACAACGCCTTTTTTACCAACTTTTTCACGTCCTGCCTCAAACTGAGGTTTTACCAAACATAAAATTTCTGCTTTTTCTGCCATAAGCTCTCGAGCGACAGGCAAAACTAGCTTTAACGATATAAAAGACACGTCTATTACAGCAAGTGATGGATTATCCGAAATTTCCTCTCGAGTTACTTTTCTAATATTTGTTCGCTCCATTGCAACCACTCGCTCGTCTGTTCTAATAGACCACGCAAGCTGACCATAACCAACATCAATAGAATATACTTTTTTTGCTCCATTTTGCAACAAACAATCCGTAAAACCACCTGTAGAAGCTCCTATATCCATACAAATATGGTCATTTGGCAAAATTTCAAAGTAATTTAACGCTTTTTCAAGCTTTAGTCCACCTCGGCTTACATATTTTAACGTTGCTCCACGAACTTCTATATTTGCAGTTTCTTCATATGTAGCACCAACTTTGTCTGCTTTTTGATTTTCTACATACACAATCCCACTCATTATTGTAGTTTTCGCTCGCTCTCTCGAGGGAACTAGCCCTTTTTCAACTAAAAGTATATCTAATCTTTTTTTTGCCATTACAAAAGTGCCTCCTCTATAGTTTTTAAAACTCCCTCTTTTGTTAAATTATAATCCGTATAAACTTGTAAAACAGTTGCCTGTTTTGTAAAATTATCGCCTGTATTTAAAAGCTTTAAAAATTCGATTTTTTTATTTTTTTCATTAAATTTTGCTAATATTTTTTGACCTAAACTACCAGTATTCACGCAATCTTCTAAAATAATTATTTTATCTTGCAATATTTCGTCTACAAGTTTATCTAAATCCATAGTTAGCTTATTTATTTTAACTATGCACACATCATGCGTTTCTATTAAAGAAAACACGTTATTTATAAACATTCCGTAAGTAATTATGCATATTTTACCGTTTTTATTATAGATTTTGTTGTCAAAACTCGAAGTATCCTCTAAAAAGTCGCCTTCGCTACCTCGTGGGTAACGAATTACAACTGGCGAATTAAATTTATTAATTGCCATTTTCAGCATATTTTCTTGCTCTGCAAAATTTGACGGTGCAAACACTGTAAAATTTGGTATTGAAAGTATCATCGGCACATCAAAAACACCGTTATGCGTTTCGCCATCTTCGCCTACAATTCCAGCTCTATCTATTGCGAAAACTACGTGCAAATTCATAATAGCTACATCGTGAATTAATTGGTCATAAGCTCTTTGCAAAAACGTAGAATACATAGCACAAACAGGTATCAAACCAGCACTTGAAAGCCCTGCCGACATCGTTACAGCATGAGATTCTGCAATGCCTACATCAAAAAATCGTTCAGGATATTTTTCTCGATAAACACTAAGACCTGTACCAAGGCTCATTGCAGGAGTTATAGCACAAATTTTATCATTTTTGCTAGCAAAATCTACTATAACCTCACCAAAATTTGATGAAAAACTATCTTTTTTTGCACTAGATGTATCCCCAGTATTTGTGTCAAAAGCAGAAACTCCGTGATATGCCTCAGGGTCTTCTTCAGAATATTTATATCCCTTGCCTTTTTTTGTTATAACATGTATAAAAACAGGTTTTTCTTGAATTTTTGCATATGAAAACACATCACACATAGCTTTTACATCGTGTCCATCTACAGGACCTAAATATGAAAAGCCCATTTGTTCAAAAAACGAAATTTCAATCAAAGACATTTTAATTCTTCTTTTTATTCCATTTATAACATGAAAAACTTTCTTTCCAAGCTCTGTTTTCCCAAGTTTTATCTTTAATTTGTGTTTTATTTCAAGATATTTACTGCTTGTTCTAAGTTTTGATAAATATTTCGACATCGCCCCTACATTTTCAGTAATAGACATTCTGTTGTCGTTTAAAATTACAATAAGTGGCTCTTTTGACGAACCTGCGTTATTCAGTGCCTCGTATGCAAGACCTCCAGTTAACGCTCCATCGCCAATTATTGCAATTACACTATTTTTTTTATTTTGAATAGTTCGTGCGTGAGCCATGCCTAAAGCTACAGAAATCGACACCGACGCATGCCCTGAAATAAAAGCATCATGCAAGCTTTCAGACGGTTTTGTAAATCCAGATAGACCATCTTTTTTACGCAAAGTATCAAATTTTTCTCGTCTTCCAGTTAAAATTTTATGCACATATGCTTGGTGTCCTACATCAAATATAAATCTATCTTCGCCACTATCAAAAACCTTGTGTAGTGCTACTGTTAGCTCAACTACCCCAAGGTTTGAAGAAAGATGCCCACCTGTTTTTGATACTTTTTCTACTAAAAATTCTGAAATTTCTTTGCAAAGTGTATCAATTTCTGCATATGATAGTTTTTTTACATCATCAGGGCTATTAATTTTATCTAAAACACTATACATTTTATAATCTAACCACCCATATACCTATAAAAACTCCTAATATCGCACCTACTATAACTTCTTTTGGCGTATGCCCTAAAAGTTCTTTTAGTTCATTTGTAAATATTTTAGGTGTTTTTTGTGCCCAATTTTCCATCATGTAATTTAATATTTTTGCTTGCTCACCTGCTGCACGTCTAATTCCTGTCGCATCATACATTACAACTATCGCAAGCACGAAAGCTATCGCAAAATCTGTTGAATAATAGCCACTTGTAGCCCCTACAGCTGTAGTTAATGCTAAAACAGTTGAGGAGTGAGAACTTGGCATTCCACCAGACCCTGTAAATCTCGTGAAATCTATTTTTCCTTTAAAAGCAGATATGATAACTTTTAAAAATTGTGCTACAAAACATGCTATAAAAGCAGAATTTATAACACTGTTTTTAAATAAAAAATCCGTTTCAGCCATTTTAACTCCTTATTTTTCACGTTTTATAAGTTTTTTCGCAATTTCTTCTAAAAATTCTGTATTTTCAAATTTTCCTAAGCTTTTTATCGCATTTTGTGTATATTCTTCGACTAATTCGTCGCATTTTTCTCTAGAATAAAAAGTAGCATAGGTAATTTTTTCATTACTCTCATCGCTTCCCACAGGTTTTCCTAAAATTTCGCTATTTCCATAAATATCTAAAACATCATCACGAATTTGAAACGCTATTCCTAAATTTATAGCAAAATCGGTTGCAGACTTAATTTGTTCATCACTCGCTCCACCTAAAATTGCACCTGATACACACGCACATTTTATAAGCTTTCCAGTTTTTAGCAAATGCATTCTTTTTAATGCGTTTATGTCATTTTTTACGCTGTTTATATCTAAAACTTGTCCAGAAATCATTCCTAAAACGCCTGTAGATGAGGAAACCTCTGAAATTACCTTTAAAATTTTATCGCTAGAAAATTTACTCGCATACTCATTGCAAGACATTGTTTCAAAAGCTAAATTCAATAGCCCGTCCCCTGCTAAAAGTGCCATAGCCTCGCCATAAACCTTATGATTTGTAGGCTTTCCACGTCGAAAATCATCATCGTCCATGCAAGGTAAATCATCATGTATTAAAGAATATGTGTGTATCATCTCGATACTTACAGCATAAGGTATCGCATCTTCTTGTGGCACTCCTAAAATTTTTGCAAATTCTAATAATAACATCGGTCGCAAACGTTTTGATGAAGCTTTTAAGCTATATGACATAGCTTCTAAAATTTTATCGTCTTCACTTTTTAAAAATTTATCAAAGCTACTTTCGATAAGTTTTACATATTCCTGCATTTTACACCTTTTCATCTTCTTGTAAAATTTTTATTTTTTGTTCTGCATTATCTAATACTTCGTTGCATTTCATTGCTAAGTTTGTTCCTTTTTCGTATAATTCTATTGATTTATCCAAAGGAATTTCGCCTTTTTCTAATTTTTCAACTATATTTTCAAGTTCTTTTATCATACTCTCAAATGTTGCCATTTTTATCTACCTCAATCTCTATTACCTTTGATTTAACAATTCCATCGCTATATTTCGTTGTTATTTCTTGAGCTACTTTAAGTTTTTTAACACTTTTTACAATTTTTTTATTATCATCTAAAGAATATCCAAAGCCACGGCTCAAAACTTTCATAGGGCTGTAGCCATCTATATACGTCATTAAACCTATAGTTTTATGTCTTTTTTGCGATAATATCATTTTATATCTATTATCAATCGTTTTATCAAAATTTTCTACTTTTCTACGATAATTATCCACTAAAATTTGTGGGTCTTTCATTTTTGAGCTAAGATAATTTATATACACACGTTTTTCATCAATATATCTTTTTGGACTTAAAATTCTGTTTGAAAGCTTTAAAACCTGCGTTTTTTTATCATTTATTTCATTTATAATCAAATTATCGAGTATATTTTGTGCATTATTTAAAAAAGCTCTAATATTTACTGTATCAGGTACTACAATTTCTGATGCATTTGACGGCGTAGACGCTCGAACATCTGCTACAAAATCCGAAATTGTATAGTCTGGCTCGTGTCCTACAGCCGAAATTATAGGAATATTTGATGCAAAAATAGTATGTGCTAAAATTTCGTCATTAAACGCCCATAAATCCTCGATAGAGCCACCACCTCTGCCGATAATAATTACATCTACTAAATCTAAATTATTTATATAATTTATAGCGTTTGCAATCTCGGTTTCTGCACCTTCTCCTTGAACTTTTACAGGATATACGAAAATTTCTGCAAGTTTATATCTATTTTCCAATATTTTTAGCATATCTTGAATAGCAGCACCATTTTTTGCTGTAACTATCGCAATTTTTTCTGGAAATCTTGGCAATTCTTTTTTATGTTCTTGATTAAACAAACCTTCTTTATAAAGTTTATTTTTCAAATTTTCATATTCTATATGCAGTTTTCCAATTCCGTCTGCCTCGATAGAATTTACATAAAGCTGGTATTGACCTGTTTTTACAAAAGAGCTAATTCGCCCAAAAGCTATAATTTGCATGCCGTCACACAAGTTTAAATTGCAGTTTATAGCGTCTGATTTAAACATTACAGCACTAATAACCCCACCATCATCTTTTAATTTAAAATAATGATGTCCTGAACGGTCATGTTTATGATTAGAAATTTCTCCACGAACTAAAACTTGCGATAAACGAAAATCATCATCAAGCTTAAATTTTATATAGTTATTTATTTCTAAAACTGAGTATATTTTATCCATTATTTTGGCGTTCAAACGTACCTAAAATACCGTTTACAAAGCCACCTGCCTCCTCGCTGTCATAATCTTTTGCAAGGTCTACTGCTTCATTAATAGACGCACCAGTTGGTATAGATGTATATTTTAGCTCATAAATCGAAAGACGCAAAATTGCAAGACTTACTTTCGAAATACGCTTAATATCCCAATCTTTTGAAAGTTCGCTTATATGAGCATCAATTTCTTCAAGATTTTTCATTACACCTTCTACACAAGTTTTAATATATTTTTGTGCATTTTTTTTACATTCTTTTGCATAAAATTCTAAGCCTTCTTCTTTCGAAATAGACAAAAATTCGTCTGGCATAAATTTAAGCTGTAAAATTTCGCTCCATTCTTCCTCTTTTTTAAATTCTATTTCAAAAATCATGTGAAGTGCGATTTGTCTAGCCTCTCTTTTATTCATTAATATACCCTCCGAATAATTTTATACATAATATACTTGCATCAGCTATGTTTCGTTTTAAAAAAAGCCTCTGTCGAAGTTTTTTACATAAAAGTGGCAAGTTATTGCTTTATAGTAAACTTTTTTGTTCATAAAACACTTTGTAAATGCTTATTTACGCTACCTAAAGCAAAAGTTTCCATATAGATATATTATACACTATCTTGAATAAAAAATAAAGGTTTATTTTAATTTTAAATTTATATTTTCACATATTTTTACATTTTTAATATATTGTACATAATTTATCCCAAAAGCTCTTAAAATAACAGCATAGACAGACCCTCCAACTAACGTCGTTATAGCTATTGCTGTGAGTTCTGGAATTAATATAGTTTTACATAAAATATACGTAATTTTTATTGCAATATATAAAAAACCACTACAAAAAATTGGATTTAATACAAATTTCGTTAAATTAAATCGCTCTGTTTGAAAAATGTATGCAGAATTTAGCATAGAAACTATCATAGGGCTTGCTATCATTCCTATTATGTAGCCATAAATATTAAAATGTGGTAGCTGACATAACAAAATCGTTAAAACAAGCTGAATTACCTCGCCAATAACACTGTGAAATACAGCTTTTTTCTCTTGTGATAACCCATTTAAAATGCTCGCAGAAATTATTTGATAATACATAAAAATAACGCTTATGCCTAAAAGTTCCATATAATAATTCAAAAATTCGACATCAAAAAACATTTTGCCTATAGGATTTGATATAAAAACCAAAAAAACCGTAGCTGGAATACCTATAAGCCCCGTTGCTTCAAATGATTTATTGATTTTACGTGTAACATTTTGATAATTGGAATGTGCCATACTTTTTGAAATATTAGGCATTACAACTAAAGAATACGAGCTAATAATTGCGATAGGAAGCACCAAAATCGGCATCGCAATAGATGAAATTATCCCAAGTTCTGACAGTGCTTGCGAGTTTGAAAAGCCTGCTTTCATCAACATTACAGGCAAAACTACAGTGCTTGCAGATGCTATAACGTTATTAATCGCCGAAGCTATCGACACTGGTAATGATACCTTTAAAACATCTACAAAAGTTTTTTCGAAATACTTTTTATCTGTCTTGAATATTTTTTGATAGCATGCCCCAAGAAAAATCACGCTAAAAATTTCACTTATAGTCATTCCTAAAATTATCAATACAGGAATTTTAGCGTAATTTCCGTCAGAAAATTTATACACTAGACACAAAACAATAATCACACGCAAAATCTGCTCTGTTATTTCTGAAAAAGTAGTATATTTCACTTTTTTTATGCCAATAAGGGAACTTTTTATTATATTTTCGACACCTGTAAGCAAAATACACAAAATAAGTATGTATATCGCATCTTTTGTTCGTATATCTCCGAGTATTTTCAAAGCTATAAACTCCGAAAAAGTTAGTGTTGCTATAGCACAAAAAGCCAAAATTGATAAGAAAACTAAAATACAACTTTTTATAGTTGCTCGTAATTTTTCTGTGTTTCCATAAAACATAGCCGACCTTGTTGTTGCGACCAAACAAACCCCCGATGTGCTTACACATAAAATCACAGAATATAGTTGCATAACGAGTTTATATATCCCAAGTGCTTCAGTTCCTGCCATTTTTGTTAGGTATATTCGATAAATAAACCCAATTATTTGCAAAACAACACTCGAAATCCCTAGTATTCCAGCAGTATAAAAAACAGACGCTTTATTTATTTTCATAATTTCACCTTCTAAAATTTTAGTCTTTTTTAATATATAATCAAAATATTTCAAAATATGTATTTTATTTTAATAAAAAAACCTATAATAAACTATAAAAGTTTCATAAATCTATATACAAATATCCGTTTTTTATGGTATTATATAAGTGTTAAACTGAATATTAAAGGGAGAATTTATGATAAAATCAATCAAAAAAATCTTAGCAAATAGAGTTATCGTTGGTGGAATTTTAATTCTTGTACAATTTTTAATCGTAATCCACTTTTTATGGCGACTTCATACCGAAAGTCCTTTATTTCACACGTCTTTTCAAGTGATAAGCACACTTATTGTAATTTGGCTTGCTCGAAAAGAAGATAATCCTGCGTATAAAATTTCTTGGATTATTTTAATCTTTGCATTTCCGATAGTCGGTGGAATTTTCTATTTATTTTGGGGAAATACACCTTTAAATAAAGCTAGTATGATAAAACTTCATAAACTCGACAGAAACTCGCTAAATCTTGCTAATTTACCTTCGTTAAGTGAAGAAATTGCCTCTATAGATTTAAATTATGAGCGAATTTATAATTATGTTATCCACGCAGGTCATTTTGAGGCTTTCCCTACTTCAAATTGTGAATATCACAAACTAGGAGAAGAATTTTTTAAGTCTTTGCTTTACAATCTAAAAAAAGCAGAGAAATTTATATTTTTAGAATATTTCATAGTAGAAAATGGCAAAATGTGGGATAGTATCCTAGAAATTTTAATAGAAAAAGCAAAAAACGGCGTAGAAGTTCGTTTTATGTATGATGATGCAGGTTGCCTTGGCACTCTACCGTCGAAATACCACAAAAAACTTGCAAACCTTAATATTAATTGTGTACGTTTTAATCCATTTCGACCAACTTTGCAAACTTATCTAAATAATCGTGACCACAGAAAAATCTGCGTTATAGATGGCGAAATCGGATATATGGGTGGCATAAATCTTGCTGATGAGTACATCAACGAACGTGAGCGTTTTGGTCATTGGAAAGATATGGGTATAGTTTTCGACGGCGAAGCAATATCAAATTTGACCTTGATGTTCCTTGAACTTTGGGAATTTTCTTGCGATACCCCATCACTAGACTACACCAAATATTTAGCGAAGAAAAAAGCACCTACAAAAGGCTATATACAGCCATTTAGCGATAGTCCATTAGACAATTATAACATTGGAGAAAATGTGTATATGCAGATTATTAATTCTGCAAAAAAATATGTGTATATCACTACTCCGTATCTAATTTTAGACAACGAGATGATAACTGCACTTATAATCGCTTCTCAAAGTGGTGTAGATGTTAAAATCATAACACCTTTTGTTCCCGATAAAAAATATGTTCACCCTGTAACATGTTCTTTTTACCCACAATTAATTGACGCAGGAGTCAAAATTTACGAATACACTCCTGGTTTTATGCATGGTAAAGTTATAATTGCAGATGATAACATTGGAGTAGTTGGTACAATAAATATGGATTTCAGAAGTTTTTATATGCATTTTGAATGTGGAACTATTTTATACGATTGCCCTGTTTTAAGCGATATTAAAAAAGATATTTTAGATACTTTATCTGTATCTGAAGAAATATCTAGTGATGATTTTTCAAAAACTCCTCACTTTAAAAGATTTATTTATTCCATTTTAAGAATTTTTTCACCTATGATGTAACAAAGGAGATTTTATGTACGATATTTTAATTATTGGTGGTGGCACTGCTGGCATGAGTTCTGCAATTTTTGCAAAACGTAGTGGTCTAAGCGTGCTTATTATTGAAGAAAACATGTTTGGAGGACAAATTATAAACACTCCAGAAATAGAAAATTACCCTGGTATAATCCATACTAGTGGTTTCGAATTTTCTACAAATTTACTTGAGCAAGTAAAAAATTTAAAAGTCGAAGTTGTAAACAAAACTATAACGACATACGACCTTGAGTCACCTGTAAAAAAACTTTCTTTTGCAGATGGTTTTGTCGAAGGAAAAACTGTGATTATCGCAAACGGTGTTAATCGTCGAGAACTTGGTTGCGAGGGCGAAGAACGATTTAAAGGTTCTGGCGTATCTTATTGTGCAACTTGCGACGCAGCTTTTTATAGAAATAAAGTTGTGTCTATCGTTGGTGGTGGAAATACAGCACTCGAAGATGCACTGCTTTTATCAAATATTTGCGAGAAAGTTTATTTAATTCACAGACGAGATGAGTTTCGTGCGAGCAAAATATTGGTTGATGCTGTTCTAAAACGAGATAATATCGAAATTTTGTATAATTCTAGCGTAAAATCTATTAACGGAGAAACAAAAGTTACTTCTATCACTGTAATTCAAGACGGTAATGCTATAGATTACGATGTTAATGGAATTTTTGTGTGCATAGGACTTATTCCTGCAAATGATGTTTTTGACGGTGTAATAAACCTTGACGAATACGGATATATCAAAGCTGATGAGAGTTTGCTTACAAATATTGACGGTGTTTTTGTTGCTGGCGATACTCGAACAAAATTTTTAAGACAACTTGTAACGGCAGCTTCTGACGGTGCTATAGCTGCTATGACGGCATTTAACTATTTAAGCTAAATATTAAAAAGGCTCTACGAATTTTTAAGTTCATAGAGCCTTATATTTATTTAATAATATCTGGTTTTTCTTTTAAAATCTTTGATAAAGCGTCTTCATCTGCGATAATCGTTACATTTTCATGCTCATGCAGTATAGTAGACGGTATTTTTGGAGTAGTTTTACCCAAAACTGTTTCGTATAAAATATCTGCTTTTGACTGCCCAGAAACTAGTAGCAATATTTTTTTTGACGACATAATTGTGCCAATACCCATTGTATATGCTTCTTTTGGTACATCTTCAATCGAATCAAAAAAACGTGCATTTGCTTGTATAGTTCGCTCATCAAGCTCAACGCAATAAGTTTTTTCAGAAAATTCTTCTGCTGGTTCATTAAAACCAATATGCCCATTATGTCCTATTCCTAGAATTTGTAGGTCTATTCCACCTAAATTTTCTATGATTTTTTCATAATTTTCACATTCTTGGTCAGAATTTTCGTTCATTCCATTTGGTATATACGTGTTTTTAGTATTAATATCAATAAATTTAAAAATTTGCTCTTTCATATAGTAATAATATGACTGGTTATTTTCCTTATCAACTCCTCGATATTCATCTAAATTCACAGTAGATACTTTTCCAAAGCTGACTTGTCCATTTTTGTGCATTTTTACAATTTCTTTATACATTCCTATAGGGGTAGAGCCTGTTGCTAGTCCTAAAACGCTATTTTCTTTCTCTTTCACCTGAGAAACAATGATTTCTGCTGATTTTTTGCTTAAATCTTCGTAATTTTTAGCTAGAATAATTTTCATAATAACTCCTCCTTACTAATTTATAAAAGCAAAGCATATGCTTTGCTTTGTATTTAATTTAAGTATATCTCAGAAATTTATGCGTATTTTAAGCTTTTTATATATACAAAGAATTTCCTAAAACATCTATCGCAACAAATACTTCAAAATTTTCTACATATAATTTTTTCACAGATTCGCAACCTAATTCTTCAAAGCAAACTACTTCGAGAGATTTAACACAATCTGCAACAAAAGCTCCTGCTCCACCGACAGCTACTAAATATACGCACTTATTTTCTTTCATAGCATCTACTACAAAATCGGCACGTTTGCCTTTTCCTATCATGCATTTCATTCCGTTTTTCATCATAGTTTCCGAAAAAAAGTCCATTCTTCCAGAAGTTGTAGGTCCACAAGAACCAATAACATGTCCTTCTTTGTTTGGAGTAGGTCCTGCATAATAAATGATAAAATCGCCTTCCATAGGTAGTTTTTCGCCTTTTTCTATCATTTGTACAAATCTTTTATGTGCAGAATCTCTTGCTGTATAAATATATCCTGTTAAACTTACACTGTCACCAGCCGAAAATTCTTCTAATTTATCAGAAATTTCAGCTGTTTTTATTTCAAAATGTGCCATTTTTATAAACTTCCATTAGGTATATTTCTAGAATCCTCGTTAAAGTTGTCTTTAAAAATATTACTTTCTTTAAACATATCGTTTACTTGCATTTTAACTTCATCTTGGTAGTTATCTGCTACACGAATAACGCCAACATCTCTAAATATATCATGGTTTTCTTTTAAGCTTGTGTTGTCATACGCACGAGGTGTTTCTTGATATAAATCACGTGTTTGCTCACTAAATACACTGCTGTGAGTGCTTGTTTGTACTGGTTCTTCATGGATATTTACAGTTTCTGCAAATATAGAATCTGTACGCAAAGTTTCAGTATGTTTTTTAACTTGTGGTTCACGTTGTTCTATTGGCTCTGTACGTTGAATTTCTGCAAAAATTTCACTAGCACTAATTATTCTATCCCCATTACGAGAATTTCTAGAATCTGTTCTTGTGTAGTCATCTTCGTCATCACGTAAATTATCTAACATATCACAAATACGTTGTGAGAAATCTTTTATATCTCCACTTACATCTGTATGTGATTTTTGCATATTTGAAAATTGATTGTTGATTTTTTCGATATTTTTAATAGAATTTTGTAAAATTCCATCTACAATGCTACGTGTTTCAGCAATTATTCTATCTTTTTGGTTCATAAAGTTTTTGAAATTTCTTTGGCTTTCTGTAACTAATGCATCAGCTTTAACATGAGCTTGTGCTATAATATGTTCGCCTTCTACAATAGCTTCTTCTTTAATAGCTTTCGCTCTTAAATGAGCTTCAATTTCAAGTTTTACAATAGTATCTTTAACGTCTTCATAAGTAGTCTTTTCACGTCTTGCTTGTTCAAGTTGAACTTTTAAACTCGTAATTTGTTCTTCAAAACGGCTAGTGTCTTGCATTTGTTGAAGATTGTTTATTTGAGATTTTAGACGTGCAATTTCTTCTTCATAATGGCTAGTATCTTGCACTTGTTGAAGATTACTTATTTGTGTTTTTAAGCGTGCAATTTCTTCTTCATAATGGCTTGTATCTTGCATTTGTTGAAGATTACTTATTTGTGTTTTTAAGCGTGCAATTTCTTCTTCATAATGGCTTGTGTCTTGCATTTGTTGAAGATTGCTTATTTGTAATTTTAGGCGTGCAATTTCTTCCTCATAATAACTAACATCTTGTGCAGGTTGCATAGCATTTATGCTATTTAAAGGTTGTTGCATATTGTTTATGCTATTTAAAGGCTGTTGTATATTGTTTAAAGGTTGTTGATTTTGTATTCCTAATTCGTTTCCTGTAGGCACAACAGGATTAATATCCATTGTTTGTATAGGATTAATTTGCATTGGATTAATATCCATTGTTTGCATTGGATTTATGTCCATCGTTTGTATAGGAGCTTGTGCTTGTACTGAAACTTGTGACTGAGATACTTGCAATAATGCATTTTTTTCTATTAATTCTTTTTGAAGTCTTTCATTTTCAGCTTCTAGTTCAGCTATTTTCGCAGTCAACTCACTGTTTTGAGCTGTTAATTTCTCATTTAAGTCAACAGTTTCTTGGTTACCTGCATCAAAATTTGCGATTTGTTCATTTTTTTCAGCTAGTTCCTTTTGTAGACGTTTATTAGTTAATTCGCTTTTTTCTTTGTATTCTTTGGTTTGGAAATTCACCTTATCTATATATTGCATTACGTCATCTTTATTAAACCCACCAAACGACACAACTCTAAACGACATATTATCTACTGGCATATCAGTACCTCCTATACTTATTACTATTTATTCTAACATTAAATCAGTTTTTTTTCAAGCATTTTTTTTAAATTTTTTAAACTTATATTTTTTCCACATTCTTCTTCAAATAAAAGCCTGTATATGATTTTTTACACTTCATAAGTCCCTCTGGCGTTCCAGAAAAAACAATTTCTCCACCATTTTTACCACCCTCAGGACCTAAATCTATAATATGGTCGGCAGTTTTTATAACATCTATATTATGCTCAATTACAATTATAGTATTCCCTTGATTTGTAAGTTTTGCCAAAACATCACAAAGTCTGTGAACATCTGCAATATGAAGACCTGTTGTTGGCTCATCTAAAATATATACAGTTTTCCCTGTAGAACGTTTTGAAAGCTCCGTACTTAGTTTCACCCTTTGAGCCTCGCCACCTGACAAAGTAGTAGACGGCTGACCTAAACGAATATATCCAAGTCCCACTTCGTTTAAAGTTTCGAGTTTTCTGTATATTTTTGGTATGTTTTCAAAGAAAACCATAGCTTCTTCTACCGTCATATCTAAAACTTCGAAAATATTTTTACCTTTGTATCGAACTTCTAGCGTTTCGCTGTTATATCTCTTGCCTTTACAAACTTCACACGGTACATAAATATCTGGTAAAAAGTGCATTTCAATTTTTAATAAACCATCTCCAGAACACGCCTCACAGCGACCACCTTTTACATTAAAAGAAAATCTACCGTTTGTATATCCACGCATTTT
>JAWXUO010000083.1:0-3345 GCA_044426355.1 Clostridia bacterium | reverse complement strand
TGAATAGGACAAACTTTACATAAATCATTAAATAATATGTAGAAAACGCAATACCATTTTACAATAGTTAAAAATGGTTTAATTTCTTGTGGAAAAGAAAGTTGTGGAACTCTTAATTTTTGACGAACGATAGTCATTACGTCTTGAATAAATCCCATAGGACAAACGTATCCACACCAAAGTCTTCCTATTACAATCATTGAAACAACCCACATTGCCATAGAAAATAGGAAAGAAAAACTTATTCTTTTGTTAAAGTCAATTATCGCAATACATACACCACGGGTTGTACCACCACCAACATATTCACAGTTAAAAATAGGTAGAATTATATTTGTATTACTACCTAGAAAGAATCCTCCATAAGAAAATAGAAGAAAAAATGCACCTAGTATTATAAGTCTTGTAATGGTTATTTTGTTATTAAACATTTTATGAGATTTAACACTAAGTTGTGTTTTTTGGGAATTACTAGCCATTTATATCTCCTTAATCTTCGTCTTCGTCTTCATCATCATCGTCATACTCTGCTTCGTCTTTAGTATAAAGTTCTGGCAGTCTGTAGTCTGATACTAACACGTCTTCTGCATCTTCATGTGCAAAAACGATAGGAAGTGGTGGTGCTTTAAATGTGTTTATAACTTTTTGAACATAAAGAATTATAGCTACGAATAAAGCTCCTGGTGCAAAAATACTAAATAGCATTGTAATAGAATTTATTATGCTAAAGTTTGCTTTGTTACTTTTAATAAAATTCGGATTAAATCCAATATTTGAATTTGGCATTAAAGCACTCCAACCTGGGAAATCAAAATTTGTTGAATTCATACGTGACATAACTTTTGTTCCAAAGCCTGAAATTAAATAGTACGCTAAGTAGCCCCATACTACAATTCTTACTATTTTATAAGACCATAATTTTACAATGATATTTTTTATTAAATTTATAAAACTTAGAAAATATAACATTTTTTAACCTCTTTCTTTTTATAAATAAAGCTTTTAAGCTTTTTGTTTACTGCTTGATTTAAGCATTTCGTAGAATGCTTCTATTCTAATTTTCATTTGCTCACTATCTGTATATGTATAGTCAGTTTCTACGCAAATAAAAGGAACACCTTGCTCTATTGCAAGTTCTTCTATTCTTTCTGCATGATACGCAGATGAAGTTTGACCTTTAAGTAAATAGTAAACTATGCCACCTGTGTCAGTTGGTAGTTCCATTCTGTCGATATTACTTACGGTAGCTGAGTTAAAAGTTTCTTTATGGTGAAAAGCTAAAGCTTTTTTGAAAAGTCCCCCACCGTTTGTGTCTATTTCTGAAAAATTAGGAAAATCTGAACATTCATTATTAAAATGAGTAATCCCGATATCGTTAAAAATTTGAAATACTTTGTAATTTGGTAGGTGCATAGAAGAACCCATTAAAGTAACCTTTGGTAAAAATGTTTTTACTTCTATATCTTCTAAAAACTCTTCTAGTTCGTCACACCAATCGCTTTTATTATTTGCAACGTGTAGTACATGTTTAAAAAATGTTTGGTGCATTGTCGATAATGTTTTAAAACTATCTTCTTCCATTATTTCATAAGCACGAGTGTATTCTTTTAGTTCTTTGTTAAAAGTAGCTTCATTGAATATACCAAAAACAAGTTTGCTTATATCGTTTAAAACCATTGCTTGTTGCTTATAAAAAGAAAAAGAAAGTTTTTCGTGTAAAAACGGAAGTGGTTCTACTTGTATAACTGCAAGGTTCATATCACGAAGATATGCGATTGATTTTTTGTAGCTATCGTTTTTTGCTACTATAATAACAGCATCTAGTTCTTCTTTAAAATTATTTTCAGGGTCTAAAAGTAGCCCGATAGATGCTTTTGCAATAGGGTCACTTATTTGTGGAAACATTTCAGCATATTCGCCAGAAATATAGCTACCACTAGGAAGCAACACTGGTGTTAATCCATATGCACGCACATAAAGGCTATAAAAACTATCTCCTATAATACCTACTTTTTTTGATTTTTCATTTTCATGCCCGATGTCTAGAAATTCATCTGTAAAATAACTTGGCATTTTCAAATCATCTCCCATAACTTCTAAGAACTTTTCCATTTCTTGTAAATAAGTCATAAACACTCTCCTATTAATTTTATAGCATTAATAAATATTAGCAAAAGCTAACTAATTGTTTAAAATAAATAACATTCTCATTAGCAAAAGCTAACTTACTGTTTAAAAATAATGCGTATTTATAATACACATATAATATTGTATGTTAATCTAGTATGGATATTTAGTAAAAAACATCATAAAATCTTCACTATTTTTATTCTTGCCATATAATATATTAACATTTATCTAGTGTTTTAGTCAAGTGAAAAATACAAAAATTTCAAATTCTGTTACCATTTGCTAACTCATTAATCAAAGTTTGCATTTGTTTTGTATATAATACACACAAAAAATATGCAATTAGATTTTTTGTGTAATTTAGGTAAACAAATCCCCTATCTAAAACTTAATTTAAATAGGGGTTATATTTTAAATTGTTAAAATTAGCCGAAATATCTTGCAAGTAGACCTGCAAATGCTTTACCATGACGAGCTTCGTCACGAGCCATTTCGTGTACTGTATCATGAATAGCGTCTAAATTTGCAGCTTTTGCACGTTTTGCAAGGTCAAATTTACCATCAGTTGCACCATTTTCTGCTGCAACACGCATTTCAAGGTTTTTCTTAGTGCTGTCTGTTAAAACTTCGCCTAAAAGTTCTGCAAATTTTGCAGCGTGTTCTGCTTCTTCATAAGCAGCTTTTTCCCAGTACATACCGATTTCAGGGTAGCCTTCACGGTGTGCAACACGAGCCATAGCAAGGTACATACCAACTTCTGTGCATTCGCCTTCGAAATTAGCTCTTAAATCAGCCATAATGTCTTCTGAAGCACCTTGAGCAACACCAACTACGTGTTCTGCAGCCCATGCCATATCTCCAGATTGTTCTTTAAATTTTTCTGGTCCTACTTTACAAGTTGGGCAAGAATCAGGAGCGTGTTCCCCTTCGTGAATGTGTCCACATACTGTGCATACAAATTTTTTCATTTTGTAAATCCTCCGTTTTTTTTTTATAAATCATTTAGTCTTTCAACTGTTATTAGTATACATTCTTATTTAGAATTTGTCAATAGCTTTCGACAAAATAATTTACTTTTTTATTAAAACATATAAATAACAATGTTATGTTATAATAGATATGTTACAAAAGAATAGAAAAAGAGAGTTGCTCTATGTTATAATAAGTTTACTACGACAAACATAACAAAAGGAGCAACCCTCTATGAAAACTATT
>JAWXUO010000041.1:0-19510 GCA_044426355.1 Clostridia bacterium | reverse complement strand
CCATCAAAAAGTGAAGCACGCAGAAATATTCAAGGTGGTGGCGTATCTATTGATGGAGAAAAAGTTTCTGATGTTAATATGCTACTTTCGAAAGAAGATTTTAAAGATGGCGAAATAGTTATTAAAAAGGGTAAAAAAGTTTTTCACAAAGTTGTACTAAAATAGAGGTTTTTTTATGAGTTTGCCAAAAGATGAATTTATGCTACTAAGCGTAGTTAATACAAAACTTCGTGATTTTTATAAAGATTTAGAAGATTTTTGTGATAATGAAGATGTATATATAGATGATTTGTGCGATAAACTTGCAACTATTGGATATAAATACGACTTAGAAACAAATAGATTTAAATAAAAAAATGTCCACAAAAGGTTGAATGAATTAACACTCACCTAATGTGGACATTTTACGTTTTGTTATATATAAATATTTTTATGCAATTAGTTATAAAAAACTGTCGAATGAATTAACATCGACAGGTTAATTTTATCTAACAAGAATTTTGAAAATAGCTTTTTTTATAGGAACGCTACCGTCTATAGCAACACCAGTTTTGTGGCCTTCGTGTGGTAGACACATGCAGAAATCTCCAGGAGTCATAACAGCGATTTTATCAAAACCTTCGCCTTCTAGAGGAATGAAATCACGATTTACATCAAGTTCTCCAACTTTCATTTTAGAAACATCTTGAACCCAAATTTGTTCTGTTCCACTAATAATATAGTGTAAATCAATAAATTTAGCGTGTGCTTCCCAAATTCTTTTTTCAGGAACGTCAGTTGGATATTCTGCGATATGTATTGATAGTTCTTTACCTTCAAATGGATATTTTCCAGGTGCAAGTTTCGAAATATCGTTATTTTCGATATAATCTACACAAGTTTGAATATCATCTTGTGTTTCTTTGCAAAGGCAAATAGTTTTTAAATAATTTTTGTTCATAATTTTTAAACCTCTTTCATAATTTTTTAATACTTATTAAATTATATCATGAATGAAAAATTAATTCAATGATTAAAATGGAAAAATTTTGTGCTAAAAATTAGTGAAAACAACGTTTTTTAATTTAGGTGTTTATTTTGTTTTGTAAATATGGTATAATAGTAAATATTACTGAAAAAAGGAAAGTTTAAATGAATTTTAATGATTTAGGTCTTGATAATTTAATAGTTGAGACTTTAGAAAAACAAAACATAAAAAAACCAACACTGGTACAAGAAAAATGTATACCGGAAATTATAAATGGTAAAAATATTATCATGAAATCGCAAACAGGCTCGGGAAAAACCTTTGCATATCTTTTGCCGATTTTTAACAAAAAACTTGAAAAAGGAAACCAAGTTGTGATAATTGTGCCAACTCGTGAGCTTGCAATGCAGGTGCATAATGTAGCTATAGATTTTTCTAAAAATTCTGGAATAGATACAAAATCTGCTGTTCTTTTTGGTGGCGTAAATATCAAATTACAAATAGAAAAACTAAAGGAAAAACCACAGATTATTATAGGCACTCTTGACCGTGTAATCGAGCTTATTAAAAAGAAAAAAGTGTCAGCTCATACGGTAAAAACTTTGATAGTAGATGAGGCTGATAAACTGGTAGATAAGCAAAGTATAAACGACTTAAAAACGCTTAGAAAATGCTTTATGCGTGATATTCAGTGCGTTTTTGTTTCGGCAACTTTTGACAAGAAAAACATAGAGCAAATCGAAGAAATAGCACCAAATAGCATGCTTATACAAATGACTGAAAAGGAAAAAGTTCCAGAAAATATACAACATTTTTATATGGTGTGTGAAAAAAGAGATAAACTTGAGAATTTACGCAAACTAATTGGCATTATGAAGCCAGAAAAAAGTCTTATTTTTATAAATGAGCTAGATGAAATTAATACAGCAGTTGCAAAGTTAAATTATCATAAACTAGCATGCGTTGCAATTCATAGCGAAACTACAAAAATTCAACGTCAAAATGGCATAAAAGGACTTGCAAATGGTTCGCTTAAATATTTAGTTTCGACGGATTTAGCATCTAGGGGGCTTGATATAGACGATATTACTTGTGTATATCACATGAGTGTTGCAGAAAATCCTAGCGATTATCTTCACCGTGCAGGTAGAACAGGCAGACAAGATGCGAGTGGCATTTCGCTTTGTATAGCTACGAAAAACGAAGTGCAATTTCTCAAAAAATACGTAGCTAGATACTCAATTTCACTTAAAGAAGTAAAAATGAGAAACGGAGAAATAACATATATAGATGACGAAAAAAATATCGTGAAATTATTTTAAGGGGGCAGTATGGATATATTTTTTGATGCTTTAAAATTTGTATTTCCTTTTTTTATATATTTATTTCAATTTGCAATAACTTTTGCAATAGCATTTGTTTTTTCGCTTATACCATACTTTATATTTAGAAAAATTATGCATAATGCGTACTTTTTTGCTATAATATTCTCGGTAGTTTTAGTTTTTTCGTCGGTATTTTTAATATCTAATAAACCATTGATATTTTGCAGCGAAAATTACAAAGAACTACTCACGACAGAAGTTAAACAGCAGATTTATGACGAAACAGCAGGAATATACTCCGAAAGTTTGCCGATTTTTCCAATTTATATAGAAATTAGGTCGATAACTTCAAAAACTATCAAATATGATACTAAATATTTATATTTTGGGAGAGCATATACAGAAATTTCGGACACTGCAACAACACAACTTATCTTAGACTAAATAAAAAACAACAAATATGTTAAGTGAGGTAAAATTATGTCAAACGAAGAAAAATATGAAATAGTAGAAAAAACTGAAGAAATAGTAGAAAATGATGAAGAAATTTCAGAGGAAGATAAAAAAGCAGAGGCAAAATTTGCAAAATTCACCGAAGTTCCTGTGCATAAATTAGTTCCAACTCTTGCGATACCTTCTATTATAACTATGCTCGTAACTTCGATATATAATATTGCTGATACATATTTTGTAAGTCAGTTAAGTCAGTCGGCGTCAGGTGCTGTAGGTATTATTTTTTCACTTATGACAATAATACAAACATTAGGTTTCACCGTGTCTATGGGGTGCAGTATACTAATGTCGAACGAGCTTGGAAACAAGCATTTTAAGTATGCTTCGCAGATTTTATCAACAGGTTTTTTCTCAATGGCTATAGTAGGTTGCGTAATCATGGGATTAGGGTTTGCTTTTTTAGACCCACTTATAATGTTTTTAGGTTCTACAGAAACAATTTTGCCATATGCTAGAACGTATGCACGTTGTATACTTGTCGGAGCTCCGTTTATGATGACGAGCTATGTAATGAACACGACACTGCGTTCGCAAGGAAATGCACTTTTATCTATGACAGGACTTGCGAGTGGTAGCCTTTTAAATATATTTTTAAACCCTCTTTTAATGTTTGGTTTCAATCTTGGTATTTTTGGGGCAGGACTTGCAACACTTATTGGTCAAATTTTAAGTTTTACTATCCTTTTTTGCCAATGTAAATATAATAAAAGAGCATTATCTATTGAAATTAAGGATTTTAAACCGAGTTTTAGTCTGTATGGAAGAATTTTAAAATGTGGAATGTCAAACTTTTTTAGACAAGGGTTGGGCAGTGTAGCAAGTATCACACTTAATAATTTTGCAAATCCTTATGGTGACCCAGCTATCGCAGCAATTAGTATTGTATCTCGAATTATGATGTTTATAACGTCTGCGTTTACAGGATATGGGCAAGCGTTTCAAACGGTTGCAGGTTACAATTATGGTGCAAAACGATATGATAGAGTGCTACAAGCATTTTGGTTTACTATAAAGAGTGGGCTAGTTTGCGTGTCGGTTTTTGCAGTTATAGGAACAGTTTTTTCTACAGAAATTATTAGTTTATTTAGAAAAGGTGATATGGAAGTTATAGAAATTGCATCGTTTATGCTACGTTTGCAGTGCATGACGCTACCTTTGCAAGCAATAACTACCATTTCGAACATGGGTTCTCAGTGTATCGGATATAGCTACAGAGCAACTATTTTAGCTAGTGCAAGACAAGGGATATTCTTCTTCCCAACGTTGTTTATCGGAACTGCGTTTTTTGGTTTACGTGGGATACAAGTAACACAAGCAATTTCTGATGTGTGTGCTTCGATTTTTTGTGTTATAGTAATGTCTACGATACTTAAAGAAGTTGACGAAAAACGAAAAGCAGAGCTAGAAAAAGTTAAATTATAATAAAAAAATCAGCATTGTTATCTTAAAAAAAGGTATACAATGCTGAAATTTACTAAAAAGGTGTAAAAATGAACAAAAATAACGAAATTGCTTTTTTAAAAGAGCAGTTAAAAGGAAATTTAAAATACTTTTTGTCAGCTTTAATTTTTATAACAATAGGTTCTTTTTTCAATTTTCTAAGTCCGAAATTAATAGGAGTAACGGTTGATAGCGTGATAGGTGATATGCCATTTGATTTACCGAAATTTGCTATTGATATTGTAGAAAATTTAGGTGGAAGAGAGTATTTTCGTGGAAATATTGCACTTATTGTAGTAATTTTCTTGAGTATAATATTATTAAATGCATTATGTGAGCATATTAGGCTTAAATCTTCGAAAAATTTAAGCGAAAATTTAGCTTTTAATATGCGACAAAGTGTTTTTAAACGTTTACAAGGTGGATATTATTCTTATTTTAAAAACACTCAAACGGGCGATATTATGCAAAGATGCTCGAAAGATATAGACCAAGTAACGTCTTTTGCAGTTGAGGGGACAGACCTACTTCGAGTTATCTCAAAGCTTACAATTGCGTATATTTTTATGTTTAATATATCAAAAACCCTAGCGATAGTGTCGTTTGTAACTGTGCCTTTAATTTCTGTATATTCGGTTTTGACATATGCTGTTGTGCAAAAAAAATTCCGTATCGCAGATGAATCTGAAGGGGTTATGCAATCTCGTGTGCAAGAAAATTTATCTGCACCACGAGTTATTAGAGCATTTGGAAAACAAAAGTATGAATTAGACGAATTTAACACGGTTAATGAAAATTGCTCTAATCTGTGGCTAAAAGTAGGGAATTTTCTTGCGTGGTATGATGCAAGTTGCGAACTTTTCCCGATTTTGCAGACGTTAGTTGTGCTTTTAGTAGGTATTTTTTTAGCGTCAAACGGAGAAATTTCTCAAGGCGAGATAATCTCGTTTGCGTTGTATAATGGTATGCTTTCGTGGCCGATTGTGTCGATTGGTAGAATTGTCAGCAATTTAGGTAAAGCGACGGTATCGTTATCTCGTGTAGCAGAAATTTATAATATCGACAACGAAGATTTTGAGAGTGGAAAAACTTTCAATTTTAAAGGCGATATTGTGTTTGAAAATGTACATTTTGACTTTGGCGATGGCGTTAAAATTTTAGATGGTGTAAGCTTTGAAATTAAAAATGGAACAACAGTTGCTCTATTAGGTTCATTAGGAAGTGGAAAAAGCACGATTTTGGCACTTCTTGCAAGGTTTTATACTGTTAAAAGTGGTAAAATTACTATAGATGGCGTGGATATAAACGATATAAATCTAAATTGCCTTAGAAATCAGCTTGGGGTAGTTTTGCAAGAGCCATTTTTATTTAGCAGAACAATAGAAGAAAATATTTCGATTTCTGATAAGGTTATTGACAGAGAAAAACTTGAAAAAGTGAGTGGAATTGCGTGCATACATGAAGCAGTTTTAGAATTTACAGATGGATATAAAACAATAGTTGGAGAAAAAGGTGTTACACTTTCTGGGGGTCAAAAACAACGTGTTGCAATAGCGAGAGCGTTGTATAAAGGGGCTAAAATTTTATGCTTTGATGATAGCTTATCAGCAGTAGATACTTTAACAGATAGTAATATTCGTGCTAAAATAAACAAATATACTACAGGAATGACTACTTTTATCATATCTCAAAGGGTAAATACTTTAATGCAAGCAGACAAAATTTTAGTGCTAGACCGAGGAAAAATTGTAGAACAAGGAACGCATGATGAGCTTTGTAAAAACAACGGAATTTACGGTAGCATAGTGCAAATTCAACAAGAAGTTATTGAAAAAACTAAGATGGAAGCAGGTGAATAAATATGGAGGAGCAATTACCACTTAAACTCAATATGAAGCAATGGGCAACTATGCTAGGATATATAAAACCGTACCATAAAACACTTACACTACTTGCTTTTTGCTGTGTTTTTACGGCTTTTTCGCAAGCTTTTTATCCAATGCTTACAGCATATGCTATAGAAAATTTTATAGGTCCACAAACTACAGATGGGATTTATCAATTTGCGACAATTTTTATAATAATTGCTTTAACGCAGTGTGTAGGTTCGGTATACTATATGAAATGTTGTATGAAACTAGATGTTTGCGTGTCAAAAGACATAAAATTTCACTTAATGAAACACGTTCAAGAGCTTTCTATAGATTATTTTAATAAAACTCCTGTTGGCTCTATAATGGCGAGAGTTTTATCAGACACAGATGTTTTAGGCAGGGTTTTTTCGTGGCAAATAGCAGCTCTTATGTATAATATTTCGTATGTAACATTTGCAGTTTTAAATATGCTAATAACAAATATAAGCTTATCTCTAGGTGTTGTAGCAATAATTCCGTTTATGTTTATTTGCGTAAACCATTTTCAGCTAAAAATGCTTAAACAAAATAGAGAAGTGCGTGCAAAAAATTCATTAGTTTCTACTTCTTATAATGAAAATATAACAGGACTTGCATCGGTTAAAGAACTGAATATACGTGAAAAAATAACCGAGGAATTTTTTAGCGATAACGAAAATTTAAAAGAAGAAACACGAAAATACAAGGGGCATGAAAGTATTTTTTATCCACTAATAATGTGTTTTAACGGGTTGATAGTTGCTGTTATTTTAGGATATGGCTCATATTTAGTTTTCTCAAAAAGTATAGC
Source organism: Clostridia bacterium (assembly GCA_044426355.1). Classification (GTDB taxonomy): domain Bacteria; phylum Bacillota; class Clostridia; order Oscillospirales; family Butyricicoccaceae; genus CAYJLC01. Next base: position 12,562 of record JAWXUO010000041.1, on the reverse strand, counting down.
TGTAGCGAATTTATCGGTTTTTATTAGCTATGCGTATTTAATGATAAACCCGATAGAGCAAATTATAAAATCGCTTAGCGTTGTGGTATCTTCGCAGGCTAATGTAGAAAGAATAAACCAACTTGCAAATTTAGACCCATGCGTAAAAGATACAGACGAGGTAATTTCGAAGTATGGGGACATATATAACCACAAAAAAGAGAATTGGGAAGAACTTATAGGCGACATTGAGTTTAAAAATGTATCTTTCAAGTATCCTGACAGCGAAATTTATGTTTTAGAAAATTTTAATTTAAAAATAAAAGCTGGAACGTCAGTTGCGATAGTAGGTCACACTGGGGCAGGAAAAAGCACGCTCGTAAACCTTGTGTGTAGATTTTTCGAACCGACTTCTGGGGAAATTTTGATTGATGGAATAGACTACAGAAAACGTAGTTTAGGCTGGATACAAAATAATTTAAGCTATGTTTTGCAGTCACCACATCTTTTTTCTGGAACTATAGCAGAAAATATTAGATATGCAGACGCAAAAGCTACGCAAGATGAAATTATATCTTGTGCGAAAAAAGCACAGGCATATGAATTTATAAAAGAGCTTCCAGATGGATTTGACACCGAGGTCGGTCAAGGTGGCGATAAATTATCTACAGGACAAAAGCAACTAATAAGTATCGCACGAGCTATTTTAGCAAATGGAAAAATATTTGTAATGGACGAAGCGACAAGCAGTGTAGATACTCACACAGAACAGACGATAAACACCATGACTTCGGACTTAATGAAAGATAAAACGAGTTTTATCATAGCTCATAGATTATCTACTATAAAAAATGCTGATATAATTTTGGTTGTTGAAAACGGAAAAATAATAGAACGTGGAACACACAACGAACTGCTTAAAAAAGAGGGTCATTACTTCGATTTATACACTGGGCAGTGGGAAGACCAAGAACAGGATAAATATTTTAGAAATCTGCATAAATAAATATAGACAACACCTTTGGGCTACCATCTATGATTTCGCACATAATTTATTTGCATATTTTTTATACAAATTAACGAAAAATTTCTCTAGAAAATTAAACTATTATAGTTGTGAGAAATTGGATATAGAAAAACTCCACTTATTATAAAAGTGGAGTTTATTTTTGTCTAGGTGACATCTTCGGAAATGTTTTTTGAAAAATCTGTAACACTATCTTCTTCAAAAGCAATATCGTCAAATTCTTGGAACTCGTGAAATTCATTTCGATGTATATCTAATTTTTCGCAATATGGAATTAAAGAACAGCCTGTAAGATTTCCAAGTGCGACTATGCACAAATATATAAAACTATCAACTGTCCATGCATTTGCGAAAGAAAAATAGAAAGAATCTGCTATAACATGCTCGAAACCTGCTGTAGAATATATAACAACTGGAATTATTAAAAGAATATATTTACCAAAATCATCATCGGCACGTCTATGACCAATTACAGCAACATACATCAAAATTCCACAACCAAAAGCTAAAAGAAACCCACTAAGTAGCGAATTTGAAAGCTTAGATTCAACTAAAATTACAGCTTTTGGCACTAAAGTATGAATAAGTTTTGTATTTCGCATTAAGTAGCCAAACGCAGAAGCTGTTAAAATATTTATTACTAAAACATGTGATACAAATTTCAAATATTTTGGAGGGTGATATGCAACATAGCACGCTTTTCCTGTAAATAAGTACCAGTCAAACGAATAAGTAATGATTAAACCACTGCTAAACAATAAAGAACCTATGATAGGGTCTTCTGGCGATAAATAAGCGATACCAGCGATAGCCATTGCGATGCCAGCGAAAATACTGTATAGGGTAGTGTGCATAAATACCTCCTTTATCAAAATGCGTGTTAACGAAAAGTTAAAATTTATATATAATATTATAACATAAAAAGAATGTAAAAACAATATTTTATTGTGGTGATTATACAATTTTACAAAAAATTAACACTTTAGACAAGATTTCTTCTAAGGTGTTAATTATTAAATTTGTTTATTTAGTTAAATATCCACCATCAACAGGAATAACAGCACCTGTTACATAGTCGCTTGCTTTTGATGCAAGGAAAATTGCAGTACCTTTCATGTCAGAGGCATCGCCCCAACGATTTGCAGGTATGCGATTTGTGATTTCTATGTATCGAGGGTTTGTTTCATCTTGCAAAGCTTCTGTCATTGATGTTCGCATATATCCAGGAGCAATAGCGTTTACGTTTATTCCACGAGCGTTTAAGTCATTTGAAAAAGCTTTTGTAAGCTGTGCTACGCCACCTTTACTAGCTGCATATGCAGGAATTGTTTGTCCACCAAAAAATGAAAGCATAGATGCTACGTTTATGATTTTTCCGTAGTTTTTTTCTAGCATAATTTTAGAGGCTTCTTGGCACATAATGAAAACAGAAGAAAGATTTACGTTTATAACATCGTCCCAATCTTCTAATGAAAAAATTTCTGAAGATGCACGTCTTTGGATACCGTGAGAATTAACTAAAATATCTAAAGTACCTAAATGTTCGATACATTTATTAAAACCTTGATACACTTCATCTCTAATAGATAAATCGGCTTTTACACCATGACATTTAAAACCTTTGTCGCAAAATTCTTTTGCAATATCGAAAATATTATCTTGAGAGCCTATGATACAAACTTCGCAACCTGCCTCTAAAAATCCCTCTGCCATAGCATGACCTAGTCCACGAGAAGCACCTGTAACTATAACTTTTTTGCCTGAAATATCAAATAAATTCATAAAAATTCTCCTTAAAACATTTATTTTTATGATAACATTTATATATTAAAAAGTCAATAAAAAGATGGTTATCCATTGACAAAAGGGTGTTTAAAATGGTATTATGAGCATATATAAGATTTTATTAAGGAGATATAAAATGGATAGTCAAAAATTAAGAAATTTGTCGCCAGAAATAGACCCACTAAGAATGGGAATGGGGTGGTCTGTAGAGGATTTATCAAAACCACAAATTATGATAGAAAGCACTTTTGGAGATAGTCACCCAGGAAGTGCACATTTACTTACTTTTACGGATATTGTGCGTGATAGCATAAACGAAAACGGTGGTAAGGCAGCACGCTATTTCACAACGGATACTTGTGATGGTATGAGCCAAGGGCATGACGGAGCAAATTATTCGTTAGTTTCAAGAGATGCAATTTGCAATATGATAGAAATTCACCATAACGCAACTCCATTTGATGGAGCAGTGTTTATTTCTAGTTGTGATAAAGCAGTTCCAGCTCATTTAATGGCGATAGGTAGAATTAATACTCCAGCTATTTTAATAACTGGTGGAGTTATGGACGCAGGCCCTGATTTACTTACGCTTGAGCAAATTGGAATGTATGATGCGATGTGCAAAAGAGGGGAAATTACCGAAGAAAAATTTACATATTATAAACACAATGCGTGTCCTTCTTGTGGGGCTTGCTCGTTTATGGGAACAGCGTCTACTATGCAAGTAATGGGCGAAGCTTTAGGGCTTATGTTACCTGGTAGTGCTTTAATGCCTGCTATGTGTAAAGATTTAGAAACAGCATCAAAAGAAGCTGGTAAGCAAATTTTAGAGCTTGCGAAAAAAGGCTTAAAACCTAGTGATATAGGAACTTTAAAAGCTTTTGAAAATGCTATTATGGTTCATGCTGCAATTTCAGGCTCTACAAACTCGCTACTTCACATACCAGCTATTGCGAAAGAATTTGGACACCATATCGACAGTGATACTTTTGATAAAATGCACAGAGATGCACATTATCTGCTAGATATAAGACCAGCTGGAAAATGGCCAGCACAGTATTTTTATTATGCAGGTGGCGTTCCAACTATTATGGAAGAAATTAAGGAAAGACTTCACCTTGATGTTATGACGGTTACAGGAAAAACTTTAGGCGAAAATTTAGAAGACCTTAAAAAATCAGACTACTATGAAAAATGCTACGAATATCTACGTGGAACAGGTATCGAAAAAACAGATATTATCCGTTCTTATGAAAAACCGATTGGCAAAAACGGAACGGTAAGCATTTTGCGTGGAAATTTAGCACCAGATGGAGCAGTTGTAAAACATAGTGCAGTGCCGAAAGAAATGTTTCGTGCTACCTTGCGTGCTAGACCATTTGACTGTGAAGAAGACGCAAAAAATGCAGTTATCGCAAAAGAAATAAAACCAGGCGACGCTGTTATAATCCGTTATGAAGGGCCAAAAGGAAGTGGTATGCCAGAAATGTTTTATACAACTGAGGCAATATCTTCCGACCCCGAACTAGGGAAATCAATAGCACTAATAACCGATGGGCGTTTCTCAGGTGCGAGCCGTGGACCTGCTATAGGTCACGTTTCTCCAGAAGCTGCAGAGGGTGGAGCTATCGCATTAATAGAAGAAAATGATTTGATCGAACTTGATATAGAAAAACGTATTTTAGCTATCGTTGGTGTAAATAATCAAGCAAAAACACCTGAAGAAATGGACGAAATTTTAAAACAACGCAAAGAAAAGTTTGTTTTAAGAGAGTCTAAATATACATCAGGTGTGTTAAAATTATTCTCAGAACATGCAGTTTCACCTATGAAAGGTGGCTATATGGAGTAAATTATAGCTCGATTTTTGGGTTATATTCTAAAAGCCAATCGTTTATTTGAATTAAATAAGCTATAAGTTGTGGCCCTGCCATTAACTGACCGAACCACGGTTTTGCAAGATTTAGTGGTTCTTGTAAAAATAAATTCACCTTTTTTGTGTCGATGAACATATGAAGAGGTGAATTTTTATTTGATAAAATATCAGCAAGCCTTGCTTTTAATAATTTATCAAAATTTGGATTATATGTCTTAGGATAAGGACTTTTTTTGCGATATACAAGCTCATAAGGCAATTTATCTGCAAAAGCATCACGTAAAAGTGATTTTTCTACGTTGTTTCGACGTTTCATGCTAAAAGGTACGTTAAAAACATAGTCAACTATTCTGTGGTCGGCAAAAGGAACACGAGCCTCAAGTCCACAATTCATACTTGCTCTGTCCATTCTATCAAGCAAAGTTTGCATAAACCATTTAATATTGAGGTAGGTTATTTCACGCAGTCGAGCTTCCATTTTGTTATCGCTGTCGAGAGTAGGAACTTGTTGCAATGTGCTTTGACAACGAGAATAAGCATAGTTTTCTATATCAAGTTTTTTAGAAAAAGCATCAGAAAGTAACATTTTTCTAGGTGTTAAGTCTTTAGACCAAGGAAAACCATCTGTATTTACCAAATCTTCTCGATAAAACCACGGATAACCACCAAAAATTTCATCTGCACACTCACCAGTAAGGGTAACTTTGTTTTTGCTTTTAACAATTTCGCAAAAATAGAGCAAAGATGCATCTACATCAGCCATACCGGGTAAATCTTTCGATAACATCGAGGATTTTAAAAGGTTTACAAGATTACTTTCGTCACATAAAAGGTAGGAATGGTTTGATGAAATATGCTTTAGCATAATGTCAACATAAGGTGTATCACGCTCAGGCTGAAAGGCATTACTCTTAAAAAAAGTATCATTTCCTTCAAAATCGAACGAATATGTATTAAGAGTTGCACCTTTTTCGCACATAACATCATTTGCAACAGCTGTTATTATGCTAGAATCTAGCCCACCAGACAAAAAAGTACACACAGGAACATCAGACACCATTTGACGCTTTATAGAATCCGTTACTAAATATGATACTTTATCTACAGTTTGCTCGTAATTATCTAAATGTGGTTTGCTTTCTAAATCCCAGTATTTGCATACTTTAAAGCTATTTTCGTTAAAAATTGCAAAATGACCTGCTAAAAGTTCGTTTATATTTTTAAAAACACCATTTCCCATAGTTCGTGCAGGACCTACACTGAAAATTTCACGAAAACTATCTAAATTTAAGATGGGTTTTACTTTTTCATTCGCAAATAAAGCTTTAATTTCAGAGGCGAATATTAATTCGTCATCTATTAAAGTATAAAAAAGAGGTTTGACACCGAGATGGTCACGAGCTAAAAATAGCTGTTTTTTTGCATTATCCCAAATCGCAAAAGAAAAAATACCATTTAAGTGTTTAACGCACTCCTCACCATATTTTATGTAAGCGAATAAAATTGCTTCGGTATCGCATGTTGTTTCAAAATCAAATTCTGTTTGTAAATTCAATTCATCTACGTTATAAATCTCGCCATTATAACAAATTGCGTAGTCAAAACCGTTAAAATGCTTTATCATTGGCTGTTTTCCACCCGAAATATCTCTAATTGACAACCTTGTATGACTAAAACCTATATGCTCGTTGAGATATTCGCCAGCTTGGTCGAAACCACGATGCTTTATAGAAAGACGCATTTTTTGTAAAGTATCGATATAATATCCATTGTTATTTGCTATATAATTTTGCTTAAAACTTGAAAAACCAGAAATTCCACACATATTTATCTCCTTTAAATTGTTTTTATAAATTGCTACTTAGATAGCTATTAAAAGTAAAGTTGATATATACTATGAAGAATATTTTAAATATATGCATGAAAAAAATAACACTGACAAAAGTCAGTGTTAAAAATATTTATTAAATAGCTAAATTTTCTTCGCTAGATTCTATAGGTGCTTTATATTCTACAGCGATACCGATAGGCTCTACGATTTCATCGCTAGATATAGTTTCTTCTGTAGCTTCGATTTCTTCAGTTGCCTCAGTTTCTTCTGTAGCTTCGATTTCTTCAGTTGCCTCAGCTTCTTCTATAGCTAAATCAATTTCGGATATATCAAAGTCAAATTCTTCGTCGATTGCTTCGAATTTTTTAGTAACAGCTTCGTTATATATATCAGTAGTTTTATTACGTATTATAGTAAAGTTTTCTTTTGCAGAATCACGTAAAGAAATGCTTTGTTCCATTCCTTTTAGAGCGATTTCACGCATTTGTTCTTTTGTTAAAAATTCACGAATAGCAAGACCTATAGCAAGACCTCCAGCGAACATTAACCCACACTCTCTACCTGAAAAAGTACATTTCATAATAATTTCCTCCTTTAATTATTAATATATTTATCATAAAATTCATCTATTGGGATTGGTCTAGAATAGAAATATCCTTGACCGTAATTACAGCCATATTCAACAAGCATTTCTACTTGGATTTCTTCTTCTATACCTTCGGCTAAAGTATGTGTATTTCTAAAAGAATTACACATATTCAACATATTACCTACAATTATATGCGTTTTTTCATTAATTAGCAGGTCATCTACTAAGCTTTTATCAATTTTCACTTCATCTACATCAATTTGTGCAAGTGTTACGATATTTGAATATGCACAACCAAAGTCATCTAGCGAAATTGAAAAACCATTTTTACGAAGTCCTGTAATCAAAGATGATTCAACATCATTTTCTACTAAACCTACTCGCTCTGTAACCTCTATAACAAGATTTTTATGGTCTATACCATATTTTTCGCATATTTCAGTAATTGAATCTGCGATACCATGCTCTTGTAATGTTACACGGCTTAGATTTACAGAAATAGGAATAGCTTTTTCCTCAATTTCCCATTGTTTTAAAAGTTTACATACAGTTTCTATAACAAAAAAGTCTACATGTCGAATTATAGATTTATTTTCATATAAAGGAATAAATTGGTCTGGGAAAACCATTTTTTGGTTTGTTTTATCAAAACGACGAATAAGTGCCTCTGCACCTACAAGTTTTCCTGTTGTTAAACATACTTGTGGCTGTAAATACACCATAAATTCATCATTAGCAAGATATTTTAATAAATTCATTAACGTATCATCACGAATTTCGTCTAAATTATCTGTTTTTGAGGCATAGTATTCTTGTTTGTTAACATACATGATAACGCCAGCGTCGGTTACAAGTTTTGGGAAATTATAATTTCCTTCTGCAAAAGCTTGACCGAATGCAAAATCTTGGTTATCAGATTTTTTCATTTCTATGTATAAATCATTAACATGTTTATTAAATTTTTCTTTTTGAATATTTGGAGCAATTCCGATAAATTCATCTCCAGATATTCTATAAAAAACATAGCCAAAATGTTTGCGTATTTTCGAGGCTACAGATTTAATGTGCATATCACCTTGAACATAGCCAAAACCTTCGTTGATTTTTTTAAGACCGTTTATATTAACCACGATAACACCGATTGATTTATATGGAGCGTTTTTAATCTCCTCAATTTTTTTAGAATAAGCAATATGGCTATAAAAATCTGTAAGTTGGTCTTTACGACGAACTTCGTCTAAGGTTACTTCTATTTGAGATTTATTTTCGTTTTGATTTACAAAAAGAGTTACAGCATTTAATAGTCTAAAATCAAAAAAGTCAGATTTTCTATCTACAATACCTAAAACACGAATTGTATCATTTTGCTCGTCTGAAACAACGCTTATAAGTACATTTTCTACACCGAAAACACTTAGAATTTCCTTAGAAATATCATCATGCTGGTGGTTATCATGACGTTGATTTACATCAATAATACCCATTTCGTTACAGTTACCAAGCCACTTTGAAAAACTCTTTGTATTTAAGTTTTTGCTTAAATCTAAAATTGATTTATCAATATTTTCACTATGCTCGTTACACCATTTTGAGGTGCATTCTATGCTAGTTTTTGTTATAGTATATACAAAAGCACCATCACTATGGTAAAAATCACAAAGAAGTTGCATTAGAGAAACCGAAATTGTATCAGCTTCTTGGTCTAAAATAAACATACATTTAGTAATAGCTTCTTCATAAGGAATTTTTTTGCTTTTTTCATCACCAACAGGTGCATATTTGCATAATATATAGTCTTTTTCTTGAAAGTTTATCTTACAAAAAGTAGAATTTAGGTGAGTTTTTAAATTATCATCATAAATTACTTTTTCATAAACAAAAGCAGAATTTAGTAGAGTTGATACACGATTTTCTTCAGCCTGGTTACTTGTGATAACATTATAGCATTTTTCACCTATGATATTTTTTACGCTTGTATTTGCAAGTAACATATCCATAGAATGATTTTTATATACTATATTTGATGTTTTCATATCTGTTATAAAACAAGGTGTACGAGACTCGCCAACAAGTACATCTGCATATTTTTCAATATTCATTGCTGTTTCCTTTCAAGATTTATTTTATATTTAATCATACAATTATACCATATTAAAAGAGCTTTGTCTATATTTTTAAAAAATTTTAATCTACAAGTTTCCAAATGCTACTATCTGTACCAGGTTCGCACCACCAAGCAATATTTTGAGATACTTGCTCATAGGTTTTTCCTTTATAAATAACCAAAGTTCCAGTAGTATAAGCACCTGTTTCTTCAATTTCTCTTGACCAAATTTGAATACTACCTGCTGTGTAGGTATCATCTACACCAATATTTTTCCATGTGTTTTCGTTTGTACCAGGTTCGCACCACCAAGCAATATTTTCAGACACTTGCTCGTATAAAATGCCTTTATATGCAACAACATACCCTGTTATATAAGAGCCGTTTGCCTCTTCTTCACGTGACCACATATGATATTCGCTAGAATCTGGAGTATATTCGTAGTCGTCGAGTATTTCTTCTTTTTCTGTAGGAATTATTACAATACTATCATCTTCGAAATCTAAGTATACTTTTGTATGCTCGTATTGAGAGTAAATACCTTTGTTATCCTGTGTTTGTGAATCACGATTTAAAGACCAAAAAGACACAAAATTGATATTTCTTGATATAGAATAATTTACAACTGTTTGAGAATCATCGGTTGTGAAAATAGGGTGACTTTCGCCCTCAAAACCAATAGAGGTAGTAACTCCGACTTTGTTGTATGCCTCCTCGGTTGAAAGTGTGATAGAAGCGTTTGCATAGCAATCTTTTATTTGTTGCATGGTAGAGTCTATAGCGTCTATAGAACCATCGGCATAGTCGCCAAAGTATGAACCATAGCACATAGCCATTATATTTACAGCTTTTATGTCAACACCCTCGTCTATATAAACTTGAAGTGTAGGCAAACCGAAATTTTCTGTAAGGCCAGTTGGCAAAACTGGTAAAGTTAAAACTACTTCAACGTCTGTTTTTTCTTGAACGATTTTAATAGCTTGTGCGTTGATTTTATTTACATCATAGCCTTGAGAACTGCCCTCAATGTCAAGGTCTATTCTAGTTAAATTAAATCCATCTATAATTTCTATGTAGGTATTTACTAAAACATCTACATCAGAACTATATTGAAAGAAATTTCTCTCCATAAGTCCACCGATTGATATAACAACGTCACCACCGTTTGCACGAACATCAGAAATAGCTTTTTTAATACCTTGATATTGCGTGTTTGAGTCAGCATAGTCTTCGCTTAAAACTTCATACGCACCAAATCCCCAGTTAAGCACACCGTTTTCGTCAACACTATTATCAACAGCATTTATAAACCCTAAATTAAAGTATTTTATGCCAGTATCAGCCATTATTTGACCAAGGTTTAGCGTTCCACTATTTGAGTAATTAGGGTCAGTTACCCAAGCACCCATATCTGCAAAAGGTGCAAAAATGCCATCTTCCCATTTTATGCCATATCCTACACCAAAATCTAAATTATCGACTTTATGCGTTGCAGTTTGGTCAAATTCGGAAGAATTACTAGAATTATTCGAGTTGTTAGACGAATTGTCATTGTCTAAAGTGGGATTGTCAGGATTTTCTGTTGTGTCAGAAGTGTTTTCGTATTCTAAGGTGGTGTTATCGCCTAAAACTACGGAATTTTGCATATTAGTAGTTTCTTCGTCACAAGCTACAAGCAAAACACAAAGTGATGAGAGTATTAAAAATATACTTTTTTTCATAAAAATTCTCCTATATACATATGATGATAATTAAAATTTAACTACTATATTTTAAAAAAGTTTCTATGTATATTTTAGCATATAGTACAAACTTCGTCAATTAGGAATAAATTTGTAAATTATGTCTTTTAAAAATACAAAAAATATAGTACAATATAAATATAAAAATAAAAAGGAGAATTATTATGTTTAAAGATTTAGTGAAATTTAACAGAAGCTACCGTGGTTTTGATGAGAGTAAAACGTTTACTCGTGAGGAGTTAATCGAATATGTAGACCATGCAAGACTTACGCCATCTAGCGTAAATACGCAACCTTTTCGTTACTACATAGCGAACGAAAAAGAAGTTGTAGACAGAATACAACCACTAACAGGTTGGGCAAGAGCATTACCAGACCTTAATTTACCATACGAGGGAAAACGTCCTACGGCATTTATTATAGTATGTCAAGATAAAAATATTTCAGAAGCTATTCCAAGATTTGCAAAAGATGTTGGTATTGTTTCGCAAACTATTTTACTAGCAGCAGCAGAAAAAAATATTGGAGGCTGTATGATAGGAAATTTCTCTCCAGATAAAGTGAGCCAAGAACTAAACTTAGCAGAAAATATTGCACCTGTGCTAATTATTGCATTAGGAAAACCTGACGAAACTATTATTTTAAAAGAAATTTCAGAGGGTGATGATATTAAATATTATCGTGACGAAAATGACGTGCATTATGTTCCAAAACGTAAATTAGAAGATATTATATTATAAGATGTTAGGAACTATTGTAAATTCTATTGTTATAGTAGTGTGCAGTTTAATAGGCATGTTGCTAAAAGGTGGAATGAAAGACCGATACCGAGATATTGTTATGACAGGTCTAGGACTTTCTGCTATATACATAGGAGCAAGTGGTGCTATATCTGGAATACTTGAGGAAAACGCAGAACCACTGTTGTTTATTATAAGTATAGTGATAGGTTCGGCAATTGGCGAATGGGTTGATATTGAGCAAAAACTTAAAAATTTAGGCGATTTTATCGAAAGCAAAATAAAAAATAAGCAGTCTAATATTTCGCAAGGCTTTGTTAGTGCAAGTTTAATATTTTGTGTAGGAACTATGGCTATTTTAGGTTCTATCGAAAGTGGCGTATCGCAAAATCATACAACATTATATGTTAAAAGTATGCTAGACGGTGTTATGTCTATAATTTTAGCATCATCTATGGGTATAGGAGTTATGCTTTCGGCTGTTACCGTTTTTGTCTATCAAGGTAGCATAACGCTTTTTGCAAGTTACCTAGAACCATTTATTACTGCTGATATTTTAAGAGAACTAAATATCGTGGGTGGAATATTAATTTCTTGTATCGGAATTAATATTTTAGAAATTAAGCAAATTAAAGTTGGGAATATGCTACCTGCAATTTTTATTCCTATTTTATATTATTTACTTAAAATAAATTTGATTTTTACAATTTAATATATAAAAGATTCTTAGATTATCGTATTGCATAGCTTTTTTAGCATATAATATAGATTGATGTTAAGAGTCTTTTTTTGTTAAATATTAAAATTTTAGCAAAGTTATAGCAATAATTAATCTAATTAACTTAACAAACATTTAACATAACTTTGCTTTTACATTTAACAAAGAGAA
>JAWXUO010000082.1:0-3621 GCA_044426355.1 Clostridia bacterium | reverse complement strand
ACTGTGCTTATGTTCTTCTTCGTGACTATGTTCATGGTGTTCGTGCGTGTGTCCATGGTCATTCTCGTGATGTTCGTGTCCGTGATTTCCACAGCATTTATGACTGTGTTTATGTTCTTCTTCAGATTCTAAAATAACATCAAAACTGCACGCATCTATCCCACATTTTTGCACTCTTTTAATTTCAATTTCATAACCATCAACATTTAGGCTATCTAGTGCCTCACGTAGCACTTTTTCGTCAGCACCTAAATCCAAAAGCGATGCAACGCTCATATCTCCACTAATTCCACTAAAACATTCTAAATATAAAATTTGTTCTTTCATTTTTCTACCTCGCAAGTCTATTTATTTGTGTTGCCATATAACCAGCACCAAATCCGTTGTCAATATTCACCACAGCGATACCCTCTGCACATGAATTAAGCATCGTCAAAAGTGCCGAAAGTCCACCAAAGCTAGCTCCATATCCTACCGAAGTAGGCACTGCTATCACAGGTTTTGATACAAGTCCTGCTAAAACTCCAGCCAAAGCACCCTCCATTCCAGCAATAGCTACAATGCAATTCGCCTCGTTTATCTCGTCAATTTTCGAAAAAAGCCTATGTATTCCAGCAACTCCTACATCAAAAACACGATTTACATTGCTACCAAAATATTCTGCAACTTCCGTTACCTCTAGTGCTACTGGAATATCCGAAGTTCCACCTGTGCATACTGCAATCATTCCGTGTTTTTCTAGTGGTTTTTCATGTATTTTAAGAATTTTTGATACTTCGTCAAATTTCACACACGGAACAACCTTTAAAACTTCTAAATACTGTTCCTTTGTTGCTCTTGTTCCTAAAACATCTTCGCCTTTTTCATAAAAACTTTTATAAATTCCAACTAAATGTTCCGTTGTTTTCCCACTGCAAAATATTACTTCAGGAAACCCACTGCGTAGTTTTCTATGATGGTCGATTTTTGCATACCCTAAATCTTCGTAAGGTAATTTTTTAATAATATCCTCAGCTTTTTCCATGTCTATTTCGCCCGATTTCACTTTTTCTAGCAAATCTTTTATATCCATTGTATCACTCCTTTACATAAATGTCCATACTTCCACTTCGAAATCCTTCTATATCAAGCGTTATATACACAAAGCCTATTTCTTTAAGTTTTTTTGTAATTTCTATATTTTTTGCTATAAATCGCTCAAAATCTTCTTTTTTTATCTCAATTCTTGCAATATCATCATGCACTCTTATTCGATTTACCAAAAAACCTAACTCTTTTAAGTAAGTTTCACCTAAATCTATTTTTTCTAGCAATTCAAAATCAATTTTTGTGTTATATGGTAATCTAGTCGCAAGGCAAGGTGCAGATGGTCTATTTGATACCGATAATCCTAGCTCATGTGCATATTTTCGTACCATTTCTTTTGAAATTTCAAGTTCTGCTAGTGGACTTATAATCGAAAGTTCACTTAAAGCCTTAATTCCAGGACGATATTCGCTTAAATCATCAAAATTTGTACCCTCTATAACGTTTTTAATTCCTTTTTCTTTTGCAAAATCCACCAAAGTTTCAAATAAATATTTTTTACATTTATAACACCTATCCACGGGGTTATTCAAAATATCGACGTTTTCAAGCTCGTTTACCTTTATAATATGATGAATAGCACCAGTGTCAAAAGCAACTTTTTTCGACACTTCGATGTCAGAAAAAGGGTGCAATTTTGTTTCAAAAGTAACTGCAAAGACGTTTTTTTGTAACTTTTTTGCCTCTTCACATGCAATTTTCAAAATAACACTGCTATCCACTCCCCCAGAAAAAGCAACGCATAAATCACTATCTAAAAGACTTTTTATTTTTTCTCTTAATTTTTCCATTACTCTCCTCCACACATTTTTTCAAAATCTATCACTTTTTCGCATATTTTATGTGCTAAATGCTCATTATGCGTGATAACTAGCAGTCCAATATTCCTTTTTGTAACTTCTTCTAGTATATTTTTCCAAATTTTCGCTTGCGTTATAGCATCAAGCATAGTCGTTATTTCGTCGCAAATTAAAAATTTTGTATCTTTTTTTATAGACCGAATTATGCAAATTCTTTGAAGTTCGCCACCAGAAAGTTCGCTTGGTAGTCTATCAAAATAACTTTCATCTATGCCAAATTTTGCTAAAAGTTCCCTGTCAAAGTCGCCTCCCTCATTTAAAATTTCATAAACAGTCCACTTCGGATTTACGCTCATTTCTGGGTGCTGAAATATCATCTGTACAGGGTTAAATCCATCTTTTTCATCAGGTAAAATCGTTCCTTTAGTAGGTTTTTCATAGCCTGCTAAAATTTTCGCAAAGGTACTTTTTCCAAATCCACTTTTTGCAAAAATGCAAACTCGTTCGCCTTGTTTTAATTTAAAATTCAAATTTTCAAAAAGCATTTCGCATTTTTTGTATTTAAAACTTAAATTTTCACACATTAGCACATCACTTTTATCAAAATTTTCATTTTTTTCTTGCAAATCTAAAATTTCGAAGTCGTTTTGTGGCAAAGCACGAAATAATTCCTTTGTATAGTCGTTTTTTAAGGTATTATTGAAAAAATCTGCTTTATCTGCAACCTCAAGAATTTTACCTTCCTTAAAAACAGCAACCCTATCTGCAATATTTACTGCTAAATCAATGTCATGCGTGATTAAAATCACAGATTTCCCATCATTTGCAAGATTTTTTAAACTTTCAAGTATTTTTAAAGCTGTTTTAAGGTCTAAAGCGACTGTTGGCTCATCAGCTACAATTATCGGTGCATTTTTTTCATAAACAAGCGAAAATAATGCGTTGCGTATCATTCCACCAGAACACTGAAAAGGATATAAATTCTTGCTTTTTTTTGATAATTCATTATCTTTAAGTGAAATTTGTTTAGAAATTTTCATAAGTGGGTCTAAATATGTAGTCGTTTGTGGTATCAAAATAAAATTTTCTACATTCGGCTGAATTTTTATACCATCAAAATAAATCTCGCCTTCAAAAACAGCATTTTCTGGCAAAATTCCCATTAAACCATGCGTAAAAATCGTTTTCCCACTCCCAGTTTCGCCTACTATAGCTAATATTTCACCTTTTTTTATATTTAAATTTAAATTTTTTACAACCTCACTTTTGATGTTATCTTTTACAAAAGAAATGCTCATATCTTTAATTTGCAAAATATATTCCATTTTATCCCCTCTTATTTTCATAAAATTTCTGCAAATTTTTTCCTAAAACATCAAACAAAATAACCACTACAACAAAAGAAATAGCAGGCAAAAAGAGCCACCACATATTAGTCATCACGTAGCTCATACTTTCTGACATCATCATTCCTATAGTTGGATTTTCTGGTGGTAGACCAAAACCTAAAAACGTAATCGCTGATTCATGTAAAATTGCGTGTGGAAACAAAAGTATTATTCCTATAACAAATTGTGGTAATATATGTGGTAATATATGTTTTTTTGCTATAAACCACTTGTTTTTCCCAAGTTTTTGCGATATTTTTATATATTGTTGCTCTTTAAGTTGTAAAACCTCGCTACGAATAACACGAGCTAATGATGTCCAATGCGTCAAAATTATACCCGTAACC
>JAWXUO010000040.1:0-20261 GCA_044426355.1 Clostridia bacterium | reverse complement strand
AAGATTCGTCTATATCAATAATTTTTCCTTTGCTTTTCTCAATAGCGATTATATTAATTAGCAAATTTGCACGAAATACACATCTTTGTGTAGACACAGTTTTGCTAGGGGAGATTGCATATGCTCCTTTTGACAGACTTGTTATAATGGGGGTTTCAATAGGTGCAAAATCAATATATTTAAGTGGTGCATTGCTTATTTTAAATCTTGCTTTTGTAGGATTTTTTTATAAAGAACTAAAACTTGTAACTTTTGACTCGGCACTCGCTTTATCACTCGGGTTTTCACCTGTTTTTTTCCACTATGCATTAATGACTATGGTTTCTGCAACTACTGTTGTAGCTTTTGAAATCGTAGGCTCAATTTTAGTCATAGCTTTTATGGTAGGACCACCAATAACTGCGTATTTACTAACTGATGACTTGAAAAAAATATTTTTCCTAAGTGCTTTTTTTGGAGTTTTAAGTTCTGTAGTTGGTTATCAAATCGCAAGATTTTTTGACATTTCTATAGCAGGAACAATAGCCTCGGTTATTGGGGCGATTTTCGGAATAATTTTTGTATTTTCTCCGAAAAAAGGCTTAATTAGTCTTGAAATTAGTAAAAAGAAACAAAAATTAAAATTTGAATATATTACACTTTTAATCCATATTTATAAGCACCAAAACACAGAAAAAGAAATTTATGCAAACGGGATTAATTCTATTGGAAATCACCTTTCGTGGGAGCAAAAAAAATTAGAAAAATTACTTGATATTTTAATGAATGAAGAAAAAGTGATACTTTGCGATGGAGTTTTTAAACTCACTTTGAATGGTGCGAATTTTACGGAAGAATATGTTTCGGATTTATTGAAATTAAATTGAGTTTGTTTTTTAAAATTGCGTTTTAAAATTAAAATAATAATTTTAATGCATAAATTTATTAATTAAAGTGAATTTATTATTTTTGACACTCGCCGTTTGGCAGTTCTTGGGTTTCCAAGAACTCAAGAAAAAAACTTTTAGAAAAGTTTTACCAAATTTATTTATAGATTTGTTTTATGTAAAATAATTCGGCTAGAGTGGAGCTTAATAGGCTTGCTTTGTTCACCACTATCGTTTAATTTTGCCATATTTTAACTTTGTAAACAGCGCGAAACAGCCTAATTAAAAGTGGTTTTTTAGTTTTTTCTAAATTTTAACCTCTGTACAGATTAAACAACGCATATTGAAGATAAACGGAACGCTAGGTGGTTTTTTCGTCTGTAAAATGCAAATTAAATGTAATACAGCATGAGCGTTAGCGTATTTTGAAAGAAAAAGCCTTAAAATTACTCCACCACCGAACCGAAATACATAAAAACAAAATACACAATAAATTTTGTAAAACTTTTCTAAAAAGTTTTTCGCTTGAGTTCTTGGCGAACCAAGAACTGCCAAACGGCGAGTGTCAAAATAAAAAAATTACTTTAAGTACTAAATTTAACTGGTGCAAATAAAAAGTAACTGCCAAACGGCGAGTGTAAAAAACAACTAAACCACCGTTGAGCTTTTTTATGCATAAAATACCTACAAATGTTTAAAATCACTTTAAAACAACAAAAAACAGGTGGCAATCTACCACCTGTCTTAAATAACTTTTATCTCACATTTTCTTCTTTTTGTCTTTTCTTTTCAGTATACATAGAATCATCTGCTCTACGGAATGTATCTGAAAGCACTGTGTCGCAAGTTCCGTCGAATATAGCAAAACCACAAGCAAGCGAGCAACGCATGTTTTTCAAGTGTTTTTGTTCTTTAACCTGTTTAGAACATTTTTCGATAAATTCAGTTAGCACTTCTTCTTTTGCATTTCGAAGAATTATAACAAATTCATCGCCACCTGTTCTGTAGGCTATCATATCTTTTGTTTTGTGTTCTTTAATTGAGTTTGCAACGATTTTTATATATTCGTCCCCGTCTATATGTCCAAGTCTGTCATTAACTTCCTTTAGACCGTTTATATCAGCTACTATAATGCCTACATCATCAGTTACATCTTGTGCTATAAGGTTATTAATATCAACTTCGTATGCATTTCTGTTTTTTAAGCCAGTTGGTTCGTCTATAATATTTTTATCCATATACAAAGGATTTGAAATTCTTTTAAATAAATATTTAGAAAGAATAACAGCTAAGATAACCATGCCGATTATTATTATAGGGGTAACACGAACAAGCTTATTGTAAGATGAACTTACTTCTGTTGCGTCAAATTCTATTCCAACAACACCTATAACAGTTCCGTCGCTTGCGTGAAAAGGCATATATGCTACAAAAATTTCTCCCCATTCTGTGTGTAAAATATTTTTAGGAACAACAGGGATATTAGACAATGCTTCAAATATAGCAGGTTTAATTTCTTGTTCTATGAGGTCGCCAGGATAGCGAAAGTCCAGATGGTCTTCTAGTCCGTCTATGATATAAATAAGCTTTGCTTCGTCATTTATTTTCGCTGTGTATAAATATTCTACACCAGATGCGTTTTTTAGTGATAATAATGTTCTCATTGTATCTCGATACAAGTCAGTGTTCATGTCATCAATAGTATTGATAACACGGAAACTTTCTTCGTCTAAAGTTTGCTCTACAGCGTTATATAACGCATATACTCGCTCTTCTAATGATGACATCATAGTATTAAAGGTGTATGTCCAATAAATTCCAGCTGTTACAGTTGTTGATATAAAAGTAAAAATAGCGACAACAATCATAACTTGAATATCAACTCTTTGTTTTGCTTTTTGTTTTCGTTGCATTTATTTTTCTCCTATGCAATTACATATTTTTGATAAAATTCGTTAGATGTGATAGGTTTTGAATAATGATAACCTTGGCCATATGAACAGCCAAATTCTCTAAGTACATCAGCTTGCTCTATCATTTCAATGCCCTCTGCTACTACATGAGTATTTTCGAAAGAAGCACACATTTTAAGTAAATTTTCTACTATTGTACGATTTTTAGGGTTTATTAATATTTCATCAATAAGGCTTTTGTCAATCTTAATTTCGTCAACATCAATTTTTGCAAGCGTTACGATATTAGAATAAGCACAGCCGAAATCATCAAGAGATAATGCAAATCCTCGTTCTTTAAAATCTGTGATAAGCTTTGACGCAATATTGTTTTCGACAAGACCCACTCGTTCGGTAATTTCAATAATGATAAACTGAGGTGGAATATCGTGTTTTTTACATATTTTATCCACCGTATCTACTATATTATGTTCTAATAGAGTAACACGGCTTAAATTTACAGAAATAGGTATTTTTCTATCGCCCCAACTTGATAGCATTTTGCAAACCTTGTTTAAAACACAAATATCTACATGTCGTATTATCGAAACTTTTTCGTACCCTTCGATAAAACTATCAGGATATACCATTCGGTTGTCTTTTTTGTTAAATCGGCGAACGAGAGCTTCTGCTCCTGCTATTGTATCATTTGATAAATTGAATTTAGGTTGTAAATACACTAAAAATTCGTCGTTGTCTATTGCATTTATAAGGTCGGATAAAATTTCGCTTGTTGCACCATTATATGCAGTTTTATGCACAGATTGATAATATTCTTGTTTATTTATATACATTACATTATCAGCTTCTGATACTAATTTTAAAATATCTATATTATTGCCTTTACGATAAGCGTGGCCTATAGCAAAAAGATTTTCATTACCGTTTGCTATAATTTTATGTAATTTATCTACATTTTCTAAAAAATCTTCTTCGCTAATTTCTTCAAAGAATATTACAAACTCATCGCCACTTGTGCGATAAATTTTTTCGTCAATATTATCTGATAGAATTTTCGAAGCTTTTTGAATAAACTGGTCGCCGTGACTATATCCTAAATTTTCGTTAGTTTGTCTTAAACCATTTAGGTTTGCAAAAATAACACCCATATCTTTATTGTGGTTTGAAGAAATCAAAGCTTCTAAATCTTGTGCATATTTTCGTCTAGAATATAAATTAGTAAGCGAATCTTTATCCGTTTTGTGCATTAGTTCGCTCAAAATTATCGCTTTTTTAAATGCTTGCTCGGTATAATTAGTTATAACTTTCATGATTTTAGTGTCTATGTATTTATTAGCGTTAATTGAATTTATACCAATGTATACGCCAACAATTTCGTCATGCTCGCCAAATATTGGAGATATTATCATGTTTTCAATATCATATTTTTGCAAAAAGTTAAGTTCTGTAGGAGTTGCTCCGTTAAAATCAATTTGGATTACACCAGTTAGTTTTTTTGCTTTTACCCATTTAAAAACAACATCTATTATAATAGGATTTGATAAAATTTCTGATGTTTTTAATGCGTAAATGTCATTCCAAGAGAAACTATATTTAACTTCTCTTGTGTCAGCGTCTATTTTGTATAAGTAACTTTGGCTACAACTATAAAATTTTCCTAGAATTTCTAAAAAAGATTTATATGTGTATGCAGGATTTTCGTTAGAAATTGCACTTGCATAGTCTGTCATTGCATGTTCAAAAGTAAACTCTGGATTTGTAGACTTTGTAAGTGCGTATTTGCACATATTATATTGCTTACCATTTACACCGAGCATAGTTGTTGTTACATTAAAATTTTTATTTGTAAGCTCGTGTGTTATAATTCTGTTGTCATAAACACCTTCGCCCATAATGTCTTTATCACATTCGCCACATGGTGCGTCTGAGTGATGTATAACCTGATAACACTTTGTACCGTGAGGTGGTGATAAATCCTCTAAAAATCCTTGCATAGCATCATTCATAAACACAACTTCGTTTGTTACTCGGTCAGAAATAACACAAGGGTGTGGTGTATCATTATAAATTTGTTCAAAATACTCTTTGTTCATTTTACTACCTTCTTAAATAGTGATTATTACCTAAGTTTTTTCTAAAACTTTTCTATTATTATATATAATAACATACTTCTCGATTAATTGGAATACTTTTTAGTTAAATAAATCAATAAAGTATTAATTTTTTTTGAATTTTTTTAGTGATAAGTATGATTATAAAATAAAATCTTAAAACACACTTTAAATTTAGATGTTTTAATTTTATACAAATTATTAGTTTAAATGGTCTGAAATTATAAAATTATAAGTATATTTATTGATAATGTTGTAATTTATAGGAAAATTTAACTAATTTTTTAAAATAACAACTCTTTTTTTGAATAAAATTCACATATTAATTTTTATTTATATATGATAAACTATAAATAATAAACTATAAACAACTAAACTTGAGAGGTGTATTTTATGTCTAAAAATCGTAAATCGCAAGGATTTTTGCAAAAAAAGGGTATCAATATTTCGGCAAAGGTATATTTAATAGACGCAATGGGGAGCATCGCATTTGGTTTGTTTTCTTCGCTTTTGATAGGAACTATTTTTAAAACAATAGGTCAACAGTTAAATATTGACTGGCTTATAGAAATTTCTACATATACAACTCAAGCACAAGGTGCTGCTATGGCAGTTGCTGTAGCAACAGCTTTAAAAGCTCCACCACTTGTTATATTTTCTTCGGCAACAGTTGGTGTTGCAGGAAATGCTCTCGGTGGACCACTTGGCGTTTTTATAGCATCTATAATTTCGATAGAGCTTGGAAAATTAGTATCAAAAGAAACTAAAATCGACATTATTGTAACACCAACGGTCACAATTTTAAGTGGTTGTTTAGTTGCTCATTATGTAGGACCGATTGTTTCGGAAATAATGTATGCTTTTGGCGATGTAATAAACACAGCAACGCAAATGCAACCATTTTTAATGGGAATTATAGTATCTGTTGTTATAGGAATTGTTTTAACACTGCCTATTAGTTCGGCTGCACTTTGTATAATGCTTGGTATAAGTGGTCTAGCAGGTGGTGCTGCTGTAGCTGGTTGTTCTGCTCAAATGGTAGGTTTTGCTGTTGCAAGCTACAAAGAAAACAAACTTTCAGGGCTTATATCTCAAGGGATTGGAACATCTATGCTTCAAGTTCCAAATATCGTTCGCAAACCTGCAATATGGCTAACACCTATAATAACTTCTGCTATAACTGGGCCTATGGCAACTATGATTTTTGAGCTAACTATATCTAGCGAATTTTCTGTGACAGCAGGAATGGGAACTTGTGGGTTAGTAGGTCCAATCGGAATTATTTCATCTATGGGGGCTATTCCAAAAGTGTGGACAGCAACTATTATAATTTGCTTTGTAGCACCAGCTTTAATTTCATACGCACTAGATTCATTTTTTAGAAAAATCGGAATTGTAAAATTTGGTGACCAAAAACTAGATTTATAAGTAATATTTTCTGCTATATGATAATATGTTTTTATCATTTTGTAAACTTTATTCTTTTGCTATTGTAAATTATTTATATATATGCTACAATGAATGTCACTTATATTTATATGTATAAATTACATAATAGAGGAGAGGTGTCTTATGGTAGAACGTAGAAAAGTTAATTACGCTTGGATTACTTTAACAGTGTTATCTATTGTATATGTAGTATTAACTATACAAATAAATCAGCTTATGGAAAAACAAAATAATATGGTTCAAGACCTATCCCAAGTCGAATATCTAAGTTCTAGCACGCAAAGACTTACTCGAATGGTTATTACAGGAGATAAAGACGATAAAATCATTTTTTATATAGACGAAGAAACTAATGGTAATTTAAGAGAAGATAGCGTAGATGCTTTATCTTTGCTCGATAACGAAGATATTAAAACTACTGCACAGCAAGTTATAGCAAATTGGACATTGCTGTATAATCTTTTTACTGAAGACATAAGCGAGGAAGATACCTTGCACTATATAGATTCTATAAAACTTGCGAGTGATAACCATTTTAATAGCATGACAGATTTGTCTATTAAAATAAATGAGCTTTCATATCTTGTAACTTTAGAAATAAACGAACTTCAATTTGCAAGCTATTTTAGTTTAGCTTTAATGCTTTTAAGCTTAGGTAATTATCTAATTTCTACTACTATAGCACTAAAAAGTAGTTCGGAGCTTGCTATTATAGCATCTTTAGATGTTGCGACTGGGTTATATAATCGTTCTAAATGTCAAGAACTTTTTAATAATATTTATCCGTCTAATCGTGAGCAACAGCCAGCTGTTATTGTAATTGACTTAAACGACCTAAAAATAACTAATGATGTGCATGGACACCGTGTTGGAGATGAATTAATCCAATCTTTTTCTGCTATTTTTAAAGAAGCTTCTAATATTCATATGAAAAAACCGTTTTTAGGTAGATATGGTGGCGACGAATTTGTGGTATACCATGCAGATGTTGAAAATGAAGACGATATAAAGAGTTTCTTAGGCGAACTTTCATATTTAACTGAGGAATTTAACAAAAAAGATAATAGAAAATTCGATATATCTTATGCTGTAGGATATGCTATTAATCAAAATGGCAAAGATGGGTTGTCTATTCGCCAACTTTTTGAAGAAGCAGACGAAAATATGTATGTACATAAACGAGAAATCAAAAAATCGAAACAAGAAAACTCTGCACCTTTAAATGAAACATCACTTGCATAAAATATAAATGCGTTCATATTAAATGAACGCATTTTTTTATATTTAAAACGAAATTTCTACATCTTGAAGAAGATTTATATGGCTTGTATTATTATTAAAATTATTCGACTGACTTATTTCGAATATACTAGCATAAACTACACCAGTTTCGTCATAAATTTCTACTAAAATATCAAATAATACATCACTATTATCTGAAAAAATTTTCACAATGCAAAATTTTCCGTCTAGGTAGAATAGATTTATACCATAGGTAAAAGCTGATAGACCGTATTCAGTTTTAAAATCTACTAGATTTCCCTGCAAACAAACAGAAAATTCGCCATCTGTATTCGTTAGAATAATAAAATTTGTGTAGTTATACAAAATGAAATTTTCGTCACTCTCGACTATAACATTTACTGCATAGTCTAATAAAATTTCTTGCACCATAGAAAAATCTTCTTTGTTTCGTACAGAAAATATGTTTTTTTTGTCATCAGACATTAAAACACCAATATTTTCGCCAAGGTCAACCATGTAGTGTATCGTGATACTAGAATCAAATGAATATAAAGTTTCAATATCTTCTATTTCAAGATGCGTTTCGTCTTCCCATGTGATTTTAGTAATTTGAGTTTCTAATTTTTCAGCTACAATGCTTGAATAAATATATGCTTCGTCGTCCCATGTGATTTTTTCGTAATAAGGCTGTACAGCTATAATAATACCATCATCGGTATCGACAAAAGTCTGGGTTGTTATAAATTCTACATCACTTACAATTTTTGACGAATATGCTATAATTCCTTGCATATTTTTAGTTACAGTTATTTCTAATTCAAGTGTTTTTGATACTGGAAATTTAAAATATTCTATTAATTTTGGTAAAAAGCTTCCGGAATAATAAAAATTATTTTTTGTGCTTATATTAAAACGTAAAGGCATATAATTGTAATAATCTGCTAAAAATATACGTTCTGTATATGTTTTTCCTAGTTCTGTACGACTAGCTACATCACGTATAACTTTTATTATAGTGTCTGTTAAATAAACATCATCATCTTCTTCTAAATACATAACACCAGAAGATGATGCAGAAAATGTCAATGAATCATTAATATTAAAGTTGGTTTCACGAGTTTGCTCAGAAATATTGTATCCTGTAAAACGAAAATCAACTTCGCTCTCGCTGACATTATCCATAGGGACTTTAAATTGCCAAGAGTTTGTAAGTTTATCAATTGTTAAAAAATTCAAATTCATTCCTTGCACTAAACTTTCATCTCCAACAAGAATATTTTGAGAAATTTGAACGTCTTCTTTAAAAGTTGAGAGATAAGTTGACATTGTAGTGATTATCAAAACAGATACAATACCTAAAATTATAGTAAATTTGGAAGTTTTATTCATAAAAATCACTCCTTTCTACGAAAAATCGTTTAAAGCACGGCTAACTCTATCGGTTTCGTACTTATAGGCTTCTTTTACATAAGATATAAGCGTTTTGTCCTCCATATCTTCCATATATACGTCGCCTATGACTTTTCCTTTGCTCAAAAGCACTGCTCGCCCTATAAAATTCGATACTTCTTCTATCAAATGCGTAGAAAGAACCACTGTTTCATGTTCTTCTAAAATCCCTAGAAGCACTTTGTAAAAATCTTCACGATTAAAAATATCATTTCCTGCAAAAGGTTCGTCCATAAAAATATAATCTGCACCTTGAGAAAGTGCTAAGATTACTTCAAACTGATTTTTTTGCCCTGTAGAAAAAGCTTTTATATTTTTGTTTTTAGGAAGCTCAAAAAAGTCCATCAAAGTATCATAACGTTCTGCCTTAAAAGTAGGGAAATGACTTTCGTAAAACTCACGGTGTGCGTTTGCTGTAATTTTTGGAAAAAACGAGTGTTCGCACGTTGCAAAAGAAAGTTTTTCTATATTTTTGCGTGTAATTTTTTCATCATCTAGAGTAATTTTACCTTGATAGTTATGAAAACCAAAGATTGACTTCATCAAAGTTGTCTTTCCTGCTCCGTTTTCTCCAAAAATACCCACGATTTCACCACGAGGTAACTCTAGGCACACGTTATCTAGTGCGTTTATTCCTGCTATATATTTTTTAGTAATATCTTGTAATTTTAGCATATTTTTCTCCTCCTTTAAACCATAAATCTATTAAAATTTCCATTTGATTGTCATAAATTGTACCAGAAACGCTAGTGTGTAGATAAAAAGCATAGTACAAGCATAATAGTATAGCTACGTAAATAACGGTAATTATACTTAAACTGATTGGCACAACTAAAACTCTTTTCCATAATTCAAATGGAGTTCTCAGTCTTTTCATAAAATAAATGGATTTGCTTGT
Source organism: Clostridia bacterium (assembly GCA_044426355.1). Classification (GTDB taxonomy): domain Bacteria; phylum Bacillota; class Clostridia; order Oscillospirales; family Butyricicoccaceae; genus CAYJLC01. The sequence continues at coordinate 10,330 of JAWXUO010000040.1, read as the reverse complement.
ATTTGTGTGTAAAAAATAATAAATTAAACACAAGCTGAAGCACCAAATGAAAATAAACCCAAAAAAGTAAAAACCATTGCCTAAAAGTTTTGCGAAATATTCAGTTTGAATATATTTTTGCTCAAATAGAAAATAGTGGGCTTGGTCTTGTTTAAAATTATGAAAATTTGCAAAAAACTGCAACGTAAACAAAGTAGATATTATCATAAATATTTTATAATAAATTAAAATTGGTGTGATTTCTTCGCCGAGTGGCAAAAAATTACTGAAGTTTGCTTTCAATTTTTTCATCAGATAAACCTCCTATAAATAAATATAACGCTATAAATGTGTATACTACAGTGAAATAAAGGATATTTGAAGTGGTTGTTGCATAGAAAAAATTCACTATAACATAAATTATAATTGCCAAGTATTTCCAAACGCTTGTGTATAAAAGTTTTATGGTTATAGTAGATAAAGCTGAGCATATAAGAAAAATTTCTGCAATGCTTATTAGCCATATGCGATAATCTACCGATGGTAAAATTCTATGTAAAAAACCACTGTAAAAGCTAGATAAAAAGAACATTTGGCTAGTTAATAAATCTTGTGGGGCAATTGAAATATAATATAAATAAGCACATAAAATAATGATAACTTGTGTTGCCCAAAGAATTAAAAGCGAGCAAAGAGTATTTAAAAAACACACTCCGAAAAGAGTTTTTTTAGGAAATCTAAAAAACATATATTTTGCGTTTTTTACCGAATATTCTAGCGAACATTGATGAATTATTTCTAAAAGTGCTAAGATATAGCTGAATTTAAATAGTGAATTATTAAATAAATCGCAAAATGAGCTAAAACTGTCTATAGTTGAATGACTTGCATTTACTAGGCTTAAAAATATCGCACTTTGAAATAGAAAAAGTATGCCACAGATTATAAGCACAATTTTTAGCGTATGTGACGAAACTAGCGAAAAAATACTAATTTTTTTGTTCATGTAAATTCTCCTCCCATAATTTCTCAAAAAGAATTAAAGCCTCTTCTTTTTGAAATCCAGTAGATTGTAGCCTTGAAATAACTTCTAAAATATCATGTTCTAAAAGTTCTTTTTTTAGCATGTTTTTTTGCTCTTTTGTAACGGTAATCAAACTTTTTGCACCTGATTTAGAGTGAATTAAGTTTTCAAATTCTAGTTGTTTATAAGCTTTTTGGATTGTGTTTGGATTTATTCCTAAAAGTGAAGAAACTGCTCTGCGAGAGGGCATATCGTCGCCGTTTTGGATAATATCGCCTACTATTCCGACTTTTATGTGCATAATTATTTGCAAATAAATTGGACTATCGCCTTTTAAAATAAGATCCTTAAATGAAACCATAATAAAACTCCTTTCTGTATCACTCGTATAGTACGGTTTAACTGTATTATATACATAGTAAGCTTTTTTGTCAACTAATTATTTAAAAAATATTTGTAAAGTTTTTGTAAAACTTCAAAAAAGCTTTATTTAAAAGTAAAAAAATTCTTAAATAAAGCTTAGTTTATTACAAGTATTTTACATATGGAAATTTTTATCTTTTTGCAATAAATTTAGCACAAGCTTTCATTTTTATAAATTTAACGGAATTTTTAAGTTTATAGCAGATGTGAAATTTTTTACAATTAGTTATATATATCATTTAATAAACGAAACGGAAATGATTATTTTAAATATTTTAGGTAATATATTCTTCAAAAAACTTATGTAGTTTTTTTGAAGAAAAAACACGATAACTCTTGCGAAAATTCATGTTTTTTACTTGAAATATTTTTTTGAATGTGATATAATATTAACAATAATCGACAATGGGGTCGTGTGAGAAATATATACTATTATTTTGTAGTATATGTACAGACATGTCCACATTGTTTTTTGTATTTATATACACTAAATTTTGTGTGATTTATTTTAAGGAGGACGTATTTTATGCAAAACAAAACATTATACGACGAACGTTTTGAACACGATGCTTGTGGTATCGGTGCAGTTGTTCAAATTGATGGCGTGCAAAGTCATCAAGTTGTATGCGACGCTTTGACTATTGTAGAAAAATTAGAACACAGAGCAGGTAAAGACGCTTCGGGAGAAGTTGGTGATGGAGTTGGTATTCTACTTCAAATTTCACATGATTTCTTTAAAAAAGCTACAGCCAAACTAGATTTTGATATAGGAAACTCTCGTGATTATGGGATTGGTATGTTTTTCTTTCCAGCTGATTTGTTAAAAAGAAAACAATCTATGAAAATGTTTGAAATAATTACAAAAAAAGAGGGACTAGAATTTTTAGGCTGGAGAGAAGTTCCAGTAACACCTGATATTTTAGGAAAAAAAGCAAAAGATTGTATGCCATGTATCATGCAATGTTTTATAAAAAAACCAAAAAACACAGCTTATGGTATAGATTTTGACAGATTACTATATATAGTGCGTCGTGAATTTGAACACAGTAGCGAGGACACATATATAGCTTCGCTTTCATCAAGAACTATAGTATATAAAGGTATGTTTTTAGTAGAGCAACTTCGTAAATTCTATATTGATTTGCAAGATGAAGACTATAAAAGTGCTATCGCTATGGTACACTCACGATTTTCAACAAATACAAACCCTAGTTGGGAACGTGCACACCCTAATAGATATATTTTGCACAATGGCGAAATCAATACTATTCGTGGTAATGCAGATAGAATGCTTGCTCGTGAAGAAACTATGCATTCGAAAATTTTATCGGACAATATAGAAAAAGTTTTCCCTGTTATAAACGGAGAAGGCTCAGACTCTGCTATGCTTGATAATACTTTAGAATTTTTACACATGAACGGACTTGATTTACCCCTTGCTGTTATGATTGCAATACCAGAACCTTGGCGACACGACCCTTATATGAGTCGTCAAAAGAAAGATTTTTATAACTACTATGCAACTATGATGGAACCATGGGACGGACCTGCTGCGATTTTATTTTCAGATGGCGACATGATGGGGGCTGTTTTAGATAGAAACGGTCTTCGTCCTTCGAGATATTATGTTACAACAGATAATACGCTAATTCTATCTTCAGAAGTTGGTGTTTTAGATATTCCAGCAGAAAAAATTATCACAAAAGCACGTTTGCAACCTGGTAGAATGCTTTTAGTTGACACTGTTAACAAAAAAATCATTTCAGATGATGAATGTAAAAAAGATTATTCAACACGAAAACCTTATGGAGAGTGGATAGACCGTAGTTTAATCCATTTAAGCGACCTTAAAATTCCTAATAAAAAAGTCCCTTCACATACTCAAGCAGAAAGGGATAGATTATATAAAGCTTTCGGCTATACTTATGGAGATTTAGCAGACAGCGTTCTTCCTATGGCGAAAAATGGTGTAGAGCCTACTTCGGCTATGGGTGCAGATATTCCACTTGCTGTATTATCAGAAAAACATCAATCTTTATTTAGCTATTTTAAGCAACTTTTTGCACAAGTAACTAACCCACCGATAGACTCACTGCGAGAAGAAATTGTTACAGATACTTGCGTATTCATTGGCTCTGATGGTAATTTATTAGATGATGACTACCTAAACTGTAATGTTATTTCTGTAGAAAATCCTATACTATCTGGGGTAGAATTATTAAAAATTAAAAATATTGACAAAAAAGGATTTAAAACTGAAACAATTTCGCTGTTATATTATAAAAATACATCATTAAAAAATGCTATAGAGCAACTTTTTGTAAGCTGTGATAAAGCACACCGTGATGGTGCAAATATCATTATTTTATCTGACCGTGGAGTTGACGAAAACCATATTGCAATACCATCTCTACTCGCTGTTTCGGCAATGGAGCAACACCTTGTTCGCACGAAAAAACGTACAGCTGTTTCTATAATTTTAGAAAGTGCAGAGCCTCGTGATGTGCATCAATTTGCAACGCTTTTAGGTTTTGGCGTAAGAGCTGTTCACCCATATTTAGCTCACGAATGTATCCAAGAACTTATCGACAAAAAAATACTCGATAAAGACTATAACACAGCGATAGTTGACTATAATGATGCAATTTTGCATGGTATTACAAAAATTGCTGCTAAAATGGGTATATCAACGTTACAATCATATCAATCTGCACAAATTTTCGAGGCTGTTGGTATAAATAAAGATGTAATTGACAAATATTTTACAAATACAACTAGTCGTGTTGCAGGGATAGGGCTAGACGAAATCGCAGAAGGCATTGAATATAGACATTCGCACGCTTTCGACCCTCTAAGTCTGGGTGTTGATACAACACTTGATAGCATAGGTTTTGCAAACTTACGTTCTGGTGAAGATAAAGAAGACCATTTATACAATCCTGATACTATTATTGCTTTGCAACAAGCTACTAAAAGTGGAGATTACAAGCGTTTTAAAGAATATACTGCTCTTGTAGACCACGAAAACAAGCCACACACTTTGCGTGGACTTTTACAATTTGATTTTGATAAAGCGAAAGCTATTTCTATAGACGAAGTAGAGCCAGTGTCAGAAATAGTAAAACGTTTTAAAACAGGTGCTATGTCTTATGGTTCTATTTCTGGAGAAGCACATGAATGTATGGCGATAGCTATGAACAAACTTGGTGGTAAATCAAACTCTGGTGAGGGTGGGGAAGAGCCTGCTCGTTTAGGAACTATTAAAAATAGTGCTATAAAACAAGTTGCAAGTGGACGTTTTGGTGTAACCTCAGAATATCTTCTTTCTGCAAATGAAATTCAAATAAAAATGGCACAAGGTGCAAAACCTGGTGAAGGTGGACATCTTCCAGGTGGAAAAGTATACCCTTGGATTGGTAAAACACGTCACTCAACTCCAGGTGTTACGTTAATTTCGCCACCTCCACACCATGATATTTATTCTATCGAAGATTTAGCTCAACTTATATATGACCTTAAAAATTCAAATCGTGATGCTCGTATATCTGTAAAACTTGTATCAGAAGCAGGCGTTGGAACAATTGCAGCAGGTGTTGCAAAAGCAGGTGCACAAGTTGTTTTAATTTCTGGATACGATGGTGGTACAGGTGCTGCTCCTCAAAGCTCTATTAATAGTGCAGGACTTCCTTGGGAATTAGGACTTGCAGAAGCACACCAAACGCTTATTAAAAACGGATTGCGTTCTCAAGTTGTAGTGGAGGCAGATGGCAAGCTTATGAGTGGTCGAGATATTGCTATAGCGTGTCTTTTAGGTGCAGAAGAATTTGGCTTTGCCACTGCTCCTTTAGTTGCTATGGGCTGTGTTATGATGCGTGTTTGTAATCTTGATACTTGTCCTGTTGGTGTTGCAACTCAAAATGAATGTCTAAGAAAACGTTTTAGAGGTAAACCTGAATACGTTATGAATTTTATGAATTTCATGGCAGAAGAACTTCGTGAAATAATGGCGAAACTTGGTTTTAAAACTATAGATGAAATGGTTGGTAGAACTGATTTAATCCACATGAAAGAAAAACGTGTAACAAAACGTGCAGAGCTTGTCGATTTATCTTGCGTAATCAACCCAGAATTTGCAAAAGCGAAAGAAAAAAGCTTTAATCCAAAACACGTTTACGATTTTAAATTAAACACAACTCTTGATGAGTCTGTTTTACTAAAAAAATTCAAAAATGCTATTAAAAATGGAACAAAACACACTGAAAATATTAATGTTTGCAGTACTGACCGTACTTTAGGAACTATTTTAGGTTCGCAGATAACTGCAAATCTTGGAAATAATGTAGAAGCTGATACATTTACAGTAAACTGTTTTGGTGGTGTAGGGCAATCGTTTGGTGCGTTTATTCCAAAAGGTTTAACACTAACTCTCGAGGGCGATTCTAATGACTACATCGGTAAAGGTTTATCTGGTGGTAAAATTATTGTATATCCTCCAAAAAATAGTAAATTTAAAGCATCTGAAAACGTAATTGTAGGTAATGTTGCTTTATATGGTGCAACTTCTGGCGAAATATATATAAACGGTATCGCAGGCGAACGTTTCCTTGTTCGTAACTCTGGAGCAATAGCTGTTTCTGAAGGTTGTGGCGACCATGGTCTTGAATATATGACTGGTGGGCGTGCTGTTATACTTGGGCAAACTGGTAAAAACTTTGCAGCGGGAATGAGTGGTGGTTTTGCTTATGTTCTTGATGAAAATTATAGTTTATATTTAAAACTTAATAAAGAATTTGTTACAATGAGCGAAGTATCAAACAGAACAGATATAATAGAGCTTAAAAATATTATAACAAATCACTATAACGCAACAAATTCTATTCGTGCTAAAGAAGTTTTAGATAATTTTGATACTCTTTTACCATTGTTTAAGAAAATTATACCTAATGACTATCAAAGAATGTTATCGGCTATTAGTAAATACGAAGAAAAAGGCATGACGCATGATGATGCTGTTATGGAAGCATTTACTGATTCACTGAAAGGTTAAGGAGGGAAAATACTATGGGAAAAGCAACTGGATTTTTGGAGTTTGAAAGACATGGTAATGTAAGTATTTCTCCGAAAGAACGTATTAAAAATTTCAATGAATTTCACGATTTTATTAGCGTTGAAGAAAGACAAAAACAAGGTGCTAGATGCATGAGCTGTGGTGTTCCTTTTTGCCAATCTGCAATAGAGCTAAAAGGAATGATTACAGGGTGTCCTTTGCACAATTTAATTCCTGAATGGAATGACCAAATTTACAACGGAAATTTTAAACACGCATTAGATAGACTAACAAAAACAGCAAGTTTTCCAGAATTTACAGGGCGTGTGTGTCCTGCACTTTGCGAAAAAGCTTGTATAAATGGATTAGATAGCGACCCTGTTACTATTCGTGATAACGAATTATTTGTAATAGAAAAGGGATTTGAACAAGGATATGTTAAACCACGCATACCAGAAGTTCGCTCTGATAAAAAAGTAGCTGTAATAGGTTCAGGTCCTGCTGGGCTTGCTGTTGCAGACGTTTTAAATCGTCGTGGTCATAATGTAACTGTTTATGAACGTGATGACCGTATTGGTGGACTATTAATGTATGGTATACCAAATATGAAACTAGAAAAGCAAATTATAGACCGTCGTGTAGAACTTATGACGCAAGAGGGCGTGGATTTTGTGACAAATTCGGATTTTGGAAATAATTTAAAATCAAAAGACGTTATAGATGAATTTGACGCTGTAATTTTATGTTGTGGTGCAAAATTTGCTCGTGATTTACAAGTTCCAAACCGTGATGCAAGTGGAATTTACTTTGCAGTAGATTTTTTAACGCAAACCACAAAAAGCTTGCTTAATTCTAATTTAGCTGATGGAGATTATGTATCTGCAAAAGATAAAAATGTAATTGTTGTTGGTGGTGGTGATACTGGTAATGACTGCGTTGGGACATCTGTTCGCCATGGTGCAAAATCTGTTACACAAATTGAAATGATGCCAAAAGCACCAGATACACGTCTTGAGTCAAACCCATGGCCTGAGTGGCCTCGTGTATGTACTACCGATTATGGTCAGCAAGAAGCTATTGATGTATATGGAACAGACCCTCGTGTGTACAACACAACAATTAAAGAAGTCTATGTAAAAGATGGCAAAGTTTGTGGAGTTTTAACGGTAGAAGTAGAATTTATAGATGGAAAACTAACATTTAGAAAAGGTACTGAGAAAAAATTAGAGGCAGATTTAATTCTTATTGCAACAGGATTTTTAGGAGCTGAAAGCTACTCTGTTAAAGATTTAGGAATTGATATAACGGAAAGAAACACTGTTGTAACTGCTGAAAAATCTTATAAAACAGCTAACGAAAAAGTTTTTTGTGCAGGTGATATGCGACGTGGACAATCGCTTGTCGTATGGGCAATCGCAGAGGGCAGAGAATGTGCAAAAGAAGTAGACAATTTCCTTATGGGATATAGCAATATATAATTTATCAAAAAAATAATAAAAAAACCGTCAAAAACTACTTTTTGACAGTTTTAAAACCTACGTAAAGTGAAAATTACGTAGGTTTTATTTTTTGAGTTGTCTTAAAAAGTTTATATCATTACTCATAACGGTTTGAAAGCGAAATTCATCATCTAATACCGAAAAACAAGTGACACCTCGATACTTTTCGCAAATTCTAAGCATACTTTTCGTACCAAAACCGTGATTTTCGTCTTTTGTGTATGGTAAATCGTTTAAAAATTCAGGTTCTTTTAAAAAAGTATTCCTAAGGTCTATAGATAAAGTTTTGCCTTTTGTCCACATTCTAAGAGATACTTTTCCGTTTTCGGTGTTCGCATTAAATGCATTTTCTAAACCGTTTGATAGCAAGATACAAAGGTCTATCATATCTATTCCAGAATAATTTTTTACTGAAATATCCATAACAAAAGAAATTTTTGTGTCCTGAGCTTGTTTTTTATAAAAATTTAGCAAAAGGTTTAAATTTTTGTCAGAGCTTAAAACCTCTCGTGATTTAACAGGATAAATAAGCACGGATTTTATATATTCGGTTATTTCTTCGTCGGTATTTTCTGGCAAAACAGATAATAAATAGTTTCCGTGGTGTCGCATATCGTGACGATAAATATTTTCAATTTCGTATTGATTATGTAGCTGTTTTAATTGGGATTGTGCGTTGTTTTGAATACTAACCAAAACGGCTTTTTCGACATCTGAATCACGCTTGATTTTAAAGAAATTTAGCGAAAAAAGCGTGTATACAACAACGATTAAAACAAACCATGCATTTATAAAATTTAAAAATTCGTCCATGTTTTCAAGAGAAACAAGCGAATAAATAGACAAAATATACGTAATTATGTAGTAGCAAAGTGGAGCAAAGCCAACATACACCATAAAACGAGGCTCGCCACGAAGTTTTGCTATGTATGGAGCAAGATAAATGGCTACAATAGACGAAAGTGGTATAGAAATCAGTGATAGCGTAAAATCTATGCTTGTTTGCTCGCCAAAAAATGCACCAAATGTAGCACCAATCCATGTTCTAAAAGACAGCATTTGAAACGCTAAAAGCAAGCTGAATGTTGCGTGAACTAAAGGAACTTTTGCTATGCGATGTAGGTATAAAATGATAGGGATATGTATTAAAAATGGAAAAATATTTACAGTTACGTCTTCGCCGAACAAAAAATAGCTTGAATTTTGCAAAAAAGTAACTAAAAGTATTAAATTTACAAATTTTTTCGTATTATCTTTTAGTGTTATACCAGAAAAAGCTAGACTTAGATGAGTTCCGTATATTAATTTGGTGAAAAAAGCTAAAAAATGTGCTGATTGTTCCATGTTTCTCCTTTAAAAATTGCAAAAACTCGATTTTTTAATTTAGCATACTATAGTCTAAAAATGCTTGTGTAAGTTCTTTCTTTTTTCGTCTTGGGATAGTGATTTTTGTGCCATCTTTTAGTACCAATTTTTCGTTTTCAAGACCGACAACGCTATCTAAATTTATCAAAATTGAGCGACTAACAACGATAAAACTGATACTTTCGTTAAATAATTCGTGTATTTTCGTTAAATTTATAGAAGATGTGAGCGATGTTTTGTTGCAAAGATTTACGGTGCAACGGTTGTTTGACGCTTCTATATAAGAAATCATATTTGATGATACAAACTGAACCCCAGTAATTGTAGGTATACGAATATTTTCGACAGTGTCTATGCTAGTTTTTTCAAAAATAAGGTCTAAAGCTTTAAAAAAATCATCTTTTTTCAAAGGTTTTATTAAATAATTCGTTGCTTGAACAGCGTAGCCATCTAGTGCGAAACTTTTTGATGAAGTTGTAAAAATTAATTGCGTATTTTTATCAAGCAGTCTTAGCTCTTTTGCAGTGTCGATACCAGACAAAGCAGGCATATAAATATCTAAAAAGCAAATGTCAAAAGTTTGCTGATTTTTTATAAAATCTAAAAATAAATATCCGTTGTTAAAAGTGTTTATATCAAATTCTAAATTGTGGTTTTCGCTATATTTTGATAGTAAATTTTTCAGATGACTAGTTTCTTTTAAATTATCGTCGCAAATTCCTATTTTTATCATAAAAAACCCTCTCTTTAAGGTGAAAATTGTTACTGATATAGTATCATAAATGCTATAAAAAAGCAATAGAAAAAAATTTTTTGACCATTCGCCACGAAATATCGACCATTCACAAAAAAATCAACACAAAATGAAAGTTATATGTTATAATACTAGAAACGAATTTTGAAGAAATTTTTAAGAAAATAAAATCATATAAAGGAGAAGAAAAAATATGAAAAACAAAAGATTTATATCTATGATTTTAGCAATAACATTAA
>JAWXUO010000081.1:0-3664 GCA_044426355.1 Clostridia bacterium | reverse complement strand
TATTCAGCATCTGAGGTCTTTTTAACGGTCACTGAAACTAATTCGTCACAGCAACTAAATATATCTTCGCCTATATCCGTCAAACTATTAGGCAAAACAACCGAAATTAGTGAGCTACAATAAAAAAACGCAGAGTCACCTATACTTTCAACGCCAAATGGTACATACATAGTCGTCAATGACGTGCAATAACAAAACGCAGAGTCACCTATACTTTTAACACTTTCTGGGATAGTTACAGAAGTAATTGCCCTACTATTCGCAAAAGCAGTACAACCAATAGTCAAAACACCTTCTGGAATAACCACATCACCACCATTTCCACTATATTTTATTAAAATATTATCTCCAACTATGGTAAATTCTTCTGTAAGATTATCAAACCATAATGCTTGGTCAAATACATAAGTACCAAAAAAAGTCACACTTTCTGGAATAACTACCGTCGCAAGCGATGAGCATTTAAAAAAAGCTTGTTTTTCGATACGTTCTACGCCCTCGGGTATGATTATAGCCTCGAGCGATGAGCAATACGAAAAAGCATACTCTCCAATGCTTGTCACACCGTCTGGAATTGTTACTGATGTAAGCGATGTGCAGTATCTAAAAGTTTGTTCTTCAATAGTGGTCACCCCCTGTGGAATTACTATCGACGTGAGTGACGCACAGTTTGCAAAAGCGAAATTGCCAATATATGTAACGCTATCTGGAATGATTATTTCTGTAACTGTTTCGCACCCACGAAATGCACCACCACTAATACTCGTCAAACCCTCTGGAATTATTATTTCAGCCAAAGATGTGCAATAGTAAAACGCACCTGTTTCAATATTTGTAACACTACTTGGAATATTTACATAAATTAGGTTGTTGCAATTACGAAAAGCACCCTCTCCGATACTCGTCAAACCATCAGGCAAAGTAACAGAAATTATAGATAGATTTTCGTCAAAAGCAAACTCATCAATGCTTGTCACACCATCTGGAACAAAGACACTAGCGTCATTTCCGATATATTTAGTTAAAGTCGTTCCTTCGCCCTCAAAATATTTGTGTTTCGACCAATTTATACTGTCAGAATTGTTGTCATCAGCATTATCATCTTTAAAATAATCTTTTAGATTTTCATCAGTTATGAAAAAGTCGATAAAATTATCTTTTATTTCGTTTGTATCAGAAGAATTTTCTTCGCAACCAATATTTACGATACATAACGAAATTATGCACAGTGTCGCTAGTATTTTTTTCATAGTTGTACTCCTTTTTCTCTTGAGGCGTTGCCTCAAACTCCACCACTTTTTATAAAAAGTGGACAAAAACTTTAATTTAAAATCAAATTGTATTTGATTTTGGGTATTTAATTCAAACTTTTTAGCTTATTAACCCAACTTTTATGGTATACTCGCTTACATTGCATTTTATATCAACAATTATCGTTTTATCATTATCATATTTCGTTAAAACAGCCGTCCACAAAACAGAATTAGCATTTTCTTCTTGTTTTAACTCAAAATTCGCTTCCTCTATTAAGTAATCAATATAAGTTTCTATATCAATTTCAACTGATGATAATTCGGTATATGTAAAACTTTTATATGGACTTGTTTCTGAATCTACTACCGACATTTTTGTTGCTTTTCGGTATTTATCAATTACTGCTGTTATCGTTGGCACTTGAACATTTAAAACTTCATAAAATTCTCCGTTTGCTTCTTCGGATATTTTAGGTGCTTTGAATAAAACAAATAGTGAAATCATCAAAATAAAAGATAAATTAAGTGTTAGTACGATGATTACAAATTTTTTTGGAAACAATTTTTTTGATTTATTGAGCATTAGTTCAAACTCCTTTTTGCATGGATTTCGTATTCATCACCTTGCACTGTAAAATAAATCACAATTACTATATCGCTTATTTTATCATCTTTCATAATTGTGTAGTCGCTATCAGTTTTAGCTGGTGCATATCCATGTTCCAAAATTAAGTAATTTGTATATTTTTCTATGTCGTTAATTGGATTTTCAGCACCATCGTATATATACCTAAGTTCATTATTATTTTTGAAAATCAACTCAAAATCTCTATCGCCAACAACACTCTCTACTGTTGGAATTGTCACATCACCTAAAGAATAAATCCCACTTTTAGCTCCAGAGTAGTAGTTATCTTTAAAATAAACTAATACATTAGAAACTACTATAAGTGTAATTGCTCCTATAATAATCAACTTAAGTTTCTTCTTATTCGTAAAGATTTCTTTGTAAATCTTCAGCATTTCTATAACTTTATTAATAAACCAACTCAATTATTGCACATACCTTTCTACACCGTAGGGTCAAATTCTTAATTTTACCGTTTTGTGCGTTTTCGGGACGATATGGAATCGTCCCCTACGAAATTTACACCAAAACCGTAGGGTCAAATTCTATATTTGACCATTTTTACGTTCATTAAGGGATAAAAAATATGATTATCGCAAATTCAATTTGATACATAAAATCCTCCTAAATTTCCACGATATAATCAAGCTCCATGTAGCAAGGCTGTTCTAGTGTAGATAATGTCACTTTGCAGTTGTTATCAGTCCAATTTGCATTTACATCTGAAATAATAATGCCACCATCTAGCTTTTTATCGCCCTCAAAAACAAGTTTTTCATTCAAATAAATAAAAGGTGTTCCCCACATATTTCTTTGCACAACTACCACATTTCTACCATCAATCGACACAAAAGTTTTCTTGTCAGAATTTACATATCCAACCATTCTATTGAATTTTCTTATAGCTATTTTAACTCCCCAGAAAAACATTGCAAAAACAAAAGTTACTATATAAAGAGCTAAATTATATTCCGACCAAAAACCATATTTTTGTGCACTTGCAACACATGCTGGAATTATTACAAAAATGATAAACATCACTATCGTTGACTTTATAGGTCCGAGCTTTGTACGTGATGCAATTCTAAAAAAAGCACAGAACAATATTGCATTAATTATCGGATTATCATCCATGTATGTCGCCTCCTTTTCTTTGTTTTTTCTTGGCTTTCATTCGTAGGGTCAAATTCTTAATTTTACCGTTTTTTACGTTCATTCGGGACGATATGGAATCGTCCCCTACGAAATCAATCCTTATTCCCATATTTTTGGTATAAATCGTAAAATTCCTGAAAACTATCACTTTCAATAACATCTTTGTAATTAAAACTATACTCAAGCACCGTTTTTGTATTTGGTAGGCATTTTATTATCATATTTTTAGATAAACTTGGGTATTTTTCGATATAATCATAGTCATTTTTAGAAATACTAAAGCTTACGCTCTCGTTTTGCTCGGTTTTTCCTTTAAGATAATAACTACGAACACCTTTACTGCTCACACTTACAGAAGTCTGCACATTTGAAATATTTACAACAAAAGGGTCATTTATATAAGGAATATCCAAAATATGTATACCTGTATACCATGCACAAACCAGAAAAATCACAACACACATAATTTTTCTAGCTACTTCTTTAGACTTTACAGCACCTATTAAGCTAAACATTGCACCTAAAGAAACCCCAGCAAAAACAAGGAAATATTGCCACAAACCATCAAAAAACATATAACCTATCGTCATTATAAACATTGGTATATACACCAACTTATTTTCTTTTT
>JAWXUO010000080.1:0-3834 GCA_044426355.1 Clostridia bacterium | reverse complement strand
CCATGTGGTGGTTTTCCTCCGTGTGGTGGTCTGCCTCCGTGTGGTGGTCTGCCTCCGTGTGGTGGTTTTTCTCCGTGTGGTGGTCTATTTTGTTGCTCATTCATTTAACTCACCTCATTCATATCTCCGTTTTCAACTTGAGAACGGTAAATTTCTTTGTAAACTGAAGATTTTTCTAACAATTCAGCGTGGTTTCCTGTTGCCGAGATTTCCCCTTCATCGAGTACAACAATCATATCAGCCTCCTGCACAGAAGTAATACGTTGTGCAATTATAATTTTAGTCATATTTTTCAAATCATGTCCTAAGTGCTTACGAATTTTGCGTTCTGTCGCAGTATCCACAGCCGAAGTCGAATCGTCTAAAATTAAAATTTTCGCCTCTTTCATCAATGCTCGAGCAATACAAAGTCGCTGTTTTTGTCCTCCAGATAGGTTTAAACCACCTTGATTTATTATAGTGTCATATTGTTTAGATGTTTCTTCGATAAACGTTTTAGATGCAGAAAAATCTGCAATTTTTTTCATTTCTTCTGTAGATGCCGACTTATTTCCCCAAAGTAAATTTTCTTTTATACTACCCGAAAACAACAAATTTTGTTGCAATACCATAGCGATACCATCACGTAGATTTTTTAGAGAATAGTCTTTAATATCTATCCCATCTACTAAAATTCTTCCAGAATTCACCTCATAAAGTCTTGGAATAAGATGAACAAGGCTACTTTTTCCAGAACCAGTAGAACCTACAATCCCAACCGTTTGCCCTGATTTTATAGTTAAATTTAAGTTTGTAAGCACATTAGAGTCCGAATTTTCATAATATTTAAAATTAACATTTTCAAAGACAATATTTCCAGATTTAACCTTTTTTTCTGGTGATTTTGCCAAAATATCGTCAATATCAACTTTTTCATCTAAAACTTCTGATAATCTGCGTGCAGACACAAGCGAGCGAGAACTTTGCATAAAAACATTAGCAATCATATTAACCGACATTAAAAGTTGAGCCAAATAGGTAATCATCGCCGAAATATCGCCAATTTCTATTTCCCCACGGTTTAAAACTTTTGCTCCAAACCACAAAATGCAAAGTGTTGCAACGTTCACTGTAATTGTCATCAAAGGACCTTGTAGCATATTTATACGATAAGCACGAAGCCCTGTATCACGTAAATCTTCGTTAACTTTTTGAAATTTTTCTTCTTCATATTTTTCTCTAGTAAATGCCTTTATTACTCGAATATTAATAAGTCCCTCTTGAACATTTGTGTTTAGTGCATCAATTTTTTCTTGCAACAATGCAAATTTTGGAAAAGCATAGTGTAAAATCACCGAAATAATTAGCACTAAAACAGGTGCAAGAGCAAAAAATATACGAGAAAGTTCAGGACTTATGCGATACGCCATAATCATACTTCCTATTAGCATTCCAGGAGAACGAAATAACATTCGTAGACACTGTTGCACTAATTGACCTACTTGAGTGATGTCGTTCGTTAATCGTGTTACCAAAGAACCAGTAGAAAATTTATCAATATTTTGGAAAGAAAATGTTTGAATTT
Source organism: Clostridia bacterium (assembly GCA_044426355.1). GTDB lineage: Bacteria > Bacillota > Clostridia > Oscillospirales > Butyricicoccaceae > CAYJLC01. Next base: position 2,270 of record JAWXUO010000080.1, on the reverse strand, counting down.
TTGCAAAAACTTCTTTTCTTAAATCATGTGAAAAATTAACAGAAGCATTAGTTGCACAATAAGACGAGCCAATCCCTGCTGTCACAGCAAAACAAAGCGTTATAATCATTTGAAAAGTTAAAGCAAAAATCGCCGATTTATCGTCTGCCATAATGCCTTCGTTTATAATTCTTGCAGAAAGCGTTGGAATTTGCACATCACAAAAAACTTCAAATAGCATGAAAAGTGGTGCTCCTAAAAAAAAGTACCAATAAGGTTTAATATGTTTTAGGTATCTTTTCAAGATAAATCCTCCTCATATTCCATTTTATCTAGTAAAACAGCTAAGTTGTCTAAATCTTCCTCAGTAAAATTGCGAAACAATCTATCAGCTAACTTCGAAATTTTTTCTTCACATTTTTTTCCATATTCCAGTCCTTTTTCCGTAAGCGAAATTATATTTTCGTTGTTCAAATCTCCAGATTCTCGAATAATCAACCCATGTTCACAAAACTTTTTCATAAGTTCCGACACTGCCTGACCTGTAACATTTGTGCGTTGTGCTATCTTGCGTTGATTCATGCTACCCTCACGGTACAGCAAAATTAATATATTTTCTGCCACTGGTGACATTTTACGATGATGCTCTTTTTTTTCTTCTTTGTTTTCTGCTTGTTTTAAATCCTTGTGTGATTTTTTGTGCTTATTCTCGCCACGTCGTCCACGTCCTACATTTTCCATCATTTTTAAAAGCAATGCTTCTTTTTTCATTATATAACCTCCAATCATTTGGTATCAATTTTTTTATTTTGTATCAATAAGTTGATACCAATATATCACATAAATTTATCATTGTCAAGTATTTATAAATTTTTTATTAAAAGTAATATGCGTTATTTTAACCTGTGCAGAGGTTAAAACTTTGCAGGCAATTTTTACGTATAAAAAGCTCTACGGTACTTTAGGTGTTTTTTATCTGAAAATACAATCTTTTATATAAGTTTGCATAAGCGATAGCGTGGTCTAAAATCAAAATCTTAAAACCACGGTACACCAAACCGTCAAAACCTAACTCTTTCCTCTACTTTGTTTTGTTAAAACTTTTTTAAATTTTTTTGGTTTTACGCTACTTTGTGCAACACAAAGTGACGTAAAAATGTTAATTTCTCAAAACTAGTATGCCTTTATGCATAAAAAAATCGCCACACCTTTCGGCATGGCAATCTAAGAGCATCTTTTTTAGATATTTGACCTATATACTTTTAGAGGTATCATATCAAATTTTATTTATAAAATTACTGTAAAAACAGCTATAAAGTTTCCTATTCCTCGTCTTCTTCTGCAAATTCTTCGATATTTTCAAAATTTAAAATTTCGTTTAGGATTTCTTTTTGATTATCGTGAATTAATAAGTTTTTATTGTACTTAAAGTAAGTTTCGCCACCATTTTTTGATAAGAAAGTCGCACAAACAGGGTCAGTTGTAAGTTCTGATAGCACGATGAAGAAAGACTGACTATCGCCAAAAGATTTTTGGCTATACTCAAGTGCATTTTCGATTTCTTTTTGCACTTTTTCAAGCTCTTTTTTCGATGATTTTTTGTAATCTAAGTAGTATTTTTTCGCAAAAATATCTACGCTAACTTTATCTCCATTTTTCACAAAAGTTTCAAGCATTGCTTCAAATTCTAGTATAACTTTTTGCTTTTCAAGTATATTTTCAGCAGAAATACTACCTGCTTGACGTTTTTTTGATAAATCCTGCTCAAGTTTTTTGATATATTCTTCGATTTCGCTAGTTGTTTTTGCAGATTTTAAAATCATACATTCTTTAACAAAAACTTGGCTTACTTTTTCGCTACGTGTGATTTCTCGAATTGAGTTTGTAAGGGCTTCGATAATTAGCGAAATTAGTGCGAATTGCTCATCAAATTTAGCGTTTTTTGCTTGTTCTACGATTTCTTCGGCATACGTTCCGTCTAAAATCTCTGAAACTTTATAAGAAGTACGATATTTACAAAATAAATCATAGTAAATCGCAAAGTTTTTAGCGACTTTTGTGTCTTGCAAATATTGCGAGATTAAATCTTCATCAACAGGAAATTCTTTTTCTTCAAAAATTCTCATCATTTTTGATAAATCAACCCAGCCACGAGCAGTTACGAACGATTTTCCGTCAACTCCAGTCGATACTTTGTAAAAATCGTATTGTTTTAGCTCTAAATAAGATAAAATCGCAGGGTGAACACCTGTAATTTTTGCATAATTTAGCCAAGTTTGAAAATCAGCTTC
>JAWXUO010000039.1:0-21717 GCA_044426355.1 Clostridia bacterium | reverse complement strand
TTTTCGAGTTTCCAAATATCCATTCAGGTAACACGCTATTGTCTTATGAGCCTAGCAAATAATTATAAAATCACTACGAATAATTACTTTTTAAAAGATAGTTTATCAATAGCATTAGTAAATGGCGACGAAGCTTTAAACAACCTTTATATACAGCATTTAAATATACGTGACATGGAATTTGAAGTGACGTATGTAGACACCCAAGAGGAGGCTTTACAGCTTTTAGTAGATGAAAAAGTAGAAACTATTTTAGCGTCTGATACTTCACGAGATAGCTGGATGTTGAATTATTTAACAACTATTGACAGAGAACCTTTTTATTTTGTTTCAAAAAAAGGAAATACCGAGATTATTTTAGAACTTGAAAAAGCTATTCATAATATAGATGTAGAAGAACCAGATATAACAGAAACGCTGGTTTCGAGATACTTTGTGCATAACCATGAGGGCGATATAATTTTAACTTCTGACGAGAAGTTAGCGTTAGAAAACTACGAATATTTTACCGTAGGTTTAGTTAAAAATATGGAGCCTTATCAAGGCGAAACGGACAACGAAAGTAGTATTTCAATACAAATTTTAGATTGTATTTCTGAAATTATAGGTAAAGAATTTCGATATGTTTTTGTAGATGATGATAAAGAATTAAAGGAAAAAATTCAAAATGAAGAGATAGATTTTATAGGCACTTTGCCTCTTGATTATAAACTTGCGATAGATTTAGATGTAATTTTAACAAAACCATACATAACAAACGGAGTTGTTTTATTAACTAAGGACAATAACCAAACCGAAAACGCATTATTTCATATGGTGTCTGATGATGTATTATTATTTAAAGAAGAAAATCTTGAAATGGCGTTTTATGTCGAGCAAGCTATATTAGATTTATCACAAAATGGCGAATATATGATATTTTGTGACCAGAATATTGCAAAATATCATTTAAATGAATTAGATGTGCCAAATGTTGTTATGCAATCAATAAATAGCATGACATCGGACATTTGCTTAGGTGTTGGAAAACATATAGATGCTACTATAATAGGTTTACTTAGTCATGCAACTTTGCACTTAAGTGAATCAAGAGTTGATGAAATAGTGTATGAAAACTTAATTTTTAATAATGAAATGACGATAAAGGAGTTTGTTCAAAGCAATTTTATAATATTTATAGTTTTATTGACTTTGATTTTTACAATAATTATTATTGTTGTAGCAAAAAACACAAGAAAATTCCGTGATTTAGCTCGAAAAGACAGTTTAACAAAATTATATAATGCAGGGTATTTTCATGAATATTCTACTGAAAAAACATTGAAAATGCAAAATGGTTGCTTAATTTTGATTGACATTGACTATTTTAAACAAGTAAACGATACTTATGGACACCATAACGGCGATAAAGTTATAATTTTAGTAGGACAAAAACTAAAAGAAATCTGTACGCAATATGGTATGGTTGCAAGGCTTGGTGGCGATGAATTTGTAGTGCTTATCGAAGCTGAGGTCGAAGCTCAAGTTTTAGAAGAAAAATGCGATCAAATTTTAAAAGATTTAGCAAAAAACTACCTTGAAATACCAATTACGCTAAGTATCGGTGGGTATATCTTCAATAATCCAACGGCTTATGATGATTTATATAGATTTGCAGATAAAATCTTGTATAAAGTTAAAGAAAATGGCAGAAATGGATATATATTTGATGATAAAATTTAAAGTATGTTTTAAATTTTAGGTGTATTATTAAAGATAAAATAGTAGCAAAAATTGAGAAGGGGTTCAATTAAATGGAAATAATGCAAAAAGTTTTTTCTATCATCGAAGACAGTGCTAGTGCGTTTGTTATCGGTAAATATCCAGAAAAAGAGTTGATTTATCATAATAAAGTTGCAAAAGATGTTTATGGAATTTGCAACGATACTGCGATGGAACAGTTTTATAAAATGTTTGAAAAAAGTCAACTTTCCTTAGAAGTTGGTATAAAAACTGGCTTTTTAGACAAAGGTGTTGTGAATTTTAACGATGTAATGATAACAAAAGCTGATGGGACAGACCAAATTGCTGATATTTCTATAGGTTTTTCAAATGACACTAAAAAAGAAGTTTATTTAAAAATTACTCCGAAAATAAATACGAATATCGAAATGATTTTGTATAAAATTGAGCAGGCAGACCACGCAAAATCAATGTTTGAACTTGATGATGATTTAAAAATATTTTGTTGCAATAAAAAGTTTTGTGATATGTTAAATGCTGGCAAAGTAAACTGTTTAGTTCAACACGGATTACATCTTACAAGTATATTTCAAGATGAAGAAAAAGCTGAATTGAAAACTGAAATTTTAGATACTTTGTCTAAAAGAGAAAAGTTTAAACGTGATGTTAAAATAACTAAACAAACTGGCGAAAAAACATGGGTAAATTTAGAGTTAGAACTTATTAAAGTTGATGAAAATAATGAAAAAATTGTATGCACGTTGTTGTCGATTGATGATTTTATGAAAAAAGAAGAAGAATATTTAAGAAATCAACAGTTTTTAATGGCTATGCAACGTTTGTCTAATGATATTATTTATAAAATTGATATGAAAAATATGACTTTATATCATTCTGTAGACTCGCAACAAATGAATCTGCTGGGCAAAGTAATTCCAGACTATGTAAATACGATGATTCGTGAAAAATTATTGCACCCAGAAGATGTTGAAAAATATGTTAAAAGAGTGTCAACTTTTTCTAGTGAAAGTATAGACGATAGCGAAGATGAAATTTATAGATTTGCACTAATAAACCCCGATGAATATATTTGGTATAGAGTATGTAGCGAAAAAATATTTGATGAAAATGGGGAATTAATTGAAGTTTACGGAAGTCTTATAAACATTGATAATGAACAGAAATTACAAAAAGAGAAAAATTTAATTAATAAATATTTTACAACACTACAAGAAATAACCGAGGAGATTTTATTTTATATAGACATTGAAAATAAAGTTTTCCACCATGCAGACAAAAATGCGTTAGAATTTGGTGTATCTGCTGAAATACCTAATTTTGTAGAAACTTTTATAGAAAATGAATTTATACACCCAGATGATGCCGAGGATTACAGAGAATATACAAGTAAATTATTTAGTGGCGAAAATATGGAGTATGAAATTAGGTCGGCAGTTGGTGTAGGTGTATATGAATGGTTTAGTGTTAGATGTAAATTTATTTATGACGATAACGGAAAACCTATTGAAATTTTTGGTGCAATGGAAAATATTCAAGTAAAAAAAGAACTTGAACAAAAAGCAAGTCATGATTTAATGACAAATGTTTTAAATAAAGTAAGTTTTGAAACCAAAGTAGAAGAAATTTTAGAAAATTCTAATGAAAGTAAAAATCACTCGCTGATTTTTCTGGATTTAGACGATTTTAAAGGTGTAAATGATACTTTAGGGCATAGTTTCGGAGATTTTTTACTAACAACTGTTGGAAAAAGATTGAAACATGTTGTTAGGGAAGGTGACCTTGTAGGACGTGTTGGTGGAGATGAATTTGCAGTGTTTTTAAAAAGTCTTGGTGAAAAATCAGCATTAGAACGAGCAGAAGTTTTACTAGATACTTTGCGACGTGAGTTCTCTTTTGAAGGAAAATCACGAAAAATTAAAGCAAGCTTAGGAATTTCTGTATATCCAAATCACGGGAAAAATTATAAGGAATTAATTCAAAAATCGGACATAGCTTTGTATGTTTCAAAAGGAAAAGGTAAAAATATTGCAACTATTTATAATGAACAATTAGTTAACAATTATTAATTTTTAATAAAAGAATTGCATTTTTTGTCAAAATATGTTATTGTTATATGTGGATATATAAATCTATGATTTATAGAAGGAAGAAGGACATAATAATGAACAATGATTATACTTTTGAAATTGCAATAGATGACTATTTAAAAGCAATTGCCTTAGAAGATATGGAAGAAGCAATGAACGCTTTTTTAGAGATTTTAGGTAAATATTATGGTGCAGAAAAAACATATTTATTTCAAGTTAATAATGCTACTACTGAAGTAAAAACAGCTTATTTTTGGACTCGTAATGATAACATAGAGAAAAAATCAAACATTAAAGGCTTTGAAAACAACGAAACTTCAGAAACTATATTGCAATATTTTAATAATTCAAAAGAAAATAAAATTTCACATTTAATTATAAATGATTTCGAAAAAGATAGCTTAGAATATAAATTTTTAAAGAAATATAAATTAGATAATGTGATTTCATATGCTGTTTTTAATAGCACCGATGAAGCAGTAGGTTTTATTGGAATTAGTAATGGAGATACTAATAGAGAGATAGACACACGTCTAATTCTGGCTATTTCAAAGTATATAGAACAAAATTTAAAGAATATTATAATTGAAAATAATCTTATTTCTACAAAAGAAAGAGATACTTTAACAGGGTTTTATTCTCGAAAAAAATATGCATTAGACATTGAACGTTTAATGCAAGAAGAACATAAATCTATTGGCATTATTTTTATAAATATTAATGGACTTAAAAAAGTTAATGACAATCTAGGATACAAAGCTGGAGATGATTATATACTTAAATGCTCAAAGCTTATAAAAAATAATATAGAAGAAACTGTTTATCGCATAAGTGGAGATGAATTTGTTGTCATTTTACACGATGTTACAGAAGAAGAACTTTTAGAAAAAGTTTTCAAATTAAGAGAAGCTAAGAAACTTTTAGGCGAGATGATATTCGCAGTAGGTCAAGCTTATAAATCGGGTGGAACCATTAATATTTTACACCTAATTTCTGATGCTGATAATGTAATGTATATAAATAAACAGCAATATTATCAACAAGTTCATAATGAAACACATCAAGAAGTTTCAAATGAGCTACTAAATGATTTGATGTTTGCAGTTGATAACGAAGAATTTTTAGTGTATCTTCAACCAAAAATAAACTTAGAAGATGGTAGTATTGTAGGAGCTGAAGCACTTGTTCGTCGTTTTAGCAAAAAAGAAAATAAAATGATTTTCCCAGACCAATTTATACCACTTTATGAAAAAAATTCTATCATTCGTCACGTTGATATTTGCGTTTTAACGACAGTTTGCAAGCTTTTAAGTGAGTGGAAAAAATATGATAGACAGTTCCCAATATCAGTAAATCTAAGCCGAGTTACTTTGCTTGAGCATAATATTGTAGAAACAATTTGCGATATTTGCGATAAGTATGGAGTTGACCACAAGTATATATTAATAGAGATTACCGAAAGAATTGGACTAGTTGAAAACAATATAGCCTCAAAATTAATTAACGATTTTAAAGAAAAAGGCTTTAGTTTATCACTTGATGATTTTGGTTGTGCATATTCTAATATCGTAACTCTTGCGAAAATAGATGTAGACGAAGTTAAAATAGACAAAAGTTTAATAGATGATTTGCTTATAAATTCTAAAAATCGCATTATCGTTGAAAATGTGCTTAAAATGTGTTCTTCTTTTGAAAATACTCACGCAATAGCTGAGGGGATTGAAATTATAGAGCAAGCAGATGTTCTAAAAGAGTTCGGTTGTTTATATGGACAAGGTTATTATTATTCAAGACCTGTTCCAAACGAAGAGTTCTTTGAAAAGTACATAAAAGTTTAAAAAATGTTAAATCCACTCAGTTTTAGGGTGGATTTTTGTTTGAAAATATAATAATATTTAATTAATAAAAAGTATAACAAAGCACGTTTTAGTATATGTTTTGTGTAAAAAAAATCTACGTTGATGTTAAAAAATGAATAAAATGTAAAAATATTATTGACATATATTAAAAAAAAAGATATAATTAAATTGATTTATATAGAAGGTGGCAATATGGAAATATCAAATTATCGCCAATTTCAATAAAAAACCCAAAGAATGAATGTGCAAAAGCTTTATAATAAAGTGAACACATACTCAGCGTTTAAAAATTAGAAGTATTTAATAAAAACATGAGAAAAAGCAAACTTTTTATATAAAGTTTGAATTTTTTGTAACTCGTGCAACGATTAAATTATTCAAATAAGCAGTGTTGCATTATTCTAAAATGAATAATAAGATATAAATACAGTTGCTTGTAATAGTTGTAAGAATGTAACTTTTTGGATATTACAAAGACTGTTTAAAAGATTGAAATATGAGCATAAATTGAACTTTTACTACGTTCTTTTTATGCTTTTTTTAACTAAAGGAGAAAATATGAATTTTAATTTTGACATAAGCGTTTCGGCTTTAACGGTATTTATACAGGGGATTTTAAGTTTTTTCTCGCCGTGTGTATTGCCAATTTTACCACTATATATAAGCTATTTTGCAGGTGGAACAAGTACAAAACTTGACGATGGAACTATAATTTATAATCAAAAAAAGGTGTTTTTGCACACATTGTTTTTTGTTTTAGGGATAAGCATAACTTTTTTTGTATTAGGCTTTAGTTTTACAGCTTTTGGACAGTTTTTTAGTAAAAATCAAGATATTATAGCTATAATAAGTGGTCTATTGATGATTTTATTTGGAATTTATCAATTAGGTGTCATTAAAAAAACTGTGTTTTTAGAAAAAGAACATAGACTAAACTTGAAATTTGATATGAAAAATCTAAATCTTTTTTCGACTTTTATTTTAGGATTCACTTTTAGTTTTGCATGGACCCCGTGTGTAGGTCCAATTTTAGCGAGTGTGCTTTTAATGGCAGGAACATCTACGGACAATACTAGGGCTTTTTTATTGATTTTATGCTACACAATAGGATTTATAATACCGTTTTTATGCTTAGGGATATTTACATCTGCTGTTTTAAATTTCTTGAAAAGAAAACAAAATATTGTTAAATATAGCATTAAATTAGGTGGTTGTTTATTAATCGTTATGGGTGCGATGACGTTAAATTCGGTTGATATTCAAGCTGAAACTTTAGATAATAATGAACTGAAAAATGATGAAATAGCTGAAGTAGAAGAAAATTCTTTGAGTTATACATTTAATTTAACCGACCAATATGGAAAAACACATAATTTAGATGATTATCAAGGAAAAGTCATTTTTATAAATTTTTGGGCGACTTGGTGTCCTCCATGTATTGCAGAGCTACCATATATACAAAAAATATATGAAAATTTTGGTTATAATGAGGGCGAAGTTATTATTTTAGGAGTTACAACACCTGGTGTCTTTAATGAGAGTGGGGAAGAATATATTTCCAACTATTTGCAAGAAAACGGCTATGAATTTCCTGTTATGATGGATTTTACAGGTAAAATTTTAAGTGATTTTGATGTAACTGCGTTTCCTACAACTTTTATGATTGATAAAAATGGTGATGTTTTTGGGAATGTAACAGGTGGGCTGACTATAGACATGATGACGACTATGATAGAACAAACGCTGTACGCTGAAGAATAAATGGTATAATTAGGTGGTTTTGTGTAAAAAAACACGAAAAAGAAAGGTTAATATGAATTTTATAACAATTTTTGCAGATAATGTAAAGCCTGTAAAACTTTGTGGAACAGGCACTTTTAATCCACATAAAACAGCTATTGTAGATGAACATTTAAGCTGTATTCATCAAAAAGACGTAAATATATGGTTTTATAGAAAAAATGATACGATAATTGCAATAGATTCGGGTTATCATACAGAAAATAGCTTTTTTGAGGACTTAAAAACTTTAAAAATCATAAATGATGACATTAAAGCAGTTTTTTTAACGCATGGCGATGTCGATCACATGGGTGGGCTTTTATCGAAAAATCGTTTTGCGAAAAATGCAAAAGTCTACCTTAACGAAAAAGAAGAGTCGATGATTTTAGGTACTGCGAAAAGATTTGGAAAAGGCTTCATAAAAATAAAAAATCCTGTAAAATTTACAGGAGAGTATGAAGTTTTTAAAGATAATGCTGAAATTTTCATCGAAAATGTGAAAATCCAAACTTTTTTATGCTGTGGACACACAAAAGGGCATACTTGCTACCTTTTTGATGATAAATATTTATTTACAGGGGATAGTATTGCAGTTAATGAAAATGGTGGACATTGTTTCTTTAATTTTTATAATATGGATACAAAAGAGAGCATTTTATCATTAAATAAGCTGAAAAATAAGCTAAAAGACAATCCACCTAGCGTTATTTGCACTTCTCATAACGGAATTGCGAGTTTTGAAGATGGATTTTCAAAAATAGACACAGTTGCAAAAGCCTCTAAAAGTAAACCTTTTGATAAAACTGGACCATATGATGTTTTTAAAGATTAAATGCAATATTGAGTATATCAAAATTTATGGGTATTTTTCGCTTAAAACTTAAAAATATATAAAAAAACTGCCAAAAAATACTTTTTGACAGCCTAAGACCTTATAAACTAAGGTCTTTTTTTATGAATTAGCACGTTTTGTTGCAATTTCGAAAGCACGCATATCGCCACGTCCCCACGTTGCAGTAAGTTTTAGGGAACAAATTTTCCACGTATCGTTAATTTTTTTCAGCTTGTGAGAATAATAACCACCGACTGCACGGTCAAGTGAATTTTCATGAACAAAATGTTCGGCTTGCATATACACAACGGTGTTTGCCGTGTCGCCGTTTATGTCGATAACGAAGTTTGTTAGTTGATGTTGAGTAACGTCAAACCCTGGAATTAGCGAGGTTACTTGGGCAACATATTGCTCACGAGTAAGCCTCATAGCAGGGCCACCTGATGTTGTAAAGTCAATGTCGATTTCGTCATCAAGGATAGATTTTAGCAAATCCCAATCACGCAAATCGGCAGATGTCGCATATTTTAAAATAGTTTCCTCGATTAAAGCTTTGTCATAAAGCCATTTTACAGTTTGTTCAATATTCATAATTACCTCCAAAAATTTTATGAATTTAGTATAACCAACAGTATATTTTTTAAACTTTGAAGTGTTTTTTTACAAAAAAAGCTAAATTTCGAGTAATTATCAAAAAAATATTGAAAAAAAACAAAAGTTGTGATATACTATCTATAATAATATATAAAGGAGTGTTTTTTGTTAATTGTAGCTTAAAGTTGTTTTTTACCAACGAAAAATATGTAAAAACAGATGTTTTTGTTGTTTTCTGCGACTATTTTAGGTTACAATGATAAAATACACAAAAATTAAGTGTGTAGTTTAGCTATGCACTTTTTAATTATATAAACGAAGAAAAATGAATAATATAGTACTAGAATTTGTGATAAAACGATTTTTAAAGCACAAAAAACAATTTTTTTATAGTGAATTTAATAAAAAAACTTATTTTAAGAACAAGATAGGAGAAAAAATGAAAAAAGCAATTTATATAACAGTTGGACTTATTAGTTTGGGGTGTGGCTATTTAGGGGCGATACTTCCGTTTATTCCATTTACGCCATTTTTATTATTAACGGCGTTTTGCTTCGGAAAAAGTAGCGATAAACTTGATAATTGGTTTAAAAATACGAAACTTTACAAAGAAAATCTCGAAAGTTTTGTAAAAGGTGAGGGAATGACAATAAAAACTAAATTTCGAGTTATGGCAACTATCACGCTAATTATGGCGTTTGGTTTTGTAATGATGATTGGCAAAGCTCCGATGCCTGTGATGATAACGCTTGGCGTTGTTTGGGTTGCACATATGATTTATTTTGTAAAATTTGTAAAGGTAAAGGTTGAAAATGATTAATAAAAGGCTTATAAACACCTCTAAAAAAAGTTTGAATTACGTTTTTGAAATAACATTTTATCAAATTATTTCTATGCTTTTAAATATAGCATTAATTTTTCAAATAGCATCTTTTTTTGACGATATTTATAATAAAAGTAATCCAAATTACATTCAAACTATCGTTGTATATGCTGTTGTTATAACTTTTCGTTCGCTTTTAAAGAAAAAAATTGCAAAACTAGGAGTTTTGGCATCTTCGGAAGTAAAAGTCAATTTGCGAACATTAATTTATAAAAAAATATTAAATATCGGTGGAAAATACACAGAAAAAATATCTACAGCCGAAGTGACACAGGTTGCAAGCGAGGGTGTAGAGCAACTGGAAATGTATTTCGCAAGCTATTTACCACAGTTTTTTTACTGCATGACAGCACCGATAATTTTGTTTGGAATACTGTCTTTTATAAGCTTTAAGGCATCTTTTGTGCTATTTTTGTGCGTGCCTTTAATACCGATTTCGATTGTAATTGTGCAAAAAATCGCAAAGAAACTTTTAGCAAAATATTGGGGGATATACACGAGTTTGGGCGATGATTTTTTAGAAAACGTGCAAGGTATGACCTCACTTAAAATTTATGGTGCAGACGAGCATTATCACAAAGAAATGAACAAATCTGCTGAAAATTTTAGAAAAATTACCATGAAAGTACTAACTATGCAGTTAAATTCGATAATTATTATGGATATTGTGGCTTATGGTGGAGCAACCTTGGGTGCTATTATGGCGATAAAAGAGCTACAAAATGGCAGTATCGAATTTTTTGGAGCAGTAGTAATCATACTTTTAGCATCAGAATTTTTCTTGCCTATGCGTTTATTAGGAAGCTTTTTTCATATTGCGATGAACGGAATGAGTGCAAGCAAAAAAATGTTTAAAATCTTGGATTTAGAAGAAAAAAACGATGGCATAGATGAAGTGAAAACTTCTAAAGTAGAGTTTGAAAACGTAACTTTTAGTTATGATGGAACAAAAGAAATTTTGAAAAATATAAGTTTTGAAGCAACGAGAGGACTCACGTCTATAGTTGGTGTTTCTGGAAGTGGGAAGTCTACGATTTCGTCTTTGATTGTATCAAAATTAGACGCAAAAGGGGTTAAAATCGGAGAAAATGAAATTCTAAAAATCTCTCGAAAATCCCTATTTGAACATATTACAAGAGTCACGGATAAGGGTTATATATTCGAGGGGACTGTGCGTTCGAATTTAATGATGGCTCAAGAAAATGCAAGCGATGATGAGATGATTTCGGTGCTAAAAAAAGCGAATGTTTGGTCACTTTTTGAAAAAATGGACAAGCTTGATACAAAGATTTTAGAGCGTGGTTCAAATCTTTCGGGTGGCGAGAAACAACGTTTAAATATCGCTCGTGCGTTGCTTAAAGACAGCAAAATATATATATTTGACGAAGTTACGTCAAATATTGATGCCGAGAGCGAAGACGATATTATGAAAGTTATTTTAGAGCTTGCAAAGTTTAAGACGGTTATTTTAATTTCGCACAGACTGCAAAACGTTGTAAGTTCTGATAATATTTTGATGTTAAAAGACGGTGAAATTAAAGAAAAAGGCACGCATGATGAACTTTTAGAGCAAAAAGGCGAGTATGCAACGTTGTTTTTAAAACAAAAAGAGCTTGAGGAGGTAAGGTCGTGAAATATCTATTAAAATTGATAGGTTTTGTAAAACCGTTAAGATTTTCGATGTTATTTGCAGTTTTATGTGGAACAATTGGGCATTTACTTGCAATTTCGATACCTGTTTTAAGTATTTTAGCTGTACTTGCTAGTGTTGATATGATAGATTTTTCTGTAAAAACTCTCTTTATTGCATTAGGTTTTGCAAGTGTTTTGCGTGGTATTTTTGCATATCTCGAGCAACAACGTAATCACTATATTGCGTTTACGATTTTAGCTATAATTCGTGATAAAATTTTCGGAGTTTTGCGAAAATTAGCACCTGCAAAACTTGACAATAAAAATCGTGGCAATTTGATTTCGATAATAACATCAGACATTGAACTTTTAGAAGTGTTTTTTGCACATACAATTTCGCCAGTTGTTATAGCAATGTTGGTTTCGATTATAGTTGCAGGAGTGATGTTTGCGTTTGAGCCGATTTTAGCTGTAATATCATTATTATCGCATATAACTATTGGTTTTTTGTTGCCTTTCTTTAGGTCGAGAAAAAATGAGAGCGTTTTTGACGATTTTAGAAATCAAAATGGAGAACTAAGTAGCTATTATTTAGACGGGCTAAGGGGACTTGACGAAATTTTACAAATGCAAAACGGCGAGAAAAGAGTTAACGAAATCATTAAAAAAACGGAAAATACCGAAAAATTGCAAATAAAAAAAGCAAATCTTGAAGGAAACAACAATGCTGTCGCAGAAATTTGCGTTTTTTCGTCTGGTTTAGCTATGCTTATAGTTTCAAGTATGCTTTCGAGTGAAATAACGAGTGTTATCGTTCCGACGGTTTTGATGATGAGTTCGTTCGGACCGTTTTTATCACTTAGCAAACTTACCGTGGGACTTGGTGGAACAAAAGCCTCTGCGAAGCGTGTTTTAGAGCTTATGGAAGAAGAACCAGAAGTTTTAGATGTAAATTTTGGAGCAACACCGAATTTTGATGGAGTTTTGGTGCAAAATCTTTCTTTTTCGTACAATGATAAAAAAGTTATAGATAATTTGAGTTTAAATATCGATAAAATTACGAGTGTTATTGGGAAAAGTGGGTCTGGAAAATCAACTTTAGTTAAGCTTATTATGCGTTTTTGGGAAAGTGATGGAATTACTATAGGTGGTCAAAAACTTAGTGAAATTGACACAAAACACTTGAGAAAAATTCAAAGCTACATGACTCAAGATACGGATATTTTTTCTAGTACGATAATCGAAAATATCAAAATTGGCAAACTAGAAGCTACTGATGAAGAAGTTATCGAGGCGTCGAAAAAAGCATCACTTCATGATTTTGTGATGAGTTTAAAAGATGGATATAACACAAAAGTAGGGGAGCTTGGCGACACTATTTCTGGTGGCGAAAAACAAAGAATTGGGCTTGCGAGAGCATTTTTGCATGGTGGCGAACTGCTTGTTTTAGACGAGCCTACGAGTAATCTTGACAGCTTAAACGAAAGCATAATTTTAAAATCAATTAAAGATTACAACAAAACAACTATTTTGATTTCGCATAGAAAATCTACGCTCGGAATAAGCGATTTTAGCTTTTATATGTAAAAATAAAGTGACGGTACACTTATGCATACCGTCACTTTTTTAAAGTTTTTTATTAACTTTTCATAACATACCATTCGTCTAAACGAATATCAGAACGATAGCGAGTGTTTCCGAAAACAATATCATCTGGTACTGATAATCTATTGCTATTGATAAAAACAGCGTCATTTAATAAGAATAACGGCAGTTTGTATAGTAATTCTTGTTCTAAATTTACTAATTCTTGCATAAGTTTTTCATATTCATTACTATCAGTTGTCGAAGTAAGTTTATACATTAAATCGTCAAATTCGCCTGCTCTACCCATTAATTGGGTTAAATTTGCATTTGTTGATAGATATTCGTTATACCAATCCTCGGTATTTAGAGCCGATAGATTTTTAAGTAGCAAATCATAAGTAGGTTCTGTATATAGTTCACTAGCAGAAGCTTTTATTAGTTCGGCAGTCACACCAACAGATTCTAATTGTTCGACAATTTTTTCGAGCATTGCATACGTGCTAGTATCTCCAGAATAATAAGCAATTGTAAAAACTCGGTCAAAATCATATCCAGCACTTTCTAAAAGTTCTTTTGCTTTTTCTGGATTATAGTCATAAATTGGTTTAGAAAACTCTAAAGAACCACCATATACAGGAGTTGTTTTGTTAAAATATATGTCTTTCATTAATAATTCAGTGTCAATTGCGTGATAAATAGCTTGGCGTACTCTTTCGTCATGCATAGCAGTGTTTGGCTCGCCAGTATCTCCACCAGCAAGATTGAAAATAAAATAACGATAATAATAAACTTCAACAGGGTATTCTATAAAACCTTTCATAGAGCGATTACTAACGATTTCGGTAGGGTTTGACGTAGGATAATAGTCAATTTCTAAATTTTCATAATCCCAGCAAATTAAAATTTTATCAATGTCAGTAACATCATCTGCGTAATATGGATTTCTGCTTAAAACTAGGTTGTTATCTGCGTCGATATACTCAGGATAAAATTGACCACTACAAACTGTATTTGTATTTGTAAAAAATTCGTGGTTTGTAGTAAGTGTAGCATAGTCGGTATTTTCTAAAATATGTTTTGGTAATGGCACAAATTGAGTTAGCATAAGGGCAAAATTACTGTAAGGTGCTTCGAGTTTAATGGTAATTTGGTTACCATTTACTGAAATTCCTTCGATAATATCGGTTTCCCCACTAGAATATTCCTTAGCACCAATAACTCGGCTAAAAGTTGTTGATAAACTAGTATTTACGTTTTCGCATTTTAAAAAAGCATAAAAACTAAATATTACATCATCTACTGTGATAGGTTCACCATCTGACCAAAATTGATTATCAAACATAGTGATAATATACGTTACATCATCATCTAAAAGCTCATATTTTTCAGCTAAATCAGGGTTTATTTCAGTGAATGAACTATTTGCAGAAAATAATGCTCTATACATAGTTAAATCAACTACACTTGCATTTCTCCATGGATTTACAACGTTTATGTCACCATCTGATGTACCATTATTATTAGACAAACGAATAAAGTTCCCACCAATATAATCTTGCTCTGCAAGTGCTTGTTTTTCGTTAATTTGATACCATATAGCAAAAGCGAAAACAATAGCTATAGCACCAATTATGATAAGGATTTTAGTTCGCATCTCGTCTTTTTTAATGGAAGCTATATCCTCTATTTTAACATTTGTGTTTTTAGTCTTTTCAGTCATGGTTAATTCACCTTTCTATGTTATTTTATTATTTTACATCTTCTTTTCGTCTTTTCATCAACTTTTTATTTTCATACATAGTTTCGTCAGCTTTTTCAAAAAGTTTACGTGCTGGCAACCCCTCATTGTCGATTGCATAACCAATTGCATAAGAAATTGAGAATATTTTTTCGCTATTTCCATTAAAACTTTGAACTAACTCGCTTAATTTTGCTATAAATCTGTCTACTTCATATTGTTGAATATCCTCATAGTAAATGATAAATTCATCGCCACCATATCTACCTAAAAAAGGACGTTTTGCATGTATATCGGCAGTTTCACTTAAAAGATTTGCAAAAGATGAGATTAATTCATCGCCTGCTTGGTGTCCGTGTTGGTCGTTTACAATTTTTAAATCGTTTAAGTCGATAACGATTATAGCATTTTGCGTTATAACTCCTGTCGGAGCAAGATCTCTTAAAATTTCTTGACATTCAGAGCGATTATTAAGACCTGTAGCTATGTCTATAGTTGCAAGTTTCGAAATTTTTATGCTTGTTCGCAACTCAACTGCACCTGAAACTAAAATAACGCCTAAAAGCAAGCATAGTAACATTAATGTAATATAGCTATGTAGTCGCATATCATCAATTTCTATTGCAAGCAAATCTGCCTCCTCGGTGATAAGAATTGATAAATTCGTCATATTATTAAAGTGGTTGTCGCTTGCTAAAATTATGTCTATATTATAATTTTCGTTTGGATTAGTTTCAGTTAATTCGAAAAGATTTAATAAAATTTCTAATTCATCTAAAATGACCTTAGCACATGCTTTAATTTTTGTGTTTTCGATAAGGTATAAACATTCTGAACTGCTAGGGTCTAATATACTAAAAGTTTCTTCTTTAATGTAATAAATTACCTTGTTATCTTTAAAGCCTGCGTTAACATTTTTGGAAGCACGTTGTGTGCTAGAACTTAAATATTCTACTTGGGATAAATTTTTCATAACAATATTTTGTTCTTCCATCAAATCTGTAACATTAAATGCTAACGAAACAAATGTACTGATTAAAATTACAATTAATACTAAAAAAATTCTATTTTTCATTTCTTTCAATTTCGTATCCTTTCGTATCAAAATATTTACCTAAATTATATCAATAATTACGCAAAAGTCACGTTTTTTATTGTTTTTTGGTATTTTTTTCTAAGTTTATGAGATTTAAAATTGGGATAAATAAAAGTTGTTTTCAACAAATTTTAAGATATATATTACAAATTATAGCATAAAATTCAATTTTTAGCAATACAAAAACATGAAAATATTATTACGAATACAGTATATAAATTAATTGAAAAAATACTTAATATATCTTATAGAAAAAGTTGATTTTTTTTTATGTATATGTTATAATGTTATTAGTTAAATTTAGTGATTAATTAACGTATATAAAAGTCTAGTTAATTAGTTTGTAAATTAGTTTATTAAAGAGAACAGAGGGAATATATGAACGAAAAAATAGTAAACTTTATGACGAATTATAGTAGCCCTTTTTTTGTTGGTAGCTTAAAAACAGGAAAAGTTTTATTTGTAAATAAAGTAGCCGAAAAAACATTTGGTTTTACAAAAGAAAATTGCGATTTTAGCAAATTATTTGAAAAGTCTGAAGAAAGCATAAAAGATTTAATATCAAAAATAATAAATCCCAATAGTCCTGCTGTTATATATAATGTAACGGCTATTTCGGCGTCTGGCGAAAAAATATTCGTCGATTTACATTTAGGTTTTTTTGATGATACACAACAAGAAATCTTTTTAGAAATAAACCCACGAGGGGATTTGAATCTACAATCTACTATGAATTTTATAAGTCATTCAACTAAAGCTGAGGCACTTTTGAATTTTGACGAAGAATTTACAATATGCCACTGCAACGAGAATTTCTATAATTTATTTGAAATAGATGATAAACATTGCATTGCAAATTATTATCATAAAATGGGGAATGCATTTTCTTTAGATAAAAAAGAACTAATACAAAACGAGATACACAGACAACTTAAATTTTCTAACAGATATATTACAGAAGTTGAAATTATTTTAATAAATGGAACAAAAAAATGGATTGAACTAGACTTGCAAAAAAGAGATATTAATAGCTTAGGCGATAAAATTCTTTGTGTTGCTACAAATATTGACGAAAAAGTTAAAAAAGATGAAAAATTAAATGAATTAAATCAATATCTTACTGCAATGCAAGAAATTTCTGATGATATATTATTTAGAATAGATGTAAAAACTAAGACTTTGCACTGCTTGACTGACGCTGAAAATAACAATTTAGGTAAGATTATTCCAAATTACACAGAAGTTTTAATGAATGAAAATAGTATTCACCCAGAAGATATAGAAAAATTTGAGAAATATAGCAAAGACTGGTATGAAGATAAAATAAATAACTGTAAACTTCGTTTTAGTGTAGCTCCAGACTGTTACGAATGGTACGAAGTTCAAGCACATAAAATTTATGGCGAAAACGGAGAGCTAAAAGAGGTTTTCGGAAAATTAGTTAATATTCATGAAAAAGAAAAATTAAAAGAAACTTTAGAAACTGCAAATAAATATCTAACTGTAATGCAAGAATTAACTGATGATGTTCTTTATAGAATAGATGTTAAAAATATGATTTTGTATTACACTACAAAATCAGAAACAGAAGAAATTAAAACACATGTTGTAGAAGATTATATAAACAGAACTGTATCTAGCGAAACAATTCACCCTGATGATGCTGAAGAATATATTAAAACTTCAAATGAGTGGTTAAAAGGAAACATAAAAGAACGTAATATACGTTTGAAAATGAGAAATAATAAATATGAACGATATTCCGACATAGGCTATACAGTTTTAGACAAAGATGGAAGTATTACTGAGATTTATGGCAGACTTGAAAATATTCAAGATGAAGTAGAACTTAATAAAGATTTAGACGAAGTTAATAAATATTTAGCAATAATGCAAGATTTATCAGACGATGTTTTATTTAGAATAGATGCTTCTACGATGAATTTATATCATTCTCTAAAATCTGAGAGATTAAATCAACTTGGAAATCCTATCGTAAATTATACGCAAGCTCTTATAGAAGAAAAAATATTGCACCCAGATGATGCAAAAAGATATATAGAAGTTTTAGAAAATTGGAGAACAAGCGATCAAGTTGATGATGAAAATCCGTATAGATTTGCTTTAGATGGCGATGAGTATAAATTTTATCAAATTCGTAATCAACCAATTTTTAACGAAAATGGGGAACTAACAGAAGTTTTCGGACGTCTTGTAAATGTTCATGAAAAAGAGCAACTAAAACTTGATTTCGACGAACTAAACGACTATTTTGATATTATACAAGAACTTTCGAGCGATGTTGTATATAAAGTTGATGCAAAAACTATGACTTTAAACCACAATATTAAATCTAAGCATATGCTAGAAAAAGTTGGTAATAATTTCCCAAATTATGTTGATGTTTTTATAGAAAAAGAAATAATGCATCCAGATGATGTAGAAAAATGGGCAAAATTCGTTGCAAATAGACATAATGGAATTATAGAAGATATACCATTTAGATTTGCGTTAAGGTCAGAAGAATATGAGTGGTATCTAGTTAAAGATAAGCGAATTTTTGATAAAAAAGGCGAACTTAAAGAACTTTGGGGAACATTAATAAATGTTAATCGAGAACAAGAACTAAAAGGTGAATATCAAGAACTTAATCAATATTATGATGTTATACAAAGACTAGCAGAACATATTGTATATAAAGTAGATGTTGACACTATGACATTACACCATAATATAAAAGGTACACAAGTAGACAAAATAGGGAATGATATACCAAATTATCTTGAAGTATTAATAAAAAATGAAATTATTCACCCAGATGACGTTGAAAAATATATTAGCTTTGTTCAAGATAGACATGATGGCATAGTTGAAGATACTTCGTTTAGATTTGCATTAACGTCTGAAAAATACGAATGGTTTAAACTTAGAGATGAGAGAATTTACGATAAAACGGGTAAACTCGTTCAAGTTTGGGGTACTATGATAAATATTACTCGTGAAAGAGAACTTGAAATAAAAGCAACATACGATTTAATGACACAAGTTTTAAACAAAGTGAGTTTTGAAACAGAAGTAGAGAAATTTTTATCATCTGCGAAAGAAGAATCGCAACATGCACTTATTTTCATAGACCTTGATGATTTTAAAGGCGTAAACGACACTTTAGGGCATCGTTTTGGAGATTTCTTACTAACGTCTGTTGGTAAACGTTTAAAAAGAGTTATACGTGACACAGATATTGTTGGTAGAATTGGTGGCGATGAATTTGCTGTATTATTAAAAAATATTGCAAATGAAACAACTGCTGTAGAACGTGCAGAATTATTGCTAGAAGCATTAAGACGTGAATTTTCTTTCGAGGGAAGTTCAAAAGTAGTTAAAGCAAGCTTAGGTGTATCGCTATTTCCATCGCATGGTACTCAGTATAAAGAGCTAATTCAAAAATCTGATATGGCACTATATGTATCAAAAAGAAAAGGAAAAGATGTTGCTACTGTGTTTGATGAAACTATCGAAGAATATTAAAAAAAGATACAAAAAAACCTTGATGAATTTATTTTCATCAAGGTTTTTTTAAATTTATTCAAGCTCTGTTTTAAAACAAAAACCGTTTCTGCCCTCGTCTTTAACATGGTAAAGAACAGTGTCAGCACCTTTAAATAATAAGCTATATTCCGTAGGATTTTCGAAAATAGCTCCACCGATACTCAATGTTGTAGGCACAATTTTTGCATCATTTGCCATTAAATTTAATAGTTCGGTAGCTTTTTGTTCTAGTGTAGCTTTGTCAGTTTTTTCTTCTATGAAAACCCCAAACTCATCTCCACCTAAACGTCCGATTATACAATTTGACTTATATATTTTTTCCAAACTTCGAGATAATAGTTTAATAACTTCGTCGCCAACTTGGTGTCCGTGGGTATCGTTAACACCTTTAAAATAGTCAATATCAATTAAAATTAAAACACCAGAACTTAGCTTATCTGTTTTATGTTTTACATACTCGTGGAAATATCCAGAATTATATAATTTTGTTAAGCTATCTCGTCGAGCTAGCTCACGGAATTTTACAGATGTTCTTTGAACAGATGCAATAATAATTATAAAAACAATGGTAATAAGGATATTTATTTCCATTAAATTATCAGAAACTACGTCCATAAATGTGTATTCTGCTTTTACAGAAGTGTGGTTGAAAATAATTTCGTCAACTTCGGAAGCATCTAAATAGCTCATAGCACGATTCATCATACCAACTAGGTGTTCGTCAATATGTTTACCTACTCCAAAAGTTAGTTCGTTTAAAACATTGCTAACTGCTTTTGCTTCGATATTATCGTATTGATAACGACTTAAATAGTAATCTACTATATATGGGTCGCAAATTACAGATATATCGCCAGATTTTTCTATATTATCTAAAACTTCTTTTATATCCCATATCATAGTTAGTTCATCTTTATTGAAAAAAGGAATACTATCTGATACATAATGATACACGGTTTGAGCATTATTATCGGATTTAGAATTACTAAGCCAGTAAACACCAGCAGATGTATAAGGTCTTGTTAAAGTAACGTCTAAACTGTGTGCTAGAGTATAATTATTTGATAAACTGCCTATCATGTCAATTTCGCCAGAGGCAATAGCTACAGATAAATCTTGTAGAGAATCATAGAAGTAAGGGTTAAAAGGAATACCTATAATTTCTTCGAATTTATATAATAAATCAACAGAAATACCAGTTATTTCGCCGTCTTCATCTATATATTGATAGGGAGGAACATCTCTTAAAAAGCCTACTTTAAAAGAATCTAGCTGTGACAAAGATAAACTTTCGTGCTCGGTTAAAAGAAAATCGCCATCATAAGTTATACCAAAATATGTATTAAGCAAACGATGATGTATATCAGGTTCGGCAACTTCTATTTTATAAATTGCATCATCAAGCTCTGCTATAAGCTCTGTATTTCCTTTAGTAGATGCAAAATAAAAAGGTATTCTATCTATAGTTGTTAAATAGTCTAGGTTTTGAGAATGTGACGACATATCTAAATTGATAATAGTATCAACTTTTTCAGTTAGCAAATATTCTATAGATTCTGCGTGTGTTTGTACATAAGTTACGTCTAAAAGGTATCCTCGATGTTCTATGAGATGAAAAAATTGGTCATTAAGGTCGGTATATGCCTCTACTAAAGCTACTCTAAGTGTATCTTGTAAAAAGTAGTTATCTTCAGTAATTGCATAGTTATGAAAAGCTGAATAAAAATTATAACGATATACACCGTAGTTACGTTCACCAGTTTCAAAATAATCAAAACGAGCAGACGTTGCAGAATATGGTCCAAGTAAATCTAGTTCACCAGCAAGCATCATTTCTTCTGCTTTTACTAGAGATGAACTTACAGAACCTTCTTCTATAATAACAAATTCGTATATCCAGTTGGTATATTGAGCGACATTCATCAAATATTCGTAGTTGTAGCCTGAATAGTCGCCGTTTTCTTTAATTTCGTAAAAACCATACATTTCTGGCAGAAAAGCGACACGCACAACTTGTTCAGTGGCAAAAGCTGTATTTGTAGAAGAAAAAACGAATATTGCAATAGTAAAACATAACGTTTTTAAAAATTTTAGTAGTTTCATGGAGATTCCTTTATATTAATATACTTTTTTAAATTTAAACGCACTTATAAATAAAATGCCATTTAATATATTAGCATAAATAAATGATAAAATCAAGTTTTTTTGCAAATTTTATATAAATAAATTTGTAAGTGTATAATACATATTGGACAAAAAATAAAAAAAGAAAGATAATACAAAATCTGTTATAATAGAGTAACAACACACAACCATACAGAAAAGGAATTATCTT
>JAWXUO010000038.1:0-22105 GCA_044426355.1 Clostridia bacterium | reverse complement strand
AAACGGTATTAAAGGTGTTAGACGATGTGCTTTTTATTATGGACGAGGAAGACCCAAAAGAACTTGAACTACTTCTTTATACACCATCATCTGCACTTGGTTCTTGCCGTTATAAACTTGCAGACCCTGATGTAGACGATACTGACTACAAACGTATTTTAGAAATATTTAAAAAATATGACGTTCGCTATTTCTTCTATAATGGTGGTAACGATTCTATGGATACTTGTAATAAAATTTCAAAGTTTATGGAAAAATCTGGCTGGGAATGTCGTGTAATGGGTATTCCTAAAACTATTGATAACGATTTATTTGGAACAAACCACTGCCCTGGTTTCCCCTCTGCTGCAAAATATGTTGCTACCACTTGTATGGAACTATACCTAGACGCTAGAGTTTATGACACAGATATGGTAACAATCATCGAAGTTATGGGAAGAAACGCAGGTTGGCTTACAGCTTCTGCTTCTTTAGCTACTGATATGGGCTGTGGTCCTGATTTAATTTATCTTCCAGAAGTTGCTTTTGATATGGATAAGTTCATAGCAGATGTTAAAAAAGTACACGCTAAAGACGGAAAATGTATTGCTGTTGTTTCTGAGGGTATAAAAGACGCAAAAGGTGTTTTAATTGCAGAAGTTGCTGCAGAAAATAAACCTGTAGACTCTTTTGGACACAAACAACTCGGTGGACTTGCTCCGTATCTTGCAGAAGTTGTTCAAGGAAAATTAGGTATAAAAAAAGTTCGTGGAATAGAGCTAAGTTTGCTTCAAAGATGTGCATCTCACGTTGCTTCTAAAACAGACATAGATTTATCTTTTGCTTCTGGTAAATCTGCTGTAGAAAATGCTGTAGGTGGAATGACAGACTATATGGCTGGATTTGAATGCACTGCTTCTGGCGAATACAAAATAAAACTACTTCCTCTAAACGAAGTTGCAAATACAGAAAAAACTGTACCTCTTGACTGGATTAATAAAGACGGAAACGGCATCACTAAAGACTTTATAGACTATGCACTTCCTCTTATCCAAGGCGAAACCGAACTTCCAAAAGAAAACGGACTTCCAAGATTTGCAAAACTTAAAAAAGTTGTAGCTAAATAAAATTATACTTCGTAGGTGAAAATCATCTACGAAGTTTTTTGTTTTTTAATATTATTATTTACTTTCAGACTTAATTCATCAATATATTACAAATAGTTTAAAAATATCCCTGCGTTATATAATACGTTTTTTTATGTAATATATGTGTTTATTGTAAAATTTTATGATTATAGGCAACACCTCACAACTAAAAAAACTGCTAAGAAAATCTAATAATAAATTAGACGTCTTAGCAGACTAAAACGGTGGCATTTTGCCACCGTTTGTTTTTGTGTATACGTTTTGAAATGGATTTCGCACTTTTGAGTGCGACCAAATTCGCATTTGGATAGTTCAAGTTTTTGAAAACTTTATAAACTTTTACCATTAACCTAAATTTATACTTATAGTTATTTTTAGTAGTTTTTAAACTTCTAGGCTAAATAACCAGTCTGAAATCGTTGTGCAAATTGATTTTAAACACCCTGATGTCATCGGCGAAGTTAAGCCTACTGTTTCTATTAAATCTACAAAAGTTTTAGTATTTCCCATTTTTGTAAACTCTAAATACGTGTCCCAAGCTTTTTTGCTATCTTGTAGTTTTAGTGCTTGAATTTGTAAAGCTACAGTGCTTGCAAGACAGTAATCTATATAATAGAATGGGTATAAATATATATGCAATTGTCTTTGCCAACCTGCTCCCCTACCATAAAAAGGTATTCCATCAAAATCTATATGAGGTCTAAATTGTTTTTCTAAATTCGCCCAAGTTTCGTTTCTTTCTTCTTTTGTCATCTCAGGATTTTCATACATTAATTCTTGGAAATAGTCTACCATAGTGCCATAAGGCAAGAAATTTATATCTGACTCTGCTTGATTTAAAGTATATTTTGCAGTATCTTCTTTAAAAAAGCTTTCGTGCCATGGCGAAGTTAAATATTCCATAGCCATCGAATGAACTTCGCAAGTATCTGCTGTTGGCATCATTTGACTTAAATATTTAGTTTTTCTTAAAAGATATGCTGCAAGTGCATGTCCTGCTTCATGAGTTAAAACGTCTACATCGCCTGCTGTTCCATTAAAATTCGAGAAAATAAATGTAGACTCGTGGTTTAAAAATCTTGTGCAGTATCCACCTGGTGCTTTGCCATCACGAGATATTACATCAAAAAGCTCATTTTCAAACATAAATTCGATAAACTCTGCTGTTTCTTCGCTCATTTCTTTATACATTTTTTTACAAGCAACTAAAAGTTCATCTGGTGTTCCTTTTGGTGTAGGATTTCCATCTAAAAACATAAAAGTATCATCATATAATTTTAAATTATCTATGCCGATTCTTTTGCTTTGTTTCTCTTTAATTTTACTAGCTAGAGGTACAATATCTTCTAAAATTTGTTTTCTATAATTTGCAACATCTTTTGCAGTATAGCAGTTTCTTGTACGTCTGTCATAAGCTAGCTCTACGTAGTTTTTATAGCCTAAAATTTTCGCTTGTTCTGTTCTGTTTTTAACAAGTTTGTCATAAAGTTCGTCTAATTCTTCTCTGTTATCATCAAAAAACTTACCTTCTACTTCAAAAGCTTTTTGACGAACTGCACGGTCTTTGTCGTTTTTATAAGGGCCTAGCATAGGAAGTGGCATAGTTTTCCCTTCAAATTCAACCATCGCACTAGCGTATAGCGTTTGATATTTTGTTGTAAGCTCGTTTTCTTTTTGAGCAAGTTCTACAATTTCTGGGCTAAATGTTTTTACAGACATTTTTAGATTTCTAACATAAACATAGCCTATTTCTTTTTCAAAATCATCTAAAAACTTAGATTTCACGATAAGTTGATTTAGTTTTAACATTTTTTCGCTAAAAAGTGGACCTTGCTCGTCGAAATATTCGCCTTCTGCTTTATAAAATTCGTCTTTTGTGTTAATAGTATAACGAACGTAAGACACAGACTCTAAAGTTCTGTATTCACGCATAATCTTTTCTGATTCTTTATATAAAGCTAGTTGCTCATCAAAAGTTGTAGTTTTTTCGAAATTTGCTACAATTTTATCAAGTTTTGCAAGATACTCTTTGCAATCGGGTCTTTGATATGGATATTCATTAAATTTCATGTTTTTTCTCCTTTAAAATAATTATATTATAAATTATAATATAATGTATCTTATAAAATTTGTCAATGTTTAATACAACTTTCGAGTGTTTTTTTAGTTAAAACAGTTAAATTTATGAAAAATTATGAACTTTTTTTAAAAAGACTTGACTTTATCTTAAAAATATTATATTCTGTATAAGATATTCAAAAAGGAGGATTTTTTTTAAAAATGAAAAAACTAATATCAATTATGCTAGCAATGTCACTTATGGCTTCTCTTGTAGCTTGTGGCTCTGACACTAGTTCATCATCAAGTAATAGTGGCAATTCAAACCAAACGACTGGTTCTAACACTAATGATGACAACACAAATAATGATACATCGAAATCTAATGCTGAAAACGTTCCTACTGGTACAACTGTAGTATTTCAAAGAGATGAAGACGCATCAGATCAACTTGTAATAGGTTCTACAACAGATGCAAACGCAGATATGCTTACTGGTTGGACAAATGCTTCTCCAAACGCACAAGTTAAAGCTTTAATTCACGGTGCAGGAACTATTGCTTTTACAGCTGAGGGTACTTTTCAACCAAACTATTCAGTTTTAGCAGAAGAACTTCAAACTACTGACAATGACGATGGTTCTAAAACTTTTACAATGACTATTAAAGAAGATTTAGTATATAGTGATGGTTCTGCTATCACAGCACAAGACTATGTTTTCGCTGTACTTCTTACTTCTTCTCCAGAATTTGGTGATATAGACGCTGATAACTTCACAGGTATCCAATATGTTGGATTTGAAGATTTTAACGACGGTACATCTAAAACTTTCTCTGGTGTAAATCTAATTGATGATTACACTTTCTCAGTAACAGTTAAAGCAGAAGAACTTCCTTTCTACTATGATATTACACTTGCAAGCGTTGTTCCATACCCAATGGCTGTTATCGCTCCTGATGTAACTATCACAGACGATGGTTCTGGTGCTACTATTTCTGATAACTTTACAGCAGAACTTTTAGCAGTTACAATTAACGACCCAGCTACTGGCTACCGTTATAATCCACAAGTTACAGCTGGTTCTTACCAATTTGTAAGCTACAATGCTTCTTCTTACGAAATTGTTATAAAAACTAATCCAAATTTCGCTGGAACTTATGATGGTGTTTTCCCATCAATCGAAACTTTAATTTTTAAATCTGTTGTTGATGCAACTCAATTTGATGACTTAGCTTCAGGTTCTGTAGATTTACTTTCTGGTATCAGTGGTGGTGACTCTATAAACACTGGTTTAGACTTAGCTGACACAGGTACTGTAGACTATACTTCATACCCACGTTCTGGTTATGGTAAAATCGCATTTTCTACAAACTTTGGACCAACTCAATTCCAATCTGTACGTCATGCTATTGCATACACACTAGATAGAGAAGAATTTGCACGAGAATATACAGGTGGATTTGGTCAACTTACTCATGGTTACTACTCTCTTTCTCAATGGGAATTTTTAGATAACCAAGCAGAGCTTAACACTCAACTTAACCAATACACTAAAAACTTAGAAATCGCAGAACAAATCCTTATCGACGATGGTTGGACACTAAATGCAAGTGGTGGAGAATACGTTAAAGGTGTTGATAACGTTCGTCATAAAATGGTTGACGGTTCGTTAATGGCTTTAGAAATCGAATGGGCAAACTCTCCAAACAACCCTGTTTCAGACTTAATTGCAATTAAACTTCCTGATGCATTTGCAGAAGTTGGTATGAAATTAAATTCTAACACTATTGAATTTGCAGTATTACTAGAAAACTTATACCAAAACGGTGGACTACAAAACTACCACATGTATAATTTAGCAACTAGTTTTGCTACAACATCTGCTGTATGGTACTACTTTAACAAAGACATCGATACTTACGGTGGAACATACAACCAAACTTTCATTGTTGACGAAGAATTACACGAAATCGCTCAATTTATGAAATCTATTGATTCTGGTGATACAGAAACTTGGTCTGCTAAATGGTTAGAATTACAAATTAGATGGAATGAATTACTTCCTGAACTACCATTATACTCAGATGAATACCATGAATTTTTCTCAGCTAAACTAAAAGATTACACTCCAAATGCTCTTTGGGACGTAAGATACGCTGTAGTTTATGCTTCAGTATCTGAATAATTAAGACTTGATTTTAAGCCCCCTTATCCTTTTATTATGGTATAAGGGGACTTAACTTTTATATTTTTTTATAAAATAGTTTAATTTCATTTTTTTGGTAATATTTTATAAAAAATTATAATATAATTATAGATTTTTGTAAAAATGTATGATATAATATAATCCACTGTATGTATTTTAGTACTACAAAATTTTAAAAGAGGTGATTTAATGGCTAGATATATAGCAAAACGTTTAGGTTATATGGTGTTTGTTTTCTTTATAGTATCAATTTTGCAATTTACATTGTTTAAAATGATTCCTGGCGACCCTGTATTATTACAACTTGAGGGACAAACTTTTGTAAACAACGAACAAAGACAAATGGCATATGATGCAATGAGTGAAAAAATGGGACTTAATAAGCCTTTATATGAACAATATTTTATTTGGATAACAGATACGCTACAAGGCGACTTTGGTAATTCTACAATCCACAAAAAACCTGTTATAGACATCGTAGGTGCTCCTATGAAAAATACTGTAACGCTTAACATAATAACTTTAATATTAGTTTTTTCTATAACTATACCTTTAGGAATTGTAACAGCTGTTCGCAAAAATTCATTATTTGATAAAACAACTCAAATAGCAACTATCGTCGGCTATAGTATGCCAACTTTCGTTGTAGCTTTGGTTTTTATTGTAATTTTTGCTGTAAACTTAGGTCTTTTCCCTGTTAGTGGAACAAACTCACCAGGTTTTTCTGGAACAGGAATGGAAGCTGTTTGGGATTCTTTAAAACACATGATGCTACCTATTATAGTTATGACTGTAAGTAGCCTTGGTGGTGTTACACGTTACGTTCGTGCTACTATGATAGATGTTTTGAGAATGGACTATATAAGAACTGCTCGTTCTAAGGGTCTGCGTGAAAAAGTTGTAATTTATAGCCATGCATTTCGTAATGCTTTAATTCCAGTTGTAACTATACTTACTGGTTGGTTTATCGGTATTTTCTCCGGTAGTATCGTAATAGAAAGTATTTTTGCATGGAACGGACTTGGAAATCTGCTTATTTCATCGCTTAGACTACAAGATTACTTCGTAGTACTAGCTATGAATATGTTCTATATTATCCTTGCCCTACTTTCAAATTTATTCCTAGATTTAATCTATGGACTAATTGACCCTCGTGTTAAAATAAGCTAGAAAGGAGTTTATAATGAAAAAAGAATCTACTTTAAAATCAATTTTTAAAACTTTGTTTTTCGGTGGAAAGTCTTCAAATCTTTCTCATTTAGAAGAAGAAGCTTTAATGACACCTTTAAAAACTACTGTTAAAAACTTTCGTCAAAATAAACTCGCAATGTCTGGACTTATAACTTTTACTTTTATATTTCTTGCGTGTTTTATAATTCCTATATTTCGTCCACTAGACACTACCTATACAGATTCTACGCAATCAAACGTAGCTCCTGGTTTTACTATGATGTCGCTACCAAGTGCTTTAAAATCGAATTTAGCTGTTGTCGCTCCTGGTGCTACTTTTGGAACAGGTGTTACAAATGATGGCGAAGTGTATATTTATGGACAAATTACAGAAAGTAAACTTCATAACTACCCGTCTAATATGGGTCATGTTATAGATGTATCAGCTGGTAATAACCACGTTGTCGCTTTAAATGATGATGGTGAGCTTTTCGCTTGGGGATATGACAGACTAAACGTTACTTCTATACCTGCCTCTGCAGACTACCTAAAAGGTAAAATTGTATCTGTTGATGCAGGTTACCAAATTTCGTGGGCATTAACTGACGCAAACGAAGTTGTATATTGGGGTAACCAAAACTTAATGGACATAAACTATGTTGACAACTATCAAGGACAAATTGCAGATTTTGAGTTAAATTCTAGCACAGGTGTTTTAGTTACAACTAGTGGTGATGTAGTATCGCTTGCGTCTAAATCTTCGCCTACTGCTATTGTTCCAGAAGAAATCATGGGAGTTACTACGCAAGTTGCAATGACAGAACGCACGGCAGCTGCTCTTTTAGAAAATGGAAAAATTGTGTTATGGGGCGAAAATTCAAATGTTGCAATGCAAGTTCCAGAAGATTTTGACAGCTATACTTTTGTTCAAATAGAAGGTGGTTTAAACCACTATTCAGCATTAACTGACGATGGAAAAGTTATCGCTTGGGGTGCTGATAATTTTGGACAAATAAGTCTTCCTTCAAACATGGGGACTATAACTACTCTTGTTACAGATTATCACCAAAACTATGCTTTTGATGAAAACGGAAATATGTATACTTGGGGTCTTAAAGGCTACCTTATGGGTACTGATACTTTAGGACGTGATATTTTCACTCGTCTAGTGTCTGGTGGTAGAATGACTATGACGGTAGGTGCTATCGCTGTTGTAATTTCTACTATAATAGGTATTGTAGTAGGTGGTATTTCTGGCTACTATGGTGGTACTTTGATTGATAATTTATTAATGCGTTTCGCCGAAATCGTATCTGGTCTTCCTTTCTTACCTTTCGCTATGATTTTATCTAGCATGCTTGGAAACAGCATTTCTGAAACACAAAGAATTATGCTTATAATGGTTATATTAGGTCTTTTAGGTTGGACAGGTCTTGCAAGACTTGTTCGTGCACAAATTTTAGCAGAACGTGAAAAAGAATTTGTAACTGCTGCTAAAGCTATCGGCGTTAAAGAATCTGCTATTATTTTTAAACACATTATACCTAATATAATAACAGTTATTATAGTTAGTGTTACACTTTCTTTCGCATCGAGTATGCTAACGGAATCTACGCTTTCTTTCCTTGGTTTTGGCGTAACAGAACCAAACCCAACTTGGGGTAATATGCTAACTAGTGCACAAGATTCTAAAATTATTGCAACTTACTGGTGGCAATGGATATTCCCAGCACTTGCTCTAAGTTTTGCTACCATTAGTATAAATAGTATCGGCGACGGTCTGCGTGATGCAACCGACCCACATTCTAATGACAGATAGGAGGTATGAACATGTCTTTACTTGAAATTCGCAATTTAAAAACTTTTTTTAAAACAAAACGTGGAACAATTCGTGCAGTTAATGATGTTTCATACTCTGTAGAATCTGGCAAAACACTTGGAATAGTTGGCGAATCTGGTTCTGGTAAATCTGTTTCTGCTATGAGTATTTTAAGACTTTTAGACGGAAATGGATATATAGACTCAGGCGATATATTCTTTGACGGTAAAAATTTAAAAGATTTTTCAAGAGATGAAATGTATGCTATTCGTGGTAACGATATTTCCGTTATTTTCCAAGAGCCTATGACGAGCCTAAATCCTATTTTTACTATAGAAAAACAAATTAGCGAGCCTTTGATTATTCATCAAAATTTATCTAAAAAAGAAGCTCGCATAAAAAGTATCGAAATGCTTGCATCTGTTAAAATTCCTAATCCAGAAAATGTTGCAAAGCAATATCCACACCAACTTTCTGGTGGTATGCGTCAACGTGTAATGATTGCGATGGCACTAGCATGTCGTCCACGACTGCTAATCGCTGACGAACCAACAACTGCACTAGATGTTACAATTCAAGCACAAGTTTTAGTATTAATGAACGAACTTAAAAAAGAAAATGGTACGTCTATTTTATTTATCACCCATGATTTAGGGGTTATAAACCAAATGGCAGATGATGTTGCTGTTATGTATTGTGGTCAAGTTGTAGAAATTGCTGATGTAGATTCTATTTTCGGAAACGTTGACCATAGACACCCATATACAGAAGGTCTTTTAACTTCTATACCTCGTTTAGATACTCCAGTAGGTATAAGACTTGAGCCTATCGAAGGTTCTGTTCCACACCCACTAGACTTACCTATCGGTTGCAAATTTTCACCAAGATGTAAATATGCTACAGAAAAATGCGAACAAGAACAACCAGACCTTGTGAAAGTTTCAGAAAATCACAGCATACGTTGTTTTTATCCAAATAGGAAGGAGCAATAATATGGAAAAGAACATTTTACTAAAAGTAAACCATTTAAAACAATATTTTCCACTAAAAAAATCACTTGGCAAAGAGCGTTTGTTTGTTCGTGCTAACGATGATATTTCTATTGCTATCTACGAGGGCGAAACTTTAGGATTAGTTGGAGAGTCTGGTTGTGGTAAATCCACTTTAGGCAGAACTTTATTACAACTTTATAATCAAACTGAGGGCGAAACTCTATATTATGCAAAAGATGTATTTGATATTGTTCCAAAATATTTTGTAGATGCTGTGTCAAATGTTGATAGTATGCGTGAAAAAGCTCGAAATGCTAAAAAAGCATATGATGAATATCTTGCAAAGCCTTTAGACTCTCAAAAAGAAGCAGAACTTCATAAACTTTTTGTAAATTATACTAAATACTATAGCCTTATGACAAAAGTTCTAGGTGGATTTTATGTTATAGATGATTTATCTGAATTTAAGTCTTTACTTTTACAAAAATTAGAAGTATCGAATAAACGCAGTGTTGTTTTAAAAAACCTTGAAAAAGCTAGACTTCAAAAAAATGTAAGCGAAATCGCAAAGCTTGAGGCAGAATTTAACGAATACGATTTAAAAGTTGCTTCACATACAAATAAAATCAAGGAACTAAAAGAACCTTTGCTACAAAATGAAGAATTTGCAGAATTTGAAAAGTATTTAGACCGTGGAATTGATTTAACTCGACTAAAATATTCAGAAATGCGTACTTTGCGTGTAGATTTGCAATTAATCTTCCAAGACCCATATTCTTCGCTAGACCCTAGAATGACGGTCGGTCAAATTATAAGCGAAAGCCTTATAACGCACAAAGTATATAAAAGTGGTGACCCATCTTTGCAGGAATACGTTATAGAGATTATGCAAAAATGTGGGCTTGCTCCTTATATGTTTCATAGATACCCACACCAATTTTCTGGTGGGCAACGTCAACGTATAGGTATCGCCCGTTCGCTTGCTATGAAACCTCGTTTTATGGTATGTGATGAAGCTGTTTCTGCACTAGATGTATCTATTCAAAGCCAAGTTATAAATCTTTTACAAGATTTACGAGAAACTGAAAACTTAACTTACCTATTTATATCGCACGATTTAAGTGTTGTTAAATATATTTCAGACCGTATCGGTGTAATGTATCTTGGGAACATGGTAGAATTATGTTCTGCCGAACGTATTTTTACAAACCCTTTGCACCCATACACGCAAGCCTTACTACATGCTATTCCTTCTACTGATATAGAAGCACGAGGCGACATTAAACCTCTAGAAGGCGATATTCCAAGCCCAATCAGACCACCTGCTGGTTGTAAATTCCACACACGTTGCGAATTTGCTACAGATATTTGCAAAAAAGATGTTCCAATATGGGAAGAAATCGAACCTGACCACTTTGTATCTTGTCATCATTGTAAAAAGGGTTAGTTTTATGGTCTTTCGTAATAAAATCAGCAAAGTAGTTGATGTAGAAAAATCTGAAAAAGAGTTTGAAGAAAACGTCGAAAAAATTCAGCTTGAAAAAAACGACTTACCAGCTATGCTAATTTCTGCATTTTTAGTTTTCGTTCCAGCTATCGCACTTTTTGTTGGAACTTTTGTAGGCGTTATTTGGTTATTCTTTTTTAGATAAATAAAATTATATAAAGCTTTGGTATAAATTTACCAAGGCTTTATTTTTCGAAAAATTATTTGTTTTTATTTTTGTCACAATCAACAATTTGATACCTTTTATCTATCGCATTTTTAGATAATAAATATAACTTTATTTGCAATTGTAAATTTCTATTTTCGACATTTTATATAAATTGAATAAATATTTTAAAAACACTATTGACAATTTGTGTATATTGATGTATAATTCATTTATAGTATCAAACATACATTTTTACTCATAGTATATTTGATATAGAATACTTTTAACATTGAGGGGGAAATTTTATGAAAACAAACAAAACCATAGCTATGCTTTTAGCTTCTACCATGATTCTCGCAACATTATCTGCATGTGGTGATACAGATTCATCAACAAATGGTAATGCTCTAACTGCTGATCCATCTGACGACCGTGGAATGAACACATCAGGAGAAAGTGCTGTTACTTTTCCACTAGAAGAACCTTTAACTTACACTTTCCATTATCATGCTGCTAATAAGTATGTATTCGATGAAAGTTGGCCAGTTTTCCAACATATGACCGAACTTACTAACATTTCATTCACAAATACTGCAAACCCTGTTGCTACAAGTTCATCTACTGAACTAGCACTTCAGGCAGTTGACCAATTTCCTTCTGAACTTTATGGAGGAAATACAGTTTCTACTTATGCAATGTCGTATGGTCCAGATGGTGCTTTTTATTCTTTAGATGATTATTGGGAATATCTTCCTAACTACTCAGCATATTTAGAAGATAATCCAGATGTAATTGCATCAACTGCAGGTTCTGATGGTAAATTATACCACATACCATACATAGCAGATGGTGGTGTTGCTCGTACTTACTTTATACGTCAAGACTGGCTTGATATTCTAGGTTTAGATATGCCAGAAACTGTTGAAGATTTAGAAAAAGTACTTATCTCTTTCCGTGAAGATGACCCTAACGGAAATGGCATACAAGATGAAATTCCATATTTCAGCGATAGCTGGCAAGAATGTATTCGTTTAGTTAATTTCTGGGATTCTCGTTGTTACGCAAGTGATGATAGAGATGAACGTGTTATTCTTGGAGATGATGGTGTTTGGTACCACACTTGGACATCTGACCAATTTAAAATTGGTATAGAAAATGTTTCTCGTTGGTATGATATGGGACTTATAGACCCTGAAATTTTCACAAAAGGTACTGCTTCTCGTAAAGAATATCTTCCAGGAAACACTGGTGGTTTCACATACGAATGGATAGCTTCTACTTCAACTTATAATGATTCAGCTGGTGTAGACGGATTTGACTTTGTTGTTATGGCTCCACCTGTTACAGAAGCTGGAAACCAATGGTGCGAACATGTTCGTACAAAAGTTAAAGTTCAAGCTTGGGCAATATCTGCTAGCTGTCCAGAAGAAAAAGTAGGTCCTTTATTTTCTTACTTAGACTACTACTGGAGCGAAGAAGGTCGTACACTTTCAAACTTCGGCGTAGAAGGTATCCACTGGACTGATGTTGACGGAACTCCTACTTATACAGATATAGTTACAAACAATCCAGACCAAAAAGCTGTTAACACTTACTTACAAGAAGATGTTGGTGCTCAATTACCAGTAGGTTATTGGATGGACTACCGTTACGAATTACAATGGACTCATGAAAAAGGTCTTGAGGGTATCGAATTGTATGATGCAAATGGTTTTAGCGAAGATTTATTCTTCCTACCATTCTTAAATTATACTGAAGATGAGCTTGCAACTCATGAATCTATACTAAACGAAATTAACACTTACGGCGAAGAAGCAATCCAAGAATTTATAATCGGCGATTGGACTTTAATTGATGGTAAATGGGATACTTATGTAGCAAAAACTGAGTCTTTAGGTTTACAAGAATTGTTAGACTTATATGCTGTTGCATACGATAGATTTATGTCTTATATAAACTAAAAAAAACTAAATAATACACAAAACCTTAGTTAAATTAGCTAAGGTTTTGTTTTGTTTTGTTTATATATTATACAAATTGCTACTTTTTTCAGTATTTGTTGACAAAATTACCATATTGTTTTATAATTAATTTCACTCGTAAAAAAACTTTGTTAAATTTACGTACATTTAATTGAAACATTATTCAATGAGGAGGAAACAACCTAATGAAAAAGACCAAAGCACTTTCGATGCTTTTAGCATCTTCGATGATTCTTGCAACGCTTTCAGCATGTGGTAGTACAGATTCAACGACTAACAGCACAACTGGTTCATTTACTGCAGACCCTTCAGAAGACCGAGGAATGAACACTTCTGGTGAAAACGCTATAACTTTTCCACTTGAAGAACCTTTATCTTACTCTTTCCACTATCATGCTGCAAACAAGTATACATTCAACGAAGATTGGCCTGTATTTGACTATTTAGCAGAACTTACTAACATTTCTTTTGTTGGTACTGCAAACCCTGTATCTACAAGCTCTACTACAGAACTAGCGTTACAAGCTGTTGACCAATTCCCATCTGACTTATACGGTGGTAATGCTGTTGCAGTATATGCTATGTCTTATGGACCATATGGTGCGTTTTATTCTCTAGACGATTATTGGGAATATTTACCAAACTATGCAGCATACCTTACTGCTAACCCTGATGTATTAGCATCTACAGTTGGTTCTGATGGTAAACTTTACCACATTCCATATATTGCAGATGGTGATGGAGCTGTTGCTCGTGCTTACCATATTCGTCAAGACTGGCTTGATAACTTAGGTTTAGATATGCCAGAAACTGTTGAAGACTTAGAAAAAGTACTTATCGCTTTCCGTGATGATGACCCGAACGGCAACGGCATTAAAGATGAAATTCCTTTCTTCAACGACGGTTGGGAAGAATGTATTCGTTTAGTTAATTTTTGGGACGCTCGTTGTTATGCAAGTGATAATGAAAATTTACGTATAATCCCTGATGAAAATGGCGAATGGTACTACACTTGGACATCTGACCAATTTAAAACTGCTATCGAAAACGTTTCTCGTTGGTATGATATAGGTCTTATTGACTCTGAAATCTTTACAAAAGGTACTGCTTCTCGTAAAGAATATCTTCCAGGCGATATTGGTGGTATGACTTATGACTGGATTCCATCAACTACAGCATACAACGATATTGTACAAGTAGAAGGCTTTAACTTTGTTGTTATGGCTCCTCCTGTTACAGAAGCTGGAAACCAATGGTCAGAACACGTTCGTGTTAAAGTTAAAGAACATGCTTGGGCTATCTCTTCAAGCTGTGACCCAGAAAAAGTTGGACCTTTATTTGCATTCATGGATTACTACTGGAGCGAAGAAGGCCGTATTGTTACAAACTTCGGTATCGAAGGCGAACACTGGAACTATGTAGACGGCGAACCTGTTTTCACAGATGCTGTTTTAAATAATCCAGACCAAAAAGCTGTTAACACTTACTTACAAGAAGATTTAGGTACTCAAATTCCTGTTGGTTACTGGATGGATTACCGTTACGAAATTCAATGGACTCACCCAATTGGTGTTGATGGTATTGAACTATACACTGCTGGTGGATTTAGCGACGATTTATTCATGATGCCAAATCTAACTTACACAGAAGACGAACTTGAATTATACGATTCTTTATTAAATAGTATTATTACATATGGTGAAGAAGCTATTCAAGATTTCATCATCGGTGATTGGACTGCAATTGATGGTAAATGGGACGCTTATGTAGAAAAAACTGAGTCTCTTGGTTTACAAGAATTAATCGACCTTACAGATGTAGCATATACTCGTTTTATGTCTTACACAACTAAATAATTTAAACAAATTTACACAAAGCTTTGGTTTAAACACCAAGGCTTTGTTTTTTGTCATTTTGTTAGATTTTTAATATAAAATGTTTTTATTTTTGTAACATTTAACAAATAAAATAAAAGGTTTTTATTCAATAAGCTATTTTTTATGCAAATTAACTATTTTTGTATAATTTTCATTGACATATTATACACTTTGCTATATACTCAGTTATACAATCGTAAATACAATTAATTTTGTATTTAACAAAACATTATTTTTATTTATAAAGGAGGAAAAATAATGAAAACTAACAAAACGCTATCGATGCTTCTAGCATCAACGATGATTCTTGCAACACTTTCTGCATGTGGAAGTGATGATTCATCAACTGGGAACAACAGTAATCTTTCTGGGGACCCTTCTGGCGACCGAGATTTTAACACATCTGGCGAAAATTTAATTACTTTCCCACTTGAAGAACCTCTAAACTATACTTTCCACTTTCATGCTTCAAATAAATATGTATTTGATGAAACTTGGCCTGTATACGTAGAAATGGCAAATCTCACAAATATCTCTTTTACAAGCTCAGCTAACCCTGTTGCTACAAGTTCTTCTACAGAACTTGCACTTCAATCAGTTGACCAATTCCCATCTGACTTATATGGTGGTGCAGAAGTAGGTCCTTATGCTATGCAATATGGTCCTTATGGTGCATTCTACTCTTTAGATGATTACTGGGAATATCTTCCAAACTACTCAGCTTTCCTTGCTGAAAACCCAGATGTTGTTGCATCTACAGTTGGTGGCGATGGAAAAATATATCATATCCCTTACATAGCAGACGGTACGGTTGCTCGTGCTTACCATATCCGTCAAGACTGGCTTGATAACTTAGGTTTAGATATGCCAGAAACTGTTGCAGATTTAGAAGCTGTTTTAATAGCTTTCCGTGATGATGACCCGAACGGCAACGGTATTCAAGATGAAATCCCTGTATATAATGATAGCTGGCAAGAAGTTGTACGTCTTGTAAATCTTTGGGACGCTCGTGCATTCTCAAATGATGATAGATCAGAACGTGTTGTTCTAGGCGATGATGGCGTTTGGTATCACTGTTGGCTTTCTGATGAATTTAAATATGCTATCGAAAATGTTTCTCGTTGGTACGATATGGGTCTTTTAGATCCTGAAATTTTCACAAAAGGTACTGCTTCTCGTAAAGAATATATCCCTGGTGACACTGGTGGTATGACTTACGAATGGATTGCATCTACAACTGCATATAATGATACTGTTACTGACATTGAAGGCTTTAACCTTGTTGTTATGGCTCCACCTATTACAGAAGCTGGCAACCAATGGTCAGAACATATCCGTACAAAAGTTAAACCTGAATCTTGGGCTATTTCTTCTAGTTGTGACCCAGACAAAGTAGGTGCTTTATTCGCTTACATGGATTATTTCTGGACAGAAGAAGGTCGTAACCTTTCTAACTTTGGTGTAGAAGGCGAACACTGGACTTTTGTTGATGGCAAACCAACATTTACAGATTCTGTTATGAACAACGATGCTTTAAAAGCTGTTAACACTTACTTAAAAGAAGATGTTGGTGCTCAAGTTGTTGTTGGTTATTGGATGGACTATGACTACGAATTACAATGGACTAACGAAATTGGTCAAGCTGGTGTAAACATGTACCTTGATGGTGGATTTAGCGATGGATTATTTATGATGCCAACTCTAAACTACACAGATAACGAACTTGAAACTCACGAAGCTTTAATTAATGAAATTAACACTTACCACATGGAAGCAGTTCAAGATTTCGTTTTACTTGATTGGACTTTAATTGATGGTAAATGGGACGCTTATGTAGATAAATCTTACTCTCTAGGAGTACAAGAATTACTTGATCTTTATGGTACAGCATATGATCGTTATATGACTTATTTCGGTTAATATTTTAACACTCTATTCAAAACCTTGGTATAACTGCCAAGGTTTTGTTTATCTTTAACAAATAACATTAATGATTTTTATTGATATATTCATTTATTTTTATTAAAAATATTTTTTGTATTATTTTTATTGACTAATCGTGAATTTTAATATATAATTTCACATAGACAAGTATATAAAGTTTATATATTTGCAATACATTATTTAATTTTATGAGGAGGAAAAAATAATGAAAACTAGCAAAAAACTGTCAATATTCTTGGCATCATCTATGATTCTCGCTACTCTTTCAGCATGTGGTAGTACAGATTCAACAACGCCAAACAACAGCACAAACCTTTCAGGTGACCCTACGGGTGATCGTGATCTTAACACATCTGGAGAATCACTGGTTACTTTCCCACTAGAAGAACCACTAAAATTCACTTTCCATTTACATTTTTCAAACAAATATGTATTTGATGAAACTTGGCCTGTATTCCAAGAAATGGACAGACTTACAAATATCTCTTTTACAAGTACTGCAAATCCAATTGCTACAAGCTCATCTACAGAAGTTTCACTTCAATCAGTTGACCAATTCCCATCTGATTTATATGGTGGAACAGACATAGGTCCTTATGCAATGCAATATGGTCCTTACGGAGCATTCTATTCTTTAGATGATTACTGGGATTATCTTCCAAACTACTCTGCTTTCCTTGCTGACAATCCAGATGTAGTTGCATCTACCGTTGGTTCTGATGGTAAAATTTATCACATTCCATACGTAATGGACGGAACTGTTGCTCGTACATACTTCATTCGTCAAGACTGGCTTGATAACTTAGGCTTAGAAGTTCCTGAAACTGTAGAAGACCTAGAACAAGTTCTTATTGCGTTCCGTGATGATGACCCTAACGGCAACGGCATTAAAGATGAAATTCCATATTTCAATGATAGCTGGCAAGAAGTTGTTCGTTTAGTAAATCTTTGGGACGCTCGTTGTTTCTCTAATGACAATAGAGATGAACGTGTAATTTTAGGCGAAGATGGCGTTTGGTATCATGCATGGATTGCTGACGAATTTAAATACGCTATCGAAAATGTTTCTCGTTGGTACGATATGGGTCTTATAGATCCTGAAATCTTTACAAAAGGTACTTCTTCTCGTCCTGAATATCTTTCTGGCGACATCGGTGGTATGACTCATGACTGGGTTGCATCTACATCACTTTACAATGATACAGTTGCACTAGAAGGTTTCAATTTTGCTATTATAGCTCCACCAATCACTGAATCTGGAAACCAATGGGCAGAACACGTTCGTACTAAAGTAAAAACTCAAGGTTGGGCTATTTCTTCAAGCTGTGACCCAGAACTTGTTGGATATTTATTCTCATATCTTGACTATTTCTGGACAGAAGAAGGTCGCATTCTTTCAAACTTCGGCGTTGAAGATCAACACTGGACTTATGTAGACGGCGAACCTACTTTTACTGATGCTGTTTTAAACAATCCAGAATTAAAAGCTGTTAACACTTACCTTAAAGAAAACGTTGGTGCACATATCCTTAATGGTTACTGGATGATTTACGATTATGAATATCAATGGACTCACGAATCAGGTCGTATCGGTATTACAATGTATGAAGAAAACGGATACAGTGATGATTTATTCATGGTTCCTGAACTAAACTACACAGATGATGAACTAGAACTTAGCCAATCATTAAAAACTGACATTAACACATATCACCTAGAAGCTATGCAAGATTTCATTCTTAACGATTGGACTTTAATTGATGGCAAATGGGACTCTTATGTAGAAAAAACTAAATCTTTAGGTTTACAAGAATTACTTGACCTTTATGCTACAGCATATGATCGTTATATGTCTTATTTCAGTTAATCTTTTAAAACTTTATTCAAAGTCTTGGTATAAACACCAAGGCTTTGTTTTGTTTATTAGATAAAATTTCATTATATTTTTAGTTAAAATGTCGAATTTTACTTTTTAGTTTATTTTAATTTTTGTTACAATTCACAAAATATGGTTTCTTCATTTGTTCAATAAGCTATTTATAAGCTATATAACTATTTTATCCTTATTTTTAATTGACTTTTAATATACTACTATGTATAATTATCATTGTACTTGTTAATACATTAACAAAAAACAACAACATTATTTTCAGGTATTAAGGAGGAAAAAATAATGAAAACTAGCAAAACACTGGCAATGCTTTTAGCATCATCTATGATTCTCGCTACTCTTTCAGCATGTGGTAGTACAGATTCAACAACAAACACTGGTAATAGTAACAACAATACTAATACTAACGTAGCCGAAGATGTGGACTTAAACCTTAGTGGGACAAGCCCTATCACGTTTCCACTAGACGAACCTCTAACGTTCGATTTCCACTATCACAACTCAGACAAATATGTTTTTGATGAAACTTGGCCTGTATTTGAATACATGGCTGAACTTACAAATATATCTTTAGTCAA
Source organism: Clostridia bacterium (assembly GCA_044426355.1). Classification (GTDB taxonomy): domain Bacteria; phylum Bacillota; class Clostridia; order Oscillospirales; family Butyricicoccaceae; genus CAYJLC01. The sequence continues at coordinate 2,807 of JAWXUO010000038.1, read as the reverse complement.
CGTTGCAAACCCTGTATCAACAAGCACAACTACAGAGCTTTCTTTACAAGCTTTCGACCAGTTCCCTGCTGACCTTTACGGTGGTGGTGGTAACAACTCTGACTACTTTAGAGAATATGGTCCTTTAGGGGCTTTCTATTCACTAGATGACTACATGGAATATCTTCCAAACTATTCTGCATATTTAGCAGAAAACAAAGACGTTATTGCATCTACTGTTAGTTCTGACGGTAAAATGTATTACATACCTATTCTTTATAATGCACCTCTTACTCGTGTATTATTCATTCGTCAAGACTGGCTTGACAATCTAGGTTTAGAAATGCCTACAACTACAGAAGAATATGAGCAAGTCCTTATTGCTTTCCGTGATGATGACCCTAACGGTAACGGATTAAACGATGAAATTCCTTTCTTCTGCGACTACTGGAACGAAATGATTCGTCTTGTAACACTTTGGGACGCTCGTGCATATGGTTCTTCTGATATGACAACTCGTATCACTATGAACGATGATGGCGAAATGTACCATACATGGATGACTGACGAATTTAAAACAGGTATAGAAAATATCTCTCGTTGGTACGACATGGGTCTTATCGACCGTGAAATTTTTACAAAAGGTACTGCTTCTCGTAAAGAATATATCCCTGGTGACGTAGGTGGCTCTACTCGTGATATGATAGCTTCTACTTCATCTTACCATGACACTGTAGATATTGACGGTTTCCACTTTGCTGTTATGGCTCCACCTGTAACTGCAACAGGTAATCAATTTGAAGAAAATGGTCGTGCAAACGTTGGTACAAACGGTTGGGCTATTTCTACAAGCTGTCCTGAAGAATATGTAGGTGCATTATTCACTTATATGGACTATTTTTGGAGTGAAGAAGGCTGGATTATGTCAAACTTTGGTATCGAAGACGTTGACTACACTATGCAAAACGGCGAACCTATATTTACAGATGCTGTTTTAAACAACCCTGATAACAAAGCAGTTAACACTTACTTAAGAGAAGATGTTGGTGCTCAAGTTAACATCGGTTACCTACAAGACTTTAGATACGAACTTCAATGGACACACGAAACTGGAGTAACTGGTATTGATATGTATCTTGCAGAAGGTTACCATGAAGTATTTAGAATGCCTTCGCTTAGTTTTGAGGGCGATGACCTTACTAACAAACTTTCATTAACAAGTGAAATTAATGCATTTTTAGATGAAAAAATTCAAACTTTCATCGTTAGCGATTGGACTCTTATTGATGGTCAATGGGATAGTTATATTACTCAATTAGAAAACATGGGCGTTCAAGATTTAGTAGATATATACACTACTGCGTATGCAAACTTTGCACAATATCTAAACTAATAAAATTTATACAAAGCTTTGGTAGAAATACCAAAGCTTTGTTTTATTTTAAATTTCGACAAAATAAAATTTTTTTCTAAAAACTCCAACACATTAAATCGTTAATATCAACAGTTTAACACCTTTGTTAAAAGGTTTTTTTATATAATATCATAAATCATAATTTTATATTTATGCATATTAAATAATTTTTCAATAAAAACACTTGACATTTTAGTTATATTGATATATACTTCTTTTATAGTATCAAACATACAATTATTTACATATAGTATATTTGGTAAATGTCACTTTTGAATTACAAAGGAGGAAGAACTTATGAAAACTAACAAAAACATAGCAATTCTTTTAGCATCGACTATCATTCTCGCTACTTTATCAGCGTGTGGTAGTTCGGATTCAACAACTGGCAACACAACAGGCAATACCTCAAACCCAACTACGGACGACCGTGGATTTAACACAACAGGTGAAAATTTAATTACTTTCCCTCTTGACGAAGCACTTTCTTATACTTATCACTACCACGCATCAAGTAAATATGTATTTGATGAATCATGGCCTGTGTATCAAGAAATGGCAAACATAACTAATATTTCTTTTGTTAACACTGGTAACCCAGTTGCAACTAGCTCATCTACAGAAGTTGCACTTCAAGCAGTTGACCAATTCCCATCAGAAATATATGGTGGTGCAGAAGTAGGTCCTTATGCTATGCAATATGGTCCATATGGTGCATTCTATTCTTTAGATGATTATTGGGATTATTTACCAAACTATTCTACTTTCCTTGCAGAAAATCCTGATGTAGTTGCATCTACAGTAGGTTCTGATGGTAAAATATATCACATTCCATATATAGCAGACGGCATTACAGCTCGTCAATACTTTATCCGTCAAGACTGGCTTGATACTTTAGGTTTAGATATGCCAGAAACTGTAGAAGATTTAGAAAAAGTTCTTATTTCTTTCCGTGATGATGACCCTAACGGAAATGGTTTAAACGATGAAATTCCACTTATTTTCGACTATTGGCAAGAAGTTATTCGTTTAGTAAACTTCTGGGACGCTCGTTGTTACTCTAACGATGACAGATCAGAACGTGTTATTTTAGGTGATGATGGCGAATGGTATCATGCGTGGATTACAGAAGAATTTAAAATTGGTTTAGAAAATGTATCTCGTTGGTACGATATAGGTCTTATTGATAAAGAAGCTTTCACAAAAGGTACTTCTGCTCGTAAAGAATATATCCCTGGAGACGTTGCAGGTATGGTTTACGAATGGACTGCATCTACTTCATCTTACAATGATTCAGTATCTATAGATGGCTTTAACTTTGTTGTTATGGCTCCTCCTGTTACAGAAGCTGGTAACCAATGGTGTGAACATGTTCGTACAAAAGTAAAAAATGAAGGTTGGGCAATTTCTACAG
>JAWXUO010000003.1:0-66965 GCA_044426355.1 Clostridia bacterium | reverse complement strand
ATAAACAACAAGTAGGTCAGTTTGCAGCTGAAATCAGAGAACTTAGACCACCAGAACCTTACAAAGGTAAAGGTATTAAATATTCTGATGAAGTTATCCGTCGTAAAGAGGGTAAAGCTGGCGGTAAGAAAAAATAAGGAAGGTGTTTGTAAATGGTATCAAAAAAAGATTCAAATAAGCAACGCCTTAGAAGGCACAAAAGAGTTCGTGCAAAAATCAGTGGAACAGCTACAAGACCTCGTCTTAATGTTTTTAGATCAAACAAAAACATTACAGCTCAAATCATTGATGACGTTGCAGGAGTTACTCTGGTTGCAGCTACTTCTCAAAGCGTAGAAGGTAATGGCAGTAACAAAGAGGCTGCGAAAGCAGTTGGTGCTTTAGTTGCGAAATTAGCTAAAGAAAAAGGCATTGAAAATGTAGTATTCGATCGTGGTGGATATGTTTACCATGGTAGAGTTCAAGCATTAGCAGAAGGTGCACGTGAAGGCGGACTGAAATTTTAGGAGAAAGGAGGCACAAAAATATGCCAAAATTAATTGATGCAAGCACTCTTGAATTACAAGAAAGAGTAGTATCTTTAAATAGAGTATCTAAGACGGTAAAAGGTGGACGTATTTTCAAATTTGCAGCACTTGTTGTTGTAGGTGATGGAAATGGTACAGTTGGTTTCGGTCTTGGTAAAGCCTCTGAGGTTCCAGATGCAATCCGCAAAGGTATCGAAGACGCTAAGAAAAATTTAGTAAAAGTATCACTTTTAAAAACATCAATACCACACGAAGTTATCGGTAAATATGGTGCAGGTTCTGTGCTATTAAAACCAGCTGGTGAAGGTACTGGGGTTATCGCAGGTGGTGCAGTACGTGCAGTTGTAGAACTTGCAGGTATCAAAGATATTCGTACAAAATGTCTACGTTCAAATAATCCACAAAACGTTGTAGCAGCAACTATCGAAGGTTTACAAAGACTTGTAAACGTAGAAGAAGTAGCAGCTCGCCGTGGTAAATCTGTAGACGAAATTCTATAAGGAGGGTAATTTATGTCAACTCTAAAAGTTACCCTAACTAAGAGCTTAATCGGTAGAAAAGATAAACATATCGCTACAGCTCACTCGCTAGGGTTAAAAAAAGTAAATGATTTTTCTGTTCAACCTGCAAACGATTGCACAAAAGGTAAACTTCAAAAAATCAATTACCTAGTACAAGTAGAAGAAGTTAAGTAAGGAGGTGCAAGAAATGAATTTACACGAATTAAAGCCAGCTGAAGGCTCTACAAAAGAAGCGTTTAGAAAAGGCCGTGGTAAAGGTTCAGGTAATGGTAAAACAGCTGGACGTGGACACAAAGGTCAATGGGCTAGATCAGGTGGCGGAGTACGTCCTGGATTTGAAGGTGGACAAATGCCTCTTGCACGTCGTTTACCTAAACGTGGTTTTACAAATATATTCGCAACCCACTATGCTGCAGTAAATGTATCTGCACTTGAGATTTTTGAAGATGGTTCAGTAATTTCTGCTCAAGAATTATTAGTTGCTGGTTTAATTTCTAAAGAATTAGACGGCGTTAAAATTCTTGGTAATGGCGAAATTAAAAAGAAATTAACTATCAAAGCTACTGCTTTTTCTAAATCAGCAATTGCAAAAATCGAAGCAGCTGGCGGGAAAGCTGAGGTGATTTAAGGTGCTAACAACCTTAAAAAACGCTTGGCACATTCCTGATATTCGCAAAAAACTATTATTCACATTTTTTATAATTGTAATTTTTAGAATGGGTTCTGCAATTCCAGTTCCTTATATAAATCTTGCAGCTTTAGAAATGATGTTTGGAGCGTATGAAGGAACTTTGCTTGGATATTTCAACATACTTTCGGGTGGTGCATTATCACAAGCCACAATTTTTGCAATGAGTATTTCGCCTTTTATCAACGCATCTATCATAATCCAACTACTTTCGGTCGCAATACCGTATTTAGAAAGGTTAGCTAAAGAAGGTGGCGAAGAGGGTCGTAAAAAAATTGCACAAATAACAAAATACACAGCGTTAGTAATAGCTTTTATCCAGGCTTATGGATATTATACGTTACTTTCTAGCCAAGGTTTAGTTTATGGAACTGGATTTTTGCAAGCTCTAGTTATTATTTTAACTTTAGTTGCAGGTACAGCTCTTCTAATGTGGCTAGGCGATAGAATAACTGAAAGAGGTGTTGGTAACGGCACATCAATGATTTTATTTACAGGTATCGTAGCGAGTTTACCAAGTATGGGTGCTCAAATCTATTATTTAATACAAAATGCTGTTGTAAATGCATATTATGGCACTTTATCAGGGATAGATGTATTCTATGCGTTACTTGGTGTTTTTGCGTTTGTTTTATTTATAGGAATCGTAGCTTTTGTTGTTGTTATGAACACAGCAGAAAGAAGAATACCTATAAACTATGCAAAAAGAGTTGTTGGTCGTAAAATGATGGGTGGTCAAAACACTCATTTACCAATCAAAGTTTCGGCTTCTGGTGTTATGCCAATAATCTTTGCATCATCTATAGTATCTCTACCAGGAACGCTTGCTATTTTCTTTGGAAGTGGCGAAGAAGGTTCTGTGTGGTCTATTATAGTATCACTTATGCAACAAACTAGCTTAATTTATATTGTTGTTTTCTTTTTATTTATTATTGCATTTAGTTATTTTTACGCTGCTATGCAGTTTAATCCTATCGAAATTGCAAATAATTTAAAGAAAAATGGTGGATTTATCCCAGGTTTTAGACCAGGTAAACCTACAACAGATTTTATAGCAAAAGTTTTATCAAAAGTAACTTTCGTAGGTGCAATGTTCTTAGGTGTACTTGCAACTTTACCTTTAATTTTAGGTGCGTTATTCCCTGTGCTTTCTAATATGGCATTAGGTGGAACATCTGTAGTTATCATGGTTGGTGTAGCACTAGAAACAATGCGTCAAATAGAATCTCAAATGATGATGAAACACTATAAAGGCTTTCTTGAGTAAGGAGTATTCGACATGAAATTAATTTTATTAGGTGCTCCAGGTGCTGGAAAAGGTACGCTATCTTCTGCTTTAACTGTAAAGCTTGGCATAAATAGTGTATCAACAGGCAATATACTTCGAGAAGAAATGAGAAACCAAACAGAACTAGGACTAAAAGCGAAAGCGTTTATTGAATCTGGGGCTTTAGTTCCAGACGAAGTTGTAATAGGAATGCTTGCAAACAAACTTGCAAGTGATGAATATAAAAAAGGATTTATTCTAGATGGTTTCCCAAGAACTATACCACAAGCGAAAGCTTTAGCTGATATAACAGATATTGACATAGCTTTAAGTGTAGAAGTACCAGATGAGGTGATTGAAAACCGTATGACAGGTAGAAGAACATGTGCTAAATGTTCGGAAACTTTTCATATTGAAAGCAATCCTTCAAAAGTTGATGGTGTGTGCGACAAATGTGGAGATAATCTTATCATTAGAAAAGATGATGCTTTCGAAGTTGTAAAAGCAAGACTTGAAACTTATCATAACGAAACAGAACCTTTAAAATCTTTTTATGATGATATTGGCAAACTTTTAATTATGGACGGTACAAAAAATGTACAAGAAACTTTAAAATTAGCTTTAGAAGTTTTAGGTATATAATCATGATAACTATTAAATCCGAAAAAGAAATAGAAATTATGAGACAGGCAGGAAGAATAGCTAAAACTGCACTAATTGATGCAGGAAAAGCTATTAAACCTGGCATAACAACAGCCGAGCTTGACGCTATTGTAAAAAAAAGCATTGAAGATGCAGGAGCTATACCGTCTTTCTTAGGATATGGTGGTTTTCCAGCCTCAGCGTGCATATCTATAAACGAAGAAGTTATTCATGGAATACCTTCTAGCAGAGTTTTAAACAATGGAGATATAGTTTCAATAGACGTAGGAGTATATTTTAAAGGCTTTCACGGTGACAACGCAATGACTTTTGCTTGTGGAGAAATCTCTACAGATGCTAAGAAATTGATTGATGTTACAAGACAGAGTTTCTATGAAGGTATCAAATTTGCCAAAGTTGGCAATAGAATATCAGACATATCACATGCTATACAAACTTGTGCTGAAAGCAACGGTTTTTCAGTTGTGACAAAATATATAGGTCATGGGATTGGTGCTAACCTCCATGAATCTCCTGAAGTTCCAAACTATGGAAAGCCAGGAAGAGGACCAAGGCTTGTCAAAGGCATGACAATTGCTATCGAGCCGATGATTAATGAGGGAAGTTTAGATGTAGTTGTACTAGACGACGAATGGACAGTTATTACTATCGATAAAAAACTATCAGCTCACTATGAAAACACCGTTTTAATAACTGATGGAGAGCCAGAGGTATTGACTTTTCACAGTGACGATGTTTAAAAAGGAATTAATTATAACGTGGAGGGTGTGAAGATTATGGCAAAAGAAGACGTAATCGAGCTAGAAGGTACCGTCATAGAGGCGCTGCCAAATGCAAATTTTCAGGTAGAATTACCAAATGGACATGTAATACTTGCTCATATTTCAGGTAAACTACGTATGAATTTTATTAAAATTTTACCAGGTGATAAAGTAACAGTACAAATGTCACCTTATGATCTAACTCGTGGACGTATCACTTGGAGATCAAAATAAAACCTTTCGGTTTTAATAGTGAAAAATTAAAAATGAAAAGTGAAAAAAGCAGGAAACTGTTCACTAGTCACTATTCACTAAATAGTGGAGGTTATAAAAATGAAAGTAAGACCATCAGTAAAACCTATATGCGAAAAATGTAAAATTATTCGCCGTAAAGGTAGGGTTATGGTAATTTGCCAAAATCCAAAACACAAACAAAAACAAGGCTAATTTAAAATTAGCAAAATCTCTAAATGTAGGAGGTGCAAATATATGGCACGTATAGCTGGAGTAGACCTTCCACGTGAAAAGCGAGTTGAAATTGGTTTAACTTATATTTTCGGCATTGGAAGAAACTTATCAAATGATATTTTAGCAAAAACAGGAGTTAATCCTGATACTAGAGTTCGTGACTTATCAGATGAAGACGTTCAAAAACTTCGTGATATTATTGACAAAGAAATCACAGTTGAAGGCGACCTACGTCGTAAAGTTGCAATGGACATCAAACGCTTAATAGACATCGGTTGTTACAGAGGTATTCGCCACAGACGTGGTTTACCAGTTCGTGGTCAACGTTCTAAAACAAATGCTAGAACAAGAAAAGGACCTAAGAAAACAATCGCTAATAAGAAGAAATAAGGAGGAAGAGTTTAAATGGCAAAACAAACTAAAAAAGTTGTTAGAACTAAACGTCGTGAACGTAAAAACATTGAAAAAGGCGCAGTTCATATCCGCTCTTCTTTCAACAATACAATTGTTACAATTACAGACACTAAAGGCAATGCTCTTTCTTGGGCATCTGCTGGTGGAGAAGGCTTTCGTGGCTCTCGTAAATCTACACCATTCGCTGCACAATCTGCAGCAGAAGTTGCTGCAAAAGCTGCAATGGAACATGGTTTAAAATCAGTTGAAGTATTTGTTAAAGGACCTGGCTCTGGTCGTGAAGCTGCAATTCGTGCATTGCAAGCTGTTGGTCTTGATGTAACTCTTATCAAAGATGTTACTCCAATACCTCACAACGGTTGCCGTCCACCAAAAAGAAGAAGAGTTTAGGAGGATTTTTACCTATGGCTAAAAATAAAGCACCAATACTAAAAAGATGTAAAACTTTAGGTATTTCTCCTACGGTTTTAGGTGTCTACAAAAAAGAATCAATTAGAAACCCAAAACCTAATAGAAGAAAACAAAGTGAATACGGATTACAACTTAACGAAAAACAAAAAGTAAAATTTGTTTATGGAGTACTTGAAACACAATTCAGAAAATACTATGAAAAAGCTGAAAAAGCTCAAGGTATCACTGGTGAAGTATTACTAGAACAATTAGAACTTCGTTTAGATAGCGTTGTTTACAGATTAGGCTTTGCAAACACACGTCGTGAAGCTCGCCAACTTGTAAATCATGCACATTTTCTTGTAAATGGTTCGAGAGTAAACATACCGTCATACTCGCTAAAAGTGGGAGATGTTATATCGGTTCGTGAAAAATCAAGAAGCACTACAAAATTCAAGTCTTTAATAGAACAAAAAGGGAACCAATCAACAACATCTTGGTTATCAAGAGAAAAAGACTCGTTTGAGGGTAAAGTACTTGCAAAACCAGTAAGAACAGAACTAGATTTTGAAGTTCATGAACACCTTATCGTCGAACTTTACTCTAAATAATATCCATGTGCTTGACACAACCCAAAATAAGCTAAAATGCAAACATGTTAGGGAGGGTATAATAAATGATCGAAATAGAAAAACCACAAATGTACTGCGAACATTTAGAAGAAGATGGAAGTTATGGCAGATTCGTAATAGAACCACTAGAACGAGGCTATGGCACAACTTTAGGAAATGCGTTACGCAGAGTATTATTATCATCACTACCAGGGACTGCTGTAACAAGTATAAAAATTGCAGGAATTTCTCATGAATTTTCTTCAATCCCAGGAGTAAAAGAAGATGTAACAGAAATCGTTCTAAACGTAAAAGGCATTATTGCTAAATTACACAGCGAAGGAATTAAAACTGCTTATATCGAAGCTAATGGCGAAGGTGTTATAACTGCGTCTAGCATTACTCCAGATAGTGATATAGAAATATTAAATCCAGATCATCATATCGCAACTTTAATGAGCGATGCGAGATTTTCTATGGAACTTACCTTTAGTCACGGTAGAGGATATGTTTCGGCTGAGAAAAATAAAGATAATATTGCAAATATTATCGGAATTATACCAATCGACTCTATCTACACACCAGTATATAAAGTAAATTACTTTGTAGAAAATACAAGAGTTGGTAATGTTACTGACTTTGATAAATTAACACTTGAACTTTGGACAGACAGAACGATACCTGCAAAAGATGCAGTATCACTTGCTGCAAAAGTTTTAACAGACCATTTAGCGTTGTTTGTTAATTTATCTGTAGAAATTGGGCTTAAAAATACAATTGTTGAAAAAGCTGATGCTGAACAAGTAAAAGTTTTAGAAACAACTATCGAAGAGCTTGATTTATCTGTTCGTTCATTTAACTGCCTAAAACGTGCAGGAATTAACACGGTAGATGATTTAGTGAATACTTCAGAAGATGATATGATGAAAGTTCGTAACTTAGGTCGTAAGTCACTAGAAGAAGTAATACAAAAACTAGAAGCGATGGGTCTTACCCTATCTGCTGATAGAGATGAATAATTACATTTAACTATAAAAACCAACTTAAAAAGGAGGTATTGTAATGCCAGGTACTCGTAAGCTAGGAAGAAAAACAGATCATAGAATGGCAATGCTTCGTGCTATGGTTACTTTCTTACTAGAAACAGGAAGAATAGAAACTACGGTTGCTCGTGCTAAAGAAGTTCGTCCTCTTGCAGAAAAAATGATAACATTAGGCAAGAAAAACACTTTAGCGTCAAGACGCCAAGCAATGGCTTTTATCACAAAAGAAGAAGTTGTTGCAAAAACTTTTAATGAAATAGCACCAAGCTATGCAGATAGACAAGGTGGTTACACTCGTATTATCAAAACAGGTCCACGTCGTGGTGACTGTGCTGAAATGGCTATCATTGAATTAGTTTAATTTATAAAACCAGTCTTTAATTAGGCTGGTTTTTTTATGTAAAAAGATTATAGCTATAAGCAATGCTTTTTTTAAAAATTTTAACATATATAGTTTTATGGAATTGAGTTAAAGTTTTTTAAAAGAATAATTGAAAAAAAGTTTAAAATGTGATACAATAAGAATAAAAATATTATTTCGATATTTAGGGGTAAAATTAATGGCGTATTTAGATAATGCTTCTACTACAAAAGTATATAAAAAAGTAGCTGAAACCATGTATAGTCAGATGATGGAAAACTACGGAAACCCATCATCACTACACGAAGTAGGCAGATATGCAAAACTTTCTGTTGATAATGCAAGTAAAATTATATCAAAAGCTATAAATTGTACACCACAAGAAATTATTTTCACCTCGGGTGGTACAGAAAGTATAAATACTGCACTTTTTTCTACTTGTAAAAAACTAGGCAAAAGAGGAAAACACATAGTAGCTTCAGAGATAGAACACTCAGCAAGCATAAATGTTTTGAAAGAACTTGAGAGCCGTGGTTTCGAAGTAGAATTTATTAAACCGAACAAACAGGGAAATATAGATGTAGAAACTTTTGCAAAAGCTATTCGTGAAGATACAATTTTAGCTAGTTTTATGATGGTTAATAACGAAGTTGGAAGTCTTTTTCCTATAAAGGAACTTTGCAAAGAATTTAAAGAAAAATCTAAATTCGGTCTTTTTCATGTAGACGCAGTTCAAGCTTTTTGTAAAGTACCGATAGATGTTTTGGATTTGGGGATAGACTTAATGTCTGTGTCTGGTCATAAAATTGGTGCATCAAAAGGTGTTGGTGCGTTATATTTAAAAAAAGGTTTAAATTTACCTCCTTATATTTATGGTGGTGGACAGCAAAATGAGTTTCGTTCTGGGACAGAAAATGTGCCAGCTATTGCAGGTTTTGCACAGGCTGTGGAAATAAACCAAGAAAAATATAGTAACGAATATATAAAAAATCTTGCTGATTATTTAGATGAAAAACTAAAAGAAAATTTTAGTGTAAATAATTTTTGCTATAATGGAATTTCAAACGTAGAGTATATAAAATCTTTTTCTATACCAAAAGTTAAGAGTGAGGTAGCACTTAGAGTTTTAGAAAGTCATGGCGTATATGTATCTAGTGGCTCGGCTTGTACTAAGGGAAAAATATCTTATGTACTACTTGCAATGGGCATAGAAAGAGAAATTGCAGATAGTTCGATACGTGTTAGTTTCTCGGTTAACAACACAAAAGACGATATAGACCAATTAATAAAAGGTCTTAAAGCTTGCGTTAAAATGTTCTGTTAAAGTTATATATTATGTAAAATATACAAATAGTATAAGAAAGTGCTTTGTACGGAACAATACAAAGCACATTCGGAATAATACAAATATTATAAAACTATTGTTAAAATAGAAAATGGAGAAAATATGAAAGAGATAATTTTAGTAAAATGTGGAGAGATGGTTCTAAAAGGACTTAACCGAAAACGTTTTGAAGATAGACTAATCGAGAACATGCGTCACAGATTAAAAAAAGCTGGTAACTATTCTATCTATGCAATGCAAGCTACAATTTATATAGAAAGCTTAGACGACGAAAGCTCGATAGACGAAGCACTAGAAATCTGTAAAAAGATTTTTGGTATAGTTGTTTTATCAAAAGCTACAGTGTGCGAAAAAAATATAGAAAGCATTACAAAAACTGCAATCGAGTATATGGGAAAAATCGTGCATAAATATAAAACGTTTAAAGTAGAAACGAAAAGAGCAGACAAAAAATTTCCTATATCATCTGTGCAAACTTCAATTCACGTAGGTGGAGAGGTAGCAGAAGCTTTTAAAGAAACATTAAAAGCTGATATGCACACGCCAGATATTACAATTTATGTAGAAATACGTGATGTATATGCTTTTATATATGCAGAAAAAATCCGTGGGGCAGGTGGAATGCCTGTTGGAACAAACGGAAAAGCACTTCTTTTATTATCTGGGGGAATAGATAGCCCAGTTGCAGGATATATGATGGCAAAACGTGGAGTAACACTTGATGCTATCCATTTTTATAGCTATCCGTATACTTCGGAGCAAGCAAAGCAAAAAGTTTTGGATTTAGCTGATATAGTATCGAATTATTCAGGAAGAATGCGTGTTTATATTGTTCCGTTTACGGAAATTCAAGAAAATATTAGAAAACATTGTAAAGAAGATATGTTTACGCTGATAATGCGTAGATGTATGATGAAGATTGCTTGCAATGTTGCAAAAAATAAAGACTCTCTAGCTTTAGTCACTGGCGAGAGCCTAGGTCAAGTTGCATCGCAAACTATGGAAGCTATCGGTGTTACAGATAAAGTTTGCAATATGCCTGTTTTTCGTCCTGTAATTGGAATGGACAAAGAAGAAATTATTGTAATTTCTAAAAAAATAGAAACTTTTGATACTTCGGTACTACCTTATGAGGATTGTTGTACAGTATTTACACCAAAACACCCACAAACAAGACCAAAACTTGCTCATGTAGTTAAAGAAGAAGAACAAATACCGAATTTAGATGATTTAATATATGATGCAGGTCGTGCTGTAGAAGTTGTAATTTTTGGAAACAATAAAAAGGAGAACGAATAATGAACGTTGAAGTTATTTCAGTAGGCACAGAAATTTTACTAGGCGATATAATAAATTCTGATGCTCAAATGCTATCTCAAGAGCTTGCTAAAATAGGCATAAATGTATATTATCACACTGTAGTAGGAGATAATAAAGACAGATTAAAAGAAGCTTTAGAAATTGCAAAAAAACGTGTTGACATAATTATTACAACAGGTGGTCTAGGGCCTACTTATGATGACCTGACGAAAGAAATAATAGCAGAAACTTTTGGAAAAGAACTTGTTTTTGACGAAAAATCTTTCGAACATATAGAAAAATATTTTAAAAATGGCAAAATAAAGATGACAACAACGCAAAGAAAACAAGCTATGCTACCAGAAGGTTGCACGCCTTTTTATAATGATTGGGGAACAGCTCCTGGTTGTGGATTTAAATCTGAAAAAAATTACGTTTTAATGTTACCAGGGCCACCAAAAGAATGTAAACCTATGTTTTTATACCGTGCAATACCTTATCTACATTCTTTAACAGACGGTGTAATACATTCTGTAAGCTTAAAAATGTTTGGCATTGGCGAATCGCAAGTAGAAGAAATTTTGCGTGAAAAAATGGTGTCTTATACAAATCCAACTATCGCACCTTATGCAAAGCAAGGCGAATGTTTAGTTCGTGTTACAGCAAAAGCAGAAGATTTAGCAAAAGCAAACGATATGATAAAACCAGTCCGTGAGGATATTTATAATATTTTAGGGCAGTATATCTATGGCGAAGACGAAGTTTCTTTAGAAGAAGTTGTAATGCAACGTTTAATAGATAAAAAAATTACTGTTTCGTGTGCAGAATCTTGCACAGGTGGACTTTTAGCAAAAAGAATGACTGATATGGCAGGTGTGTCACCTGTATTTTTAGGTTCTGTTTGCACATATTCTAACGAGTCTAAGGTAAAACTAGTTAATGTAAACGAAGATACACTAAAACAACATGGGGCAGTATCGCAAGAAACAGCTCGTGAAATGGCAAAAGGTGTGTCAGAAGTTTTTAAAAGCGATATAGGAGTTTCTACAACAGGAATAGCAGGTCCTACAGGTGGAACAGAAGAAAAACCACTTGGTTTAGTATATGTTTGTGTATATTACAAAGGCGAGTATTTTGAAAAAGAAATAACAGGATACAGAAACAGAGAATCTACAAGACTTAAAGCTTCTTCTGTGGCTTTAGATATGATAAGAAATATACTTCAAAAATAGTAATAAAATGTTAAGGGGAGTAAATCTATGAGTAAAAAAGTAATAATCGTAGAAGATGAAAAAGCAATAGCTGATATTTTGCAGTTTAACTTAGAACGAGAAGGTTTTGATGTTTTGCAATTTAATGATGGAAAGCTTGGTTTAGATGCGATTTTAGTAGATATACCCGATATAGTTTTGCTTGATGTTATGTTGCCGAGCCTTGATGGTTTTGAAATTTTAGAAAATGTTAGACGTGTATCGCAAGTTCCAATAATAATGCTTACAGCACGAGAAGAAGAACAAGACAAAATACAAGGATTAGAAAACGGTGCAGATGATTATGTTACAAAACCTTTTTCTATGAAAGAGCTTATAGCTCGAGTTAAAGCGAATACTCGTCGAGAAATACAAAAAACATCTACGAGTATGCAAGTTATAGACCAAGATTTGTCTATAGACCACAACAAAGGAACAATAATATATAAAGACAAAAATATAGAACTTACAACTCGTGAATATGAAATTACAAAATATTTACTAGACAAGCCAAACCAAGTTGTTAGCCGTGAAGAACTTATGAAAGAAGTATGGAAATACGAATTTTTTAGCGACCTTCGTTCTGTAGATGTTGCAATTAGACGTTTGCGAGAAAAAATAGAAGAAAATTCAGCAAAACCAAAATATATTATAACAAAACGTGGACAAGGTTATTATTTTACTGTATAAGGAGTGCATATGTTTAAAAGTTTACAAATGAAACTGATATTAATATTTTTTATATTAATATCGTCGGTAATGTCAGTATTAGGCACTTTTATGTTAAATTCGGTTACTACTTCATATTTTGAGGATTTTAATAAGCAAATTACCTCAGTTTTTACAACCGATGTAATTTCTCATATGGAAAGTGTAGCACTAAATGAAGATTTGCAAGAGCTAAAAAGCATTATAGATGCATATGCAGGTCCTTTAGGAATAGATAGCGATAGAGAGTATTATCTAATAGATGGAAATTCAACAAAACCTATATTTTCTTCAAGAAGCGAGATACCAAAAGATATTATTATAACTGCGAATATATCAAGTGCTTTAAATAATGAAGTAGGATTTGTAAATAGCATATCAAGCGATTATTTAGATGTTGCAATACCTATAAATAACGCAAGCTACATAGTTTATATTTTAGATAACAAAGCAGAAATAAACGACCTTACATGGACACTTTTTGGAATAACTCTGCAAGCTATGTTTTTAGGGCTTATTGTTTCTATAATATTAAGTTTTGTTTTATCTAAAACAATGACAAACTCTATAGAAAATTTAACAAAAGGTGCTATACTTCGTTCTGAAGGGGATTTTTCAAAGCCACTAGAAATACAATCGCAAGACGAAATAGGTATTTTAACAGATACTTTTAATAAAATGTCGGACACGCTAAAAGAAACTCTAGACCAAGTTCAAGAAGAAAAAGATAAACTTTCGACTTTGTTTTTACATATGACAGACGGCGTACTTGCTTTTAACCAAGATGGAAGTATTATAAACATGAATAGAAAAGCCGAAGAAATTGTTGGTATGAAATTTCGTGAAGGTTTAAAATTTAAAGATATTTTTAAAGATATAAAAATTCCTGAATACAAAAACGAGAAAAAAGATGCAAAGAGTGTAGAACATGTAGAAACATGCTACGAACGAGATGAAAAAACTTTCCGTGTGCTTTTTGCTCCTTTTGGAAATATGGAAGATTCGGATTTTGGAATAATGGTAGTTATATATGATATAACAGATAGCAAAAGATTAGAAGATGCAAGACGTGAATTTGTTGCAAATGTATCTCATGAACTTAGAACACCACTAACGAATATAAAAAGCTATACAGAAACTATTATGAACAATGGTGAAGAGCTAGATTCTCCAACGGAACAAAAGTTTTTAGGAATTA
The DNA here is from genome assembly GCA_044426355.1 of Clostridia bacterium. Lineage (GTDB taxonomy): Bacteria > Bacillota > Clostridia > Oscillospirales > Butyricicoccaceae > CAYJLC01. The sequence continues at coordinate 53,451 of JAWXUO010000003.1, read as the reverse complement.
TTGCTGGTGAAACAGATAGAATGACAAGAGTAGTAAAAGATTTGCTTAGCCTTTCTAAACTAGACCATGGCAATATAGAAATGAATTTCGAGAGAGTTGACCTCGCAAAAATTTTAGATAAAGTATATAATGCGATGCTGTTAGTTGCAAATAATAGCAATATAACATTAGAAAAAGAAATTATACGCCCTCTTGGTATGATAAATGGCGATAGCGACAGAATAGAACAAGTTTTAACAAATATTGTATCAAATGCTATGAAATATAATCAAAGTGACGGTGTTGTTATCATAAGAGCGATAAACAAAACTCAAAGCACTATAGAAATCGCAGTTATAGATACTGGATTTGGCATACCAGACGAAGATATTCCAAGATTGTTTGAGCGTTTTTATCGTGTAGACAAAGCTCGCTCTCGTGAAAAAGGTGGAACAGGACTTGGTCTTGCTATTGCAAAAAACATAATAGAAGTACATAACGGAACAATATCAATTAATAGTGTGCTAGAAAGAGGTACAACTGTAATTATTACATTACCTATAGCAAAGGACGAATAATATGGTTAAATTTTTCACTATAATAAAAGAAGTTTTTCTAAATCTGTTAATGCTGTTTTTGGTAATTTCTATGATAGCTTTAATGATGTTAAACTGGACAAAAGGTTTAAATATAGAAAGCATGCCAGAAGATTTTATTGCATTTAAGCTTGTAAATAGTTTTTTAACAGCAACTGACAAAGATGAATACGATGGATATGCACAAAAACTTGTAACACCTACAAAAATTGCTATAAAAACACTAGAAGATACTTTTTCTACAATGTATAACGAAGAAAATAATAGCCTAGTTTATAAAAATATATTTCACGATGTAGATAATATTAAAGATATTGACCTTTTAGAAATAAAATTCGAAGATTTTTATAATGCGTTGTCATATGAAGAATATATTTACATAGAATTTTTGTGTCCGTTGTCTGCAATAATGAATATAGAGTCTGATGTTTTCGTATCTGATATGATTATAGTAGAAAACGAAGGAGATACAGATTTATATATTAAAAGCAAAAGCGAATATTATAAAATAACTTTAAAAAGCATTTCTATGAAATATACTGGAGAAACAGAAATTTTCACTATGGATAATGAAATGCATTTAGAAGTAAACGGTATAATAAATATTTTAGATAAAAATATGTTAACACTTCCTATCGCAAATGTAAAAGAAGCTACGATAGATGATATTGCAGAAAAAAATATAGCAGTTACTTTTTTATATAATACAGCTGTTGCAACGGGATATGAAGTAACCTACAAAGAAAAAATTTATGTAAACGAATATAGCACGCTTTCTATAAGAAATGACTATATACAATTTGAAAGCAAAGAACCACGAGGGAATATATACAACCAGTCGCAAGCACTATATACCTCTCAGATGATAGAAGTTTCTATGAATATATTTAACAGCGTGTACGAAAATATAATTCTAAAATAGAAGCACACCCAATAGAAATAATTTATGAGGAATCTCAAACAATTGTTGTTTTATCAGGAAAATATAACGGAGTAGAAGTTTTTTCTACAGAACCACTAGGTGTTTTTGTTTTTTCAACAAATGGATTATCTTACTGCGAAATTAAAAATGTAGTTTTCGAAGATGGAGAAGAAAAAGTATCTGTTGCTAATATAGATTTGTTAAAAACGGAATACAAACAGATTGTAACATATGATTTAGACGGAAATCCACAGAGAAACTATTATTTTGACGAGGAGTAAAATATGAATTATAAAAAAATGCGAGAAATTTTATTAGTTTTGCTTGCTTTTACAAATGTTATATTACTTTTTAATTACTCTGTAACAAAGCTTGAAGATGATAAAATTTATCAACAAATGATAGAAAATAATATTATATACCTAAACAATAAAGGTGTTTTTGTAGACCAACAAATTTTAGAAACAGAAATACCTACAAATATAGGCTATGTGTATTCTACTATATCAAAGGTAAATATCGAAAATGTGCTTGAGGGAATTTCTTCTAGCGAAAATAATTTATTTATAGCAGATAATGGTACAGCAAAAATAGATACAGATGGCAGTTTTGCAATTAATTTAATAGAAGAACACACAAAAGAAAGTGTAGAAAATATATTATTACAAGCGAATTTTGATTTATCAACAGCACATGTAGAAGAAAAATCTAACCTTATAAGATATACTTTAAAAATTAATGAAAATATAGTATCTAATTGTTTTTTTGAGGTTATATTAAATAATAGTACAACAACGATAGCGGGAAATTATGTTTTTGAACAACCACAGCAAATACGTGTGCAAAATGCATTTAGTATATTTTCGGCTATTGTAGAACTAAGCGATTTTTATAAAATTACAGGACAAGTAAATAGTGTAAGTTTAGATTATATGCTTTTTTCTGAAACCAATATGCAAATACTGCCTGTTTTTAAAGCTGAAATAGATGGAAAAGAGTATTTTTATAATATTTTTGAAAGCGTTACATCTAGTATTTAACAAGAAAAAAGGATTATTTGTGTTCATTCTGTGAAGAATAATAAAAAAATACTAAAAAGCAATTGATTTTATAAGAAATATATGTTATACTATGAAATGATAATGTGAAAAATAGACCCAAAAGGAGAAAAATACCTTGGTTAAATATGTTATAAATGGTGGCAAGCCTCTAAATGGAGAAGTTAATATAAGTGGTGCAAAAAATGCAGCAGTCGCAATTATTCCAGCTACAATTTTAGTAAATGGAGTTTGTATTATAGAAAATGTGCCGAAAATTATAGATGTTACAATGCAACTAAATATTTTAAAAGAACTAGGAGCATCTGTAAAGCTTTTAGATTCGGGTACTGTAGAAATAGATACTAGAAATATAAATATAACAAACCCTCCATATGAGTTGATGAGAAAAATACGTTCATCGTATTACCTTATAGGAACGCTTTTGGGCAAAAAGAAAAAAGTTGCTGTTTCTATGCCTGGTGGGTGTAATTTTGGCGTAAGACCTATTGACCAACACATAAAAGGTTTTGAAGCACTAGGTGCAACTGTAGAAGTTAAAAACGGACTTATTCATGTAGATGCAAAAGATGGACTTAAAGGAAGCACGATATACCTAGACGTTGTATCGGTTGGAGCTACAATAAATACAATATTTGCTGCAGTTTATGCAGATGGTTTAACTATTATAGAAAATGCTGCGAAAGAACCACATATAGTAGACGTTGCAAACTTTTTAAATTCTGTAGGTGCAGATATAAAAGGTGCAGGTACTGATGTTATAAAAGTTCGTGGTGTAAAAGATTTGCAAGGTGGAACATATGCAATTATTCCTGACCAAATAGAAGCAGGAACATATATGGCAGCTGTTGCAGCTTGTGGTGGCGAAGTTTTAATCAAAAATGTTATTCCAAAACATTTAGAATGTATTACTGCAAAACTTAGCGAAATGAAAGTTACTGTAGAAGAATTTGATGATTCTATTTTAATTACTAGAAAAGAAACTTTAGGAAAAACAAACGTAAAAACATTACCTTATCCTGGATTTCCAACAGATATGCAACCACAAATGGCAACTGCTTTATGTATTGCAAATGGAACTTCTGTAGTAACAGAAAGCGTTTGGGACAACCGTTATAGATATATCGCAGAACTAAATAGAATGGGTGCAAAAATTACTGTAGACGGTAAACTTGCAGTTATAGAAGGCGTAAAAGAGTTATCTGGTGCACCTGTGCGTGCGTATGATTTAAGAGCAGGAGCAGCTATGGTTATAGCAGGTCTTGTGGCTACTGGCACTACAGAAGTAGAAGAAGTAACGAATATCGAACGTGGCTACGAAGAAATTGTAGAAAAATTTACAAGCCTTGGTGCAGATATAAAACGTGTTGTAGTAGAAGACTACGAAGAACAATACAAACAAGCATAAATAATAAAAGGCAAAGCTTAGCTTTGTCTTTGTTTTGCTTTAGAAAGAGGAAAATATGGCAAAATATTATAGCATAGCCAGTGGGTCAAAGGGGAATTCGGGTTTATTAATAACAAAAGATAAAAAAATATTAATAGATATGGGTGTTTCGCTAAAATATTTAAAAGAATCACTCTTAAAACATAAAATAGGCATACAAGAAATTGATTTTGTTCTTATTACACATGAGCATGTAGACCACGTAAAGGGCCTTGCTATGCTTTGCAAAAATACGCAAATACCGATTTATATGACGAAAAAATCGTTTGATAACATAAAAGAAAAAGATAAACTTTTAAAAAATATCAAATTTTTTATAGCTGACGAAAAATTTAGCATAGACGGAATTTTTGTAGAAACTTTTAAAACTCCACACGATAGTGCAGATAGCGTCGGATTTTTTATAAAAGGAGAAGATTTCGCTTTTGGATATGCTACAGACTTAGGTTTTATGCCAAAAAATATTATGGAAAAAATTAAAACTGCTGATATGGTAGTTTTAGAGGCAAATTATGATGTAGAAATGCTAAAACATAGCGAATATCCTTTGAGTGTTATAAAAAGAATTGAGTCTACACAGGGACATTTATCGAATGTAGATGCGAGCGTTTGCGTTGTAGACCTTATTGAAAGTGGGGTTTCTCAAATAATTTTAGCACATATAAGTGAAAATAATAACACTCCAGAAAATGTATACAGCGAGATTGATAAAAGTATAAAATTGTTTGATTTAGATGCGAGTATAGGACGAAATATACATATAGCACCAGTTAAAAATGAATATCCAATTATTAATTTAAAAAACGGAATAGAAGAATATGCTTAATATAAAAATTGTCTGTGTTGGTAAAATAAAAGAGAAATATTTAATAGACGGAATAAAAGAATACGAAAAAAGAATGAAAACTATGTGTAAAATCGAGGTTATCGAAGTTTTAGAGTATAAAATTTGCGAAAATCCTAGCGAAAGCCAAATTTTGCAATGCATTGATGAAGAAGGAAATAATATTCTTAAAAAAATTGGAGATAGGGAGTATATTATTCCGATGTGCATCGAGGGTGTACACCTATCAAGCGAGGATTTAGCTAAGAAATTTGAGGGTATAACACTAAACGGAATATCGAAGATAACTTTCATTATAGGTGGCTCACATGGTATATCCGAAAAAATTAAAAACAAAGCAGACCTTAAACTTTCGATGTCGAAAATGACTTTTCCACATATGCTTGCAAGACTTATGCTAATTGAGCAAATATACAGAGCTTTAAATATTAATTCTAACACAAAATACCATAAATAATGCTTGACATTAAATGTAAAATAAGATATAATATTAATGTTATCCTTGTTCTCACAAAGGTGAGGACCATATAGTCCAGAAGGAGGTGTAAAAATGGCTAAAATTAACGGAACTTACGAAACTATCTTTATCGTAGATTTATCTATAGGCGAAGACCAAGTTAAATCAACAGTAGAAAAATTCACATCGCTAATCGAGGCTAATGCTACAGACGTAACAGTAACTGAATGGGGCAAAAGAAGACTTGCATACCCAATCAATGACTTAAACGACGGGCATTATGTACTTGTAGATTTCAGTTCGAAAACTGATTTTCCAGCAGAGCTTGACCGTGTGTATAAAATCACAGAAGGTTTAATGCGTTCAATCATAATCGCAAAATAAGCTAGACGGAGGAACTCGAATGCTTAATAAAGTAATTTTAATGGGCCGTTTAACACGTGACCCAGAACTTCGTCACACAGCATCTAATACAGCAGTATGTGGTTTTTCACTTGCTGTAAACCGTGATTATGTACCACAAGGTGGTCAAGCACAAGCAGATTTTATTGATATTGTATCTTGGGGAAAAACTGCAGAATTTGTATCTAAATACTTTGTAAAAGGTCAATTAGTTGCAGTAACCGGAAGACTTCAATCTAGAAGTTGGGAAGATAAAAACGGAAATAAAAGAGTAACTGTGGAAGTAAATGCTGAAGAAGTTCACTTTGCAGAACCAAAACGTAGTTCGCAAAATTCTACAACTCAGTCGGCAGGTGGAAGACAAACTGAACCTGCAAGTTTCGACTTTGATGATTCTGATTTTTCAGAAATAGCAGATGAAGATGGCGACCTACCTTTCTAAAATAATTAAGGAGGAATAGTAAGTGGATAAAAATGAAAGAAGCGAAAGACCTCGCTTTAATAATCGTAAACGTCGTAAAGTTTGTGCATTTTGCGTAGAAAAAGCAAAAGAAATCGACTATAAAGACGCTCAAAAATTAAGAAGATATGTATCTGAACGTGGTAAAATTTTACCTCGTCGTATGACAGGAACATGTGCTAAACACCAACGTAGCTTAACAGAAGCTATCAAACGTGCTAGACACATTGCTCTTATCCCATACACAACAGACTAATATAAAAGCTGTAGATTTATTACAATCTACAGCTTTTTTCTTATTTATGGTTGTTATCAACGTCTATTTTTGCTTCCATAACTTGAATTTCGGCTAAAACTTCTTTGTCTTTTAGATATTCTTCGTCCATGATAAGCGAATTTGTTGCAAATTCTGCATCTAAATTTTCTTTTTCGCCAAATGTGTGGTCGAAAAATTCTGGTAATTTACAATTTTTTTCTGGTTTCATATTTTTGCCTCCATTTTTACATTAATAAAATCAATTTTGTTTGAATAATCGACGAAAACGCAATCGCCTTTTTTAATATTTCCGTTTATAATCTTGTCGGTTAGTGCATTTTCTATAGTTTCGGTTATAAGTCGCCTGATAGGTCTTGCACCATAGACTTTAGAATATCCTTTTTTCGAGATATGCTCGACTACAGCCATAGAAAAAGTTATATCAACACCAAAGTCTTCCACTCTTTTAGCGAGTTTGTCGAACATATTTTCTGTTATTTTGCATATATTTTCAAAATTTAATTTGTTAAAAACAACAATTTCGTCTATTCTGTTTATAAGTTCGGGACGAAAAACTTTTTTTAGTTCGTGCAAAGCGTCGATTTTTACATCACTAGTTGATATAAAACCTAAATTTTCGTGGGTTATTCGCTCAGCTCCTACGTTTGATGTCATAATTACGATAGTGTTTTTAAAGTTGATTTTGCGATGAGAACCGTCTGTTATTATACCGTCTTCGAGAATTTGTAGCAATAAATTCAAAATATCAGGGTGTGCTTTCTCAATTTCATCAAATAAAACCACACTGTAAGGATTATTGCGTATTTTTTCTGTTATAGAATTATTGTCGTTATATCCAACGTATCCAGCAGAAGTGCCGATGAGTTTTGAGATAGAAGTTTTGTCCATATATTCGGACATATCTATTTTTATGATAGCTTTTTCATTGCGAAATAGCCCCTCGGCAAGCGATTTGCAAATTTCTGTTTTGCCAACTCCAGTAGGTCCTAGAAAAATAAACGAACCGATAGGGCGATTTGGGTCATTTATTCCAATTTTGGAGCGTTTTATAGCAGAAACTATTTTTTTGCAAGCATCATCTTGACCTATTATAGTGTTTTTTAAAGTGTTTTCTAAAAATTCTACGCTTTTAGAAGTGTTTTCGTCTAAACTAAAGGAATTTATACCAGTGTATTTTGATACAATATCTTGAATATCACAAATTGAAATGCTCTCGGAAAATTCTGTAGAAAAGGAATTTTGCTTTTTTTTCATATTATATTTTGCACATGCTTCGTCTATCAAATCAATAGCTTTATCGGGCAATTTTCTGTCTGCAAAATAGCGAACGCTAAGGTTTATAGCAGAATTTATAGCTTCGTCACTAATGCGAACTTTATGAAAATATTCAAAGTGGCTTTTTATTCCTTTTAGTATTTTTGTGGTTTCTTCTGTAGATGGTTCTTGTACGATTATTTTTTGAAATCTGCGTTCTAAAGCAGAATCTTTTTCTATATTTTTTCGATATTCATCAAGCGTAGTCGCTCCGATAATTTGAATTTGTCCACGAGATAAAGCAGGTTTTAGAATATTTGCAGCATCTATAGCACCCTCTGCACCACCAGCACCGATGATTATATGCAGTTCGTCTATAAATAGGATTACATCAGGATTTTTAACGCATTCGTCTGCAATATTTTTTACTCTATCTTCAAACTCGCCACGATATTTTGTGCCAGCTATTATGGAGCTAAGGTCTAGCGAAACTATTTTTTTGTGGAGCAAAGCTTCGGGAACATCGCCGTTGGCTATTTTGTATGCAAGCCCCTCTACAAGAGCAGTTTTTCCAACTCCTGCCTCGCCAATGATAGCAGGGTTATTTTTTCGTCTACGAGATAAAATACAGATAAGGCTGTCGATTTCGTTTTCTCTGCCGACAACAGGGTCAAGAAGCCTATTTGTAGCTAAAGACACGAGTTCCTTACCGTGTTGGTTTAAAATTTTGCTTTCAAGGGCTTTCTTTTTTTCTTGTTTGTGAGTAATATAACCTTTTGTCTTTTTTGTAACTTCATTTGCTAAAATTTCAGGGCTAACTTTGAAAATATTTAATATTTTTTTTGTTTTTTCTGAGGGTTCTTTTAAAATTCCCATAAATAAATTATCTACCGTGATATATAAAAGTCCTGCTAGTTCAAGAGATTTCTCTATAGCTTTACTTGCATCGTGCGATATATCTATAGTCGCAGAGGATAAAAATTCGTTTCTAGGGGATAAAAATTTTGTGTAAGCTGTAAGTTTTTCTGTTGTAATATCATGGTCGAGAAGAACTTTTGCAGAAAAACTGGAGTTTTCTTTTAATATACCAAGTAAAAAATGTTCTATATCAACAAAGTTGCTACAAAAAGAACTAGCATATTCGCCAGCATATTTTATTACTAGAGTGGCGTGTGCATCAAATTTATTTTTTTGCATTTTTAAGCTCCTTTTGTGTTTGGTTAAGTCGTTTTTCGTGAGAAATACTCATAACGGCGAAGTTTTCAGTGTCTAAAGCATGATTATTTGTATTTTTCATTAAAAAACCTCCTTTGTAATAAGTTTAACCTAAAATAAAATGTTTAATACTTTGTTTTTTAAGGTTTAATAAATAAAAAAATTAAATTATTTTTCAAATAAAGGTTGTATTTTTTCGAAAAAAGTGGTAAAATTATAGTGATTTATATTAAGGAGGTGCAAAACTATGGCATATGTAATTTCTGATTCTTGTATTAGCTGTGGTGCTTGCGAAGGAGATTGCCCAGTAGGAGCAATTTCTCAAGGTAGCACACAATACGAAATTTCAGCAGATTCTTGCATCGACTGTGGTGCTTGTGCTGGAACATGTCCAGTATCAGCTATCTCAGAAGGCTAGTCTTGACCAAAGAAAACACACCTTTTGGTGTGTTTTCTTCAAAATATGAAAGAGGATAAAAATGCGTATTATTTCTGGAAAATTTAGAGGAAAAAACTTAAAAACACTAGAGGGACTAGAAACTAGACCTACAACATCTCGTGTTAAAGAATCAGTTTTTAATATAATTCAATTTGATATACAAGATGCAAATGTGCTAGACCTTTTTTCTGGAACAGGGCAGATGGGCATAGAATGTTTGAGCCGTGGAGCAAATTTAGTAGATTTTGTAGACAATTCGCAAAAAGCTGTAAATCTAATTAAAGAAAATTTAAAAGCTTGTGAAATAAATCAAAAGGTGAACCAAACCGACTATGCAACTTTTTTGCAAAGTTGCAATAAAAAATATAATATTATTTTTTTAGACCCTCCGTATAAAACAAATTTAGTAAATATGTCAATAAATTTTATAAATGACTTTAAATTACTCGAAAAGTATGGTATAATAGTATGCGAAACATCAATAGATGAAGAAATAGATATAACTAATACTGATTTTGTGGTGCAAAAAACATATAAGTATGGCACTGTGAAAATAACTTTGATTAAGGAAAAATAAAATGAAAATTGCAATTTACCCTGGAAGTTTCGACCCAATAACATTAGGGCATATAGACATACTAGAGCGTGCAACTAAAATATTCGACAAAGTAATTCTTTGTGTGATGATAAATTTAGAAAAAAAGCCAACTTTTACAATAGAGCAAAAACTAGACATGATTCGTGCTTCTGTTTTGCATATAGATAATGTAGAAGTAGATTTTCATGATGGGCTTTTAATAGACTACGCAAAAAAACATAATATAGACACAATAATAAAAGGTTTACGTTCGTCTTACGATTTAGAAATGGAACATCAAATGGCAAGCCTTAACAATAATTTATGTCCAACTCTCGATACTTTGTTTTTGCTTTGTAGAAACGAACACCGTTTTTTAAGCTCTACAGTAGTTCGACAATTAATGGGGCATAATGGCGATATTTCGTCGCTTGTATCAAAAGAAACTTTTGATTATATTCAAAATTTAAAGGAGAATAGTTAACAATGAACGCATTACAAGATTTAGTAAATTCAATGCAGGAAATGGTAGAAGAAGCAAAAATTATACCGTTATCTGTAGATAAATGTATAATAGATAAAGACCAGCTTTTGTTCCTTATAAACGAAACAATACGTTGTTTGCCAGAGGAACTAGACGAAGCGAAGCGAATTGTTGACAATGGAGAACAATTTATGCTAGAAGCTCAAAAAAGAGCAGAAAGTATAATAGTTGAAGCTAATAAAAAAGCTAGCCTTATTTTGCGTGAACAAGAAATTGTTAAACAAGCAGAAGCAGAAGCTCGAGATATTGTGCTAAATGCAAAAACGAAATCGGCAGAAATTAAAAAGCTTGCTACAAATTATTGTAACGATTCTTTACTTCGTGCAGAAGAAAATCTTGCAGTTTTGCTAGAAGAAGTTAAAACTACACGTAGAAAATTTAATGTTTAATAATCTATAAATTCCTTGGATTTTGAATGATTATAAACAAAATTTTTATATAAACCATTGACACTAGTTGATGGTTTTTGCTTTATTTTAAAAAGTGTTCAATTTGGTATTGCAATTTGCATAACTTTTTTAAAAGTCAAAAAACATGGAAGAATGTCGAGATTTTAAAGATAAAAGCTTTAAATTACTGTCTAAATGGTGAAAATCCTACTTGAATTTTGAAAAAATTAAACCAAATACAAAAAAATATCTGCCGAAAAAATCAAACATTAAATTTGAGTTTTCGGCAGGTTTAGCTTAATTATTAAATTTGTTTTTTAGCAAATTTTATGCTTTTGTTCTAGTGAAATACATAGACGCAAGAAAATTACCAGCGAAAATCGCTCATTTTTTTCTCTTTGTTGAATTTTTTAGGTAAATCAGCAACAGGAACACCATTTGCTATAGCTGTTCTATTTTCTACAACAGAATCATAAATTTCGCCACGCCAAATTTTAATATGGCTAGGAGCTCGTATGCCTAAGTGTACTTGAGTTGGATTTGAAGAAATTTTTTGAGGAGAAATAAAAATTTTATCTTCGCCTACTTCGATAACGATAACTTCTTCTCTTTTTCTTGATAACATTAACATATTTTTTTACTCTCCTTCATCAAATAATAAATGCTTAATTGCATAATTTTTAGAAAGTATAAACTGTGTTGCTGTTTGAGTATCTTCGTTTATAAAGATTGGGCTTTTTAGATTAATGGTAGATTTTTTGATGTCTTGAGTGATAACGCATATGCCGAAAATAGATGTTGTACCATCTCCGATAGCTTGAGTAACCTCTTCTGGTATTTCAGGGCTGTATATATCAAATGTATTTACTAAAATAAAGCATAAATTAGGATTAGTTGTAGACTGTAGCCAACTAATAAAATTTGGTTGTTCTTCATTTAATATCATTATATAATCTGTAAATTCCTCAAAACCGAAAGGTGCTTGCACAAATTTTATAACATCTGATTCGTTGTATTCAACTTCGCCAAAGTCACGTGTATTACATTTCATTGTATATTCCTCTTTTCTTTAGTTTAACTATAATAGTATTCTATCACAGTTTATTTATAAAATCAATAAGAGGAGGACATAAAATCCCCCTCTTTTTCTTTATTTATATTTAGTGCTTAAATGACGAATAATTTCTTCTGGTATTTTTGTAAGAGGAAGTTGTTTCATAACAGCACCACGTTTAAAAGCTTCCATAGGCATTCCGTAAACAACAGAAGTCTTTGCGTCTTGTCCTATAGTATATGCTCCTTTATCACGCATTTTTTTCATATAAACAGCACCGTCTGCACCCATACCTGTTAAAATTACGCCAATAGCGTGTTTTGGACAAACTTCGGCTACTGAGTCAAACATTATGTCTACAGATGGACAGTGGCCACTAAAACGCTCGCCTTTTTTGCTATTTATGTATAGCCCGTCTTTATCTCGTCTTACGATTAGATGATGGTCGCCGTTTGCTAAAATTATTTGACCTTGCTTTATACGGTCTAAATTTTCAGCAGTTTTAACGTCCATTTGACAAGCAGCTTTTAGCCTTGATGTATACATAGCAGTGAAATTTGCAGGTAAATGCTGAACAATAACAATGCCAGGAGTATTTTTAGGCAAGTTTTTTACAACTTCTATAATAGCTTCTGTACCACCAGTTGATGCACCTATAGCTATCACGATTTCACGATTATAACTATAATTTAGTTTTAGAGATGTATCAGGTTTTTCAGAAGAAACATTAGTTGGTACTTGAATTTTAGGTATAGGCGTATTAACACCTTTTCTGATAGCTTTTTTTAAATTATCAGTAAAATTTTCCATTGTATCTTTTTTTGTAAGGTCTGGCTTTGCAACAAAATCTACTGCACCATACTTTGTAGCATCTGGTTGTTTTAAAGGCAAAGAACTTACTAAAACTGTTGGATAAGGTTTTTGAGAGTGGAGCAATTTTAAAAATTCAAGTCCAGACATTCGAGGCATTTCTATATCCATAGAAAGAATATCTGGTTTTAATTGTTCTATTAGAGGTATTGCATCTATTGGATTTCCAGCAGTACCAACTACTTCTAAATCGGGTTCTTGATTTAGAATGTTTTGAATTTTTGTTCTAAAAATTACAGAGTCGTCTATAATAATTACACGAATTGGCACAATTTTACCTACCTTTAGTCATTATTTTCTTATAAATTGCAGGCATAACAAATTCGTAACGAGTTCTATTTTTATCTACGCTTTCAGAATGACCTACAAAAAGATGTCCGTTTGGAGCTGTTGCATTATAAAATTTTTCTACTAAACCTTGAGTGGTTTCGTTGTCGAAATAAATCATTACGTTTCTGCAAAAAATGATGTCAAAAGGTTTTTTTATTTGGAAAGGCTCCATAAGGTTACCTTTTCTAAAAATTACTTCTTGACGAATTTTATCAATAACACGGAATCTGCCATCTGGTTGTTTAATAAAATATTTAGCTATCCAATCTTGTGGCAAACCATCAATAACATCGTGGGTATATATTCCGTCTTTTGCTTTAGATAAAACAGCACTTGAAATATCTGTTGCTAAAATTTTAGTGTCGATAGTTCCTTTTCTGCTACCAAAATAATGGTCGATAGCCATAGCAATATTATAAGCTTCTTGACCACCAGAACAACCAGCACTCCATATTCTATATTCTCTTGCACCTGTTTTTTCAAGTTCTGGCAAAACTGTATTTAGAAGATAGTCGAAATGCTCCATTTCACGTGCGAAATATGAGTGATTTGTAGTTATTCTATTTAAGAATAATTGCAGTTCATTTTCGTCTGTGTTAATTAATTTTAGATAGTCTTCAAAACGGTCTATAGATTTTGATTTTAGAATATAGGCAAGCCTACTTTCAACTAGTTGACGCTTTTTCTTTAAATCTATACCATATTTTCCGTAAACAAATTTGACCATAGTGTCAAATTCTTGATCGGTTATAGATATAATATTTTGCATGTTTTAAATCTCCTATTATATTAATGAGCCAATTTCATCTTGGAAAAAGCGTTTAAAGTCTATATTTAATACGATTTTTCCGTCTACTTCTGTAACAGAAGATAAAAATTTGTTTGAAAAACCTGAGCCGTTAGGAGGGTTTGACATATCGCTTTCGTTGATAGTTGCAACTTCACGTACGCTGTCAACGATTAGTCCGATTTGCATTCCGTCTAGCTCTAAAACTATTATACAAGTTTTATCGGTATATTCAAGTTCTTCTAATCCAAATTTTATTCTAACATCTACTACAGGAACAACCTTACCACGAAGATTTATAATACCTTTTAAAGCTTCGTTTGTGTTTGGAATTTTTGTAGCTATTTGTACAGTAAGTATTTCTAAAGCAAGCACTAAAGAAACTCCATAAACCATATCGTCTATATTAAATAATAGGTACCTTGTTTCTAAATCACTTTTGATTTCATCATTTAATTGGTCTAAATTCACCGAAAATTCCTCCTATATATTATTTAATAAAGCGTTTGTGTCAAGTATTAAGCTGATTGTACCATCACCTAGAATACTACAGCCAGAAATACCAGCATCTTTTAGAGCATATTGACTAAAGAAAGGTGGGAAAGGTTTTACAACAACTTGATATTCACCAATAAGTGCATCGGCAAAAATACAAGCTTTAACAGAGGCATGCTCTATTTGTAATAAAATACCCTCTCGAATTTCTTTTATATCGGTTTCTATGTCAAAAGTATCATGAAGTTTTATTATAGAATAACATTCATCACGAATCATTACCATAGCAGAACCGTTTGAGTTGTAGATAAGTTGAGTTTCATCGGATACTCTAAAAGATTGAGTTATAGCTGTGATAGGCACTGTAAATACAGTGTTACCAACGCTTAAATTCATTCCTTCTGCGATAGCAAGAGTTAGAGGTATTTTGATGATGAAAGTTGTACCTTCGCCAAATTTACTATCTATAGATAGTGTACCACCAACTTGCTCTATGTTTTTACGAACAACGTCCATACCAACACCACGTCCAGAATATTCTGTTACTACTGTGTTTGTAGAGAAACCAGGAAGTAAAATGAAGCCGTAGATTTCTTTTTCTGTATATTCGTTTTCAGGTTTAGTTAAAAGACCATTATTTTTTGCTTTTTCCATTAATTTGTTAGGGTCAAGACCTTTACCATCATCAATGATTTTTATATGTATTTCGCCACCAACATTTTTTGCAGCAAGTGTAATTTTACCTTCTGCAGGTTTATCTGTTTTAGCACGTTCTTCAGCAGTTTCGATACCATGGTCCATAGAGTTACGAATCATGTGCATAAATGGGTCAACTATCGAGTCACTGATTGTTTTATCTATTTGTGTGTCGCCACCTTCAGTTGCTAAAACAGCTTTTTTGCCAAGCTTTTTAGACATATCACGAACGATACGTTCCATTTTTATAAATGTACCAGAAAGAGGAACCATTCGAATAGACATTACAACATCTTGTAGCTCGTCCGTTAACTTTTTAAGTTCTCTAATAGATTTTGTAAAGTTATCTAGTTTTAGTCCGTTTAAATCAGGATTACGCATTACCATAGATTCTGCTGTAACAATTTCACCAACTAAGTCCATAAGTAAGTCAAGTTTGTTTTGATTTACACTTATGAAGTTTTGTTTTGTAGGTGCTGATAAAGTAGTTGTAGCAGCTGGTGGAGGTGTTGCAGGTTTTGCAACAGGTGGTGGGGTTGCAACAGGAGAACTATCAACGATTGCTTGGCTAGGTGAGTCTGTAGCTACTGGCTCAGCTTGAGCTGTAGGAGCAGAAACATCATCGCTTTTTTCTACATATTCATAAGTTTTGATATTCATAGAATTTTCTACAGCATCTATAATTTCTTCTACAGAGCCTGCAGGTAAAAAGTCTATGATAAAACCGTTTTCTATTATTGTATCGCAAAGCCCACCGTCAGACTCTGGGTTTGCAGGGATTGTTGATAATTTATCACACAAAGGTTGAATGTTTGATAAAAGCATAAAAGCACGCATGTTTTCCATTTGACAGTCATCTGTAAAATGAACAACTATTCTATGCATGCCAGAAACTAAAGCAGGGCCTGTATCTTCGCCTTCTAATGGTCCTGAAGCTTCTGCAGTTTTAGCACCACTTAATGTTTTAGACAAATTATGCAAACTGCCTGTTATGCTTGAGTGGTCACTTTCTACATATTCGTCATCTTGTTGAATTTTTGCAAGCTCGAGTTTAAGAGCATCAGACGCTGCAAGAATTAAATCAAAAAGCGAATCAAAAACCATTTCTAATTTTTCTGGTTGGGCACGAATTATATAAAAAACGTCTTCTACTGCGTGTGAAAGAGTAGAAACACCTTCGAAATCCATCATAGCTGCCGAACCTTTTATAGTATGAGTTATTCTGAAAATATTATTAATATTTTCGTCGCTAAGGTTTCTTTGTCTTTCAGCTTCTAAAAGGATTTCATCAAATTGTTCTAACATAGACTCTGTTTCGTGAATGAAAGCTTCAAGCATTATCTCCATTCCTGGATCAATATTTGGCATGTTTGCACCGTCCTATTCTAAAATGTATTTAATAATATATTTTTATAATTTATAATTTATTACACCCTATTATATCATAAAGTAATAATACTTACAAGAGTGTTATTCTACGTTTTTATATAAAAAACAATAGCAAAAATAAAAATTTTTTTTATTTAAAAATTTTTTTATTTAAAATGTAAAAAAAACTTGAATTTTATGCAGTATTGAATTATAATATAGTATAGGTATTTTTATAATGTATATGTATATACATTATTTGAAATAAAAATTTGAGCAAAAAGGTTTATCATCTTTTAAAAGGAGGTTTATAGAGCAGTGTCAGATATGCTAAAAGTTACCACACCCGTGGTAAATAGAAACCAAACAACTACGTCTAACACAAAAGTAGACCCAACAAGTCCATACTCGATAAACGACCCTTCTCGTGTCGTAAGAATACACAACAACCCAGAAACGACAGACCAAAATGCGAATTTTGCTGACAAAGATGGTGGACCAGTCCTACTTCAAACTTTACTAAAAGACCCTGCAGTTGCAGTTTCGTACCTTAAAAATATTTTTATGCTTGAAGAAATTTTTAAATTAATTCCAGCAAATAATCAAACGTTTACAGAGGAAATCGAAAAAATCTTTAGCAATCTTATGATGGAATCGGCTGATATTCAATCAGAGCTTGTGCGTCAAGAGGCTTCTGCCACGGCATTTAAAGGCGAATTGTTTGATTATCTTAGAAATCTTTTGCAAGATGATGATTTAAAAGCATCTACTCGTCAAGGAATTGCAACGTTACTTCGTGCGATAAATAATTTAGCTGGTAAAAAAGATATTTTAGATGCAGCTGGTAATAGTTTAACATTTATGCGAGAAAATGTACACACAAATGTTGATTTAGCTACGCAAATAGATGAATTAATAGCAAAATTTAGAGCAGATGACGCAACAGAGCATTTTTCAGAGCTAAAAGAACAAGCTTTAGGTATTTGTAAACAAGTAGAAGAGAGTATTTTGTTTTCGCCACAACTTAGTAAGGTTGTGTCTATTTTAAAATATAATCTTTCTCGATATAATGACAACACAATATTTTTCAACCAGTCAGCTTCAAGACTTCGTCAAATGCTAGGTAGCGAAAATCAAAGAGAATTTATTCGTGTTTTAGAAGGTTTTGTAAAACAACTTCGTGCAGGCGAATTTCCACAAACTCCAAACGAAACACAAACGTCTAAAGTTATGGACACTTTAATACGCCTAGTAGATGCACAGTCGCAAAACGAAGCTATTAATTATTCCGAAGGTGCAAAAATAGACAATATTTTACATAGTCTACTTTCTTCGCCTTGTAATTTTACACCTCTTTTGCATTTTATAGTACCTGTTTTTTATGAGGGAATGAAATCTTTTGCAGAAATTTGGATAAATCCACAAAGTGACGAAAAAGATATGGTAGCAGGTGCAAAATCTGGGCAACACTTTTTGCTTGTTATAGATATAGAAACTATAGGAAGATTTGAGGCAGAAGTTTTTGCACACGATAGAATTATAGATTTTCATTTATATTGTCCAGGTGGTTACGAAAGAATTTTCGAAAATATTCCGTCGGACATAAGCAAATCTTTAAATACTCTAAACTTTAAACTTGGAGAATCAAAAGTAGAAAAACTGCGTGAGCCACGTTCGCTTATGCAAGTTTTTAAATCTTTACCATATAAGAGGGTTGGTGTCGATGTCAAAATATAATGAGCAAAATACTGCAAAAACAAAACAACCTGTAAGACCAAAAAGGTCGCTTAGTGTAAATGGTCCTGAAAAATCAGATAAGGCAGTCGCTTTAAAATATAATTCTGATTCAAATGCGTCGCCTGTAGTTATAGCTTCGGGTTATGGAGATATTGCAGAGCGTATTATAAATATTGCAGAAAACCGTGGTATACCTGTTTATCGTGATGATAGTGCAGCGTCTATGCTATGTATGCTAGATGTTGGCTCAAATATTCCAGAAGAACTTTATGGTGTAGTAGCTACAATATATGCACAGATTTTAACAACAGCAGGAAATATTAAAGGTACAGCAGAAAAAGAAACAGATGAAAATGATAACTAAAATAAATAACATAAATAATAACTAACATAAATTTGAAGATTCGTAAAAGGAGATATTAACATTGAATACTATAAACGACATTAACGACAACGAATTAATTTTTGCCCTAGACATTGGTACACGTAGTGTTATCGGTATTGTAGGACATAGAGTAGATAACGTTTTTAAAGTTCTTGCTATGGAAAAGCAAGAATATACAACTCGTGTTGTGCAAGATGGACAAATTGAACATATTGCAGAAACAGCTATTACAGCAGGCATAGTAAAAATTCGTTTAGAAGAAACTTTAGGAAGAAAATTAACAAATGTATATATCGCAGCTGCTGGTCGTTCTTTAATGACAGAACAAGTTGTAACAGAAATGGCAGTAGATAAAGAAGTTATTTCTGAAGAGTTTGTACGTAGACTAGAATTTTCGGCTGTAGAACAAGCTATAGAAAAAATATCTTCTGAAAACGATAGATCTTTCTATTATGTTGGACATACGGTTCAAAAATATGTTTTAGATGAATATCTTCTTGCAAATTTAGTAGACCATAAAGGTGAAATCGCTCGTGCGTTTATAATTGCAACGTTCCTTCCACAAGAGGTTGTAGAAAGTCTTTGTGCTACTATGAAAAGAATTGGTCTTAAAATTTCTGGACTAACACTTGAGCCAATCGCTGCTATGAATGTTGTTATTCCTTCTGAAATTAGAAAACTAAACCTTGCACTTTGTGATATTGGTGCTGGTACTTCAGATATAGCTATTTGTAAAGGTGGCAGTGTTATCGGATATACAATGGCAACTATTGCAGGCGACGAAATTACAGAAACTATAATGGAAGCGTGTCTTGTAGACTTTGAAGAAGGGGAACGCATTAAATTCGAGCTTTCTTCAAACGAGAATTCGCCTACAGTAACATATCATAATGTTTTGGGTAAAGAAGAAGTTGTACCACGAGAAACATTACTTATAACTTTAAATAACACTATAAAATGTCTTGCAGACACAATTAGCGAACGTATTCTTGAAATGAACGGAGAAGCACCAGCTGCTGTATTCCTTTCTGGTGGTGGTAGCTACACACCAAATCTTAGCACATTTATTTCAGAAAAATTAGATTTAGATGCAAATAAAGTTGCTATCGGCAGTAATGTATATATGAAAAAACTTGTGGAAAGTGAAATAGATATATTTGCTCCAGATTTTGCAACACCAGTAGGTATCGCAGTAACTGCTATGCAACAAGCATCTAGCAATACTTTTAATGTTAAATTAAATGGACAAGACGTGCATTTATTTAACCTTGTAGATACTTCTGTATATGCTATTTTACAAGTAAGTGGACATAAATACACAGACTTAGTTGGTAAAATCGGTAAAAATCTTCGCTTTATGTTTGATGGGGAAGAAAAAATCATTCGTGGAGATGTTGCAAATCCTGCTACAGTTAGCATAAATGGTAAAGATGCAGCTCTTGGAGATACTGTAAAACCAGGCGATTTTGTGTCGTTTACTCCTGCTTTAAGTGGTAATAATGCACGTTGCTATGTATCAAACTTAGTAGACGAAAATACTTGCTACAGAGTTACTGTAAACGGAAAAATTGTACGTGCTGGTAAAGTTATAACAATTAATGGAACAGCTGTAGACCCAGAAACAGAAATTTTTGAAAGCGATGAATTACTTTCTTATAATATTACAACTCTTGCTGATTTACGTGGAATTTTAGTAGATTTCCCAGACGATTACGAACTTTGCGTAAACAATACATTTAGAGATGATAATTATGTTTTATGCGATGGAGATGATATACAAATTGTTGCACGTAGCAGACGTGCTGAAACAAAAGCAAAAACAACTCGTGGTGTAACAATTAGTAATACCACTTCTACAACTATTACTAAAATGCAAACACCAACTCGTGAAAAAGACGAAACTCCAGTTGTGTCAGAACCTGTTGTAGAACCAATTGTTGAGCCTATAGCAGAGCCAACTCCAGTTGTAGAGCCAGTGATAGAACCTATAATTGAACCAGTGGTACAACCAGTTGCAGAACCAGAGCCTATAGCAGAGCCAATGGTAAATACATCTGTTTTTGACCCAATTCCTGATACTATAGAAAAAACAGACCCACTAATTCCAGCAAATTCTATTAAAGTTATAGTAAATAATAAAAATATATTATTACCACCTAAAGATGATGGAACAAAATATTTATTCTTAGATATGATAGCTTTGTCTGATATAGACCCTAATAATCCACAAGGAAATATTATGTTGCGTTTAAATGGACTTGAACCATCGTATCTTCAAGAAATTTTTGATGGCGATAAAATAGACGTTTATTGGGATAATAAATAATAATAGTAGTAATAGAATAGATGAGTCCACGTCAGGTGGTCGAGATTTTTAAGACTGAAAGTCTTAAATCGCTACCGAAGTAGCGAAAAACTATTTGAATTTTGCAAAAATTCAACTTAAATATCAAAAAAAGTGGCGAATTTTATTCGCCACTACAATTTACACAAATAAAGGCAGTCATAATATTATGACTGCCTTTTGACTATCTAAAAAATATTTTTTTAAACAGTCTATTCATACAAATTTTATAGTTTAAGGGCGAAGTTTTCGCCCTTATTTTCGTGTATTAGTTGAATTTTTACAAAATTCAAAGGAGAATTTCACTGTTGCGACAGCGATTTAAGACTTTCAGTCTTAAAAATCTCGACCACCTGACGTGGACGCATTATTATATAACTTTTTATAAGCTATATAAGTGCTGAGATGATTTTAGAAATTTGTGCGAATGTATTAACTTCTTTTGCAGACCAATGTCTTGTGGCATTGCACATATCGCCAGCTAAAATGCCATATATATTACCATCTACTATGATTTTTACCGACATAGAAGCACGACTTCCTACTAAACAAGCAGTTTTATCGCTTTTTTCTGTGCAATCTTCATAAGCTGTAACACCTTGGAAATTACTATCTTTATTTAAAGATGGAATTTCATCAGGATTTACTTTAGTAATATTTGTATCTACACCATCAACAGCATAAATATTAGTTGCAGTATAAAAATCGTCTTGTTTTTCTAAAATAAAACATCTATCAAGCTTAAATTCTTTGCATACAAGCTCTACAAGTGAATTTATTTTAGAAGTACTATCAACATTTTTTGTATAAAGTAAATTAAATACTTCGCTACACAATTTGTGATTTAAGTTTTTGCTATTAACAGATAGCTCATCTGTAGACATATCTTGGGCGTCGTGAGCAGAATCGCCCATGCTTGGCTCGTATATAGAAAACTCGTTTTCTCCACGCTCCTTAGAATCTTCTAAAGCAAAGTTTGCAGAAGAGTATAAATCAGTTAAGTTTTTACCATCAAGAGGGAATTTTGAAGCACCTATATTACAAGCTGTGATACAAACATCTTCTTTTATTTCGTATGAATTAAAGAAACATTTGATGATTTCTTTAGTGCGTTCTTCGATATTCGAATTATCGCCACAGTTTTTGCAAAATAGAACAAATTTACCGTATACACGTCCAATTATATATTCTTCAAGATTTTCACGAAGTTGTTTTGCCATGTCAATAAGCATTAAATCAGCAAATTGAGAGCCGTATTTTAGGTTTGTAGTACTAATATCACATACTTCAGCTATCCATAATGTGTGAGTTTCGTCATTTGTGCTAGAGTCTAAAATATCGCCTAAAATATTATTTAAAGCAACTTGATTGTAGCAATTTGTAAGACTGTCAAGTTTTTCTTTGTTTTCTAGTGTTTCACGGTCAGAAATACTAGTAAATTTACCAACAGCTAAAACTACTTCGTCATGTGAATTTGTAATTATTTCGTAATTTATTTCGTGCCAAACTTCTGCACCATCTAAAACTAAACGAATATCAGATTTTTTTATAACACCTGCATTAATATCATCTACAATTTCAAGGAATTTTAACATATCATTTTTATGTACAAAACCTTCTTTTATAAGCATGTTAGGGAAATTTGTGCTTGTGTTTAAAATACTTTCGCCAGCTTCATTTTTTGTATAATATTTAAAAGTAGATTTTTTTACGTCGTAGCAAAATAAAATGCTATCACTTATTACAGGAAGATGTTGCAAAAACAACTTTTGTAAATAATAATTATACATAGTTTCGCTTTCGCAATCTAAATCTAAAACAGTAGTATTTTTGATGTTCATATCTTTTGCAAACATGAAAACAATATCGCTAGTTTTTGAATTATCAATCTCAAATTTTTTGAACGTAAGCTCAACAGAAAATTCTTCGCCGTTTTCATCAAGATGAACCCAAAACGATTCGCTATGACCTTCTTTAAATGTTTTAGTAATTAAATTAAGCATTTTTGTAGAGCTAATTTGTCCATCAGGTTGTTTATCTGGTGACATTTCGAAAAATTTCTCTGCAAAAATTTCTTGTGAAGCAATACCTAGTGTGTCCATATATTCATCATTTGAGGCAATAATATCTAGTCTATAGTCCCAAACACAAAAACTAAGAGGTAAATCCTCGAAAAGTTTTTCAAATAATCTGTGATTTGCTACAATTGGATTAGCGATAGAAAGTTCGCTATTGTAAATTTGACCTATAACAGTTTCTTTTGAATCTATACTCATGATAGTTTACCTCATTTCTTTAATGTCTTGGTTTGTTTCTTATTTTTATAACAGCATGCACAAGAGCAGATACTACTTCTTTTGCATCAACAATTTCATCTATCGGTGGGATATTATTAGGGTCTGTAACGATATATTTAGCCGATAAATTATTTAAAGCTTGTGCTGCAATATCGCATCTACAACGGTCGCAACTACACGAATTAAATCTTTCGATAACTATATCTATAACACGTAAAACAGCGTTTTCCATAATATTTACAGTAATATAATGTTCTTGTTTATCAGAAGTTTGGCTTGCAAAAAGTTTGCTATGAAGATTTTCTAAAGGGTCGTCGTCCATAGGAATTTCTATGTCTACAAGCTCTTGTATAGAAGGGGTGAGAGTAGGGTCTGACCTTAGAATTTCGTTAAATTCTGGGTGAGTTTCTGCGTATGTGTTTGAAAAAGGATTATTGTTTATAGCAGGTAGTAGTTTGCTAAATAATAAGTCTTTTTGAGATTCTATAGGCATAGGCTTTGGGGTTTGGTTATTTTCACTCATTTAAAAAACGCCCTTTCTTATAAGTTCTTCGACTAAATTGTTGTAGTCTCGCACTGCGTTGTTATGTGGGTGTGCTCGAACAACATCAAGTTGTTGCACAGTAGTTGCATCATTTATGACATTACTATGTCTTATTTTTGATTCTAAAATAGGCATATTTAACGTTTTTGTTAGCTCAACTAATACTTCCGATACCGAACGACTTAAATTCTCTCGTGAGTAGTATCGAACAAGGATTATTCCTCCGAAAGTAAGAGTTGGATTAAATGCATTTTTTATTCTTGAAACAGTTTCATGTACTTTTATTACACCCATTAAACTATATCCATCTGGCATACTAGGAATTAAAACTATATCTGAGGCAACAAGTGCGTTTGCAGATATAACCCCAAGTTCTGGAGGAGAGTCGATTAAAACATAATCATAGTCAAGCACAACATGCTTTATAACTGATTTAAGTAAATTTTGGTTACCCATTCCAGTAAATTCGCTTTCAATACTTTTTAGTATGTCGTTTGCTGGAATTATGTCTGTTACAGCAGTTTTTTGAACTGCTTGACGAGCTTTTACAGAGCGTTTTATAACATCGTAAATAGTTGGCATATCTCTATTATTTGCACCGAAACTAAAAGATAAGTGACCTTGAGGGTCGAAATCTATACACAAAACTTTGTAGCCTTTGTTTTTTAGAGTTGCAGCTATTAAGTTAGTAGATGTTGTCTTTCCTACGCCACCTTTTTCGTTAATGAGCGAAACGATTTTTGCCATTTATTTAAACCTCCAATTAATATGAAATTAATTCATATGCACATTTTAATTAAGCTGAGAAAATCTTACTTCTGGTTGTTCTGTAAGAGGATTAAAAAATTGTGTGAATTTAGCATATTCGTGAACCGAAGTTGTAAAATATTCAGCTCCATAAATAGCGAAACGACAATTTTCGTAAGCTTGTATTAATGCAACAGCTTCGTTGTTGTCATCAAGTCTTTTGATAAGATTTTCAAGTTTTTCAAAAAATTCTTTCATTGTAGAAAGTTCTGCTTCTGCACGAGCAACGTCTACTTTTGTTTTTTCTGTTATAGCGTCACGATGAACGTGCGAACGTGTTCTGTATAACTGAATTTTTGAAGATTCCCATATTTTAGAAATACGTAATGTTTGTGTTTTTATATCTTCACGAAGTTTATTGCACTCAGTGTGTAAACTTCTATTACCAATAAGCGTAACTTTTGTTAAAACATTTGCAGGATTTCCAATAGTTGAAGCATAAATATTACCACAAGAGATACATTCGCCACCGATAAGTTTACCTGAGCCTTGTAAAACAGAAACGTTACCACGAGCTGTGATTTTGCAGTTGATAATTTCTTCTGCTGTAACATCTCCGTAGCAATCTACTGATGATTGTTCGATAAATTTAGCTGTAACATCGCCTTTTGCAACTACAACACATGATGCAACACGTCTTCCGTGTATACCACCATCTACGGTGATTTTTCCACCTGCTGTTAAATTTGCAGATACAACTTGACCTTTAACGTGTATATCGCCGTTACAAGTAACCGAAAATGTTTCCGAAACATCGCCTTCGACAACAACAGAGCCACCAAAACGAATATTACCAGTTTCTATATTAACATTTTCAACATACATAATTTCGCTTACAGAAAGACTATCGTTAGTCCATTTTATTTCGCCACCACTAGTACACATAACACGGTTTTCTTCGTCTATAAAAACATTTTCGCCAAACGTTATTTGAACAGGAATAGCAGGTCTTGCACGACTAGCTTTACCAAATACATCAAAACCATCGATAGATGGTATATGTGGAACGATAGTCCCAAGGTGTTCGCCTTTAACTGCGATAAGGCTTGTTATTATGGTATCTTTAAAATCTATTTTTTCGTTAGATTCAGCAACAGATGCATCTGCATTAAAGCTACCTTTTTTTGAGTAGTCAAAATTTGCAATAAAATAGCCATCAACTCCATCACGCAGGTCTGTTCCTTGTGCAATTACAATATCTTCATCGTATAGGGGTGAGGAAATAAATTCATCTATAAAAGTTTCTGACAAACCATGGTCTACACGGCTTTTCATTATATGTTCCCAAACTTCTACTTTTGTAAAAGGATATGACTTATCAAATTTTGAGCTAATTCTCAAAGTAGCAGTCATTTTATCAGGAGATACTGTAATCGTTAGAGCATCACTTTTTATTTTTTTACGAACTGCTTCTTCAGCACGTTCTTTATAAGCACTTAATTTTTTTGCAACATCAACATTTGGCGTAGCCGTTTTTTGTGTTTCAGTTACAACATTTTTTTTAAAAAAGGCAACGACTGGTTCGTCGGAGCTATCTTCAGCAGTAGGCTCTGCTGGTACAGATGCTTTTTGTTCTTCATCGTCTAAAATATTCGATACTTTTTGCAATCTGTCATTAAACATATTTCGCCCTCCAGTTTAAAAATTATATGTAAAAATGTATAAACATATATTTATATTATACACCATTTAAAGATATAGGACAATAGTTTTTTTAATTAAAAATAAATAAAATGCAAAGTTTTTTTGAGTAAGTTTAAATAAAAAAACCAACACCTAAAATTAGATGTTGGTTAAAAACTTTTAAATTATATATTAGAAGTAGGGGTTTTTCCTTCTGTTAATGTATCAATTAAATTAACAAGATTTACAATTTCAGGTTTTGTTATTTGAGCATTAGCACCTAGTTGTCTACCTTTTATTCTCATTTCTTCACTTATTAGTGACGAGAAAAGAATTAATGGGATTTCTTTTAAAATATTATCTTCTTTTACAAGTTTTGTTAAACGATGTCCGTCCATCTCAGGCATTTCTATATCTGATACAATACAAGCAACGTGGTTTTTAATATCGTCGCCTTCAACTTCGGCTTCTCTTTTGCATTCTTCTAAGAATTCCCAAGCTTCTCTACCGTTGTCCGTTTTTACAGTGTTCGTATAACCAGAACGATGTAAAGATTCAACGATTAGCTTAGATAATAGCATAGAGTCCTCACTTATAACTATTGTTTTATCAGAAGCAGATCTTTCACCAAGAGTATCTATATCAGATGTTTGAATAGTTGACTCTGGGCTTATTTCTCCAACTATTTTTTCAAAATCCAAAATTGTTATTAGTTTTCCATTGTAATCAGCTATACCAGTAGCCGAACCTTCGTTTCCTCCATAAATAAGTCTATCAGGCTTTTTCATTTGTTCCCAAGAAATTCTGTCAATTCCTACGATGGAATGTACATGAAAAGCGAACGTAGAGCTATTAAAGTGAGTTATTATAAATATATCTCTCTCTGGAGTTATAGAAGGTTGCAAATCAAGATATGACGCTAGATCTATTACTGTTATTATGGCATCACGTGGCTTAAATACACCTTCTATAAAAGGGTGAGATTTTTGCATAGGTTTAACGTCGCCGACCATCATGATTTCTCGCACTTTAGATACGTTAATGCCGTAAAGCTCGCCATCTATTGTAAATTCCATGATTTCAAGCTCATTGGTTCCCGATTCAAGCAAAATTTCATGTTTATCCGAGTTCTTACTCATCTTATTCATACCTTTCTTAATGTTATTTTTTAGCTATATTAGTTATAGCATCTAATAGCATTAGGAATATTTACCTAAAGCTATTAGTTAAATGCGTATTTTTAGTATTTATCACTTGGTGAGAAATCAAAATCTTCTGCAGATGGACCGTTATGGTGTGATGTAAAGTCTGAAGTAGGAACTGAATCTCCTGTTCTAAAGTGAGAAACAAGATTTTTAAGAACGCTTGATTGACCAGATAATTCTTCACTTGCAGCAGCACTTTCTTCAGCAGTTGCAGAGTTTGTTTGTACAACAGAAGAAATTTGATCGATACCGATAAGAATTTGAGATATTGCACTAGCTTGTTCTGTAGAAGAAACCGAAATGTGGTTGATTGATTCTGTAACTTCGGCAGTGCTATTTACAACAGCAAGAAGATTTTCAGATGTCGCACTAGCAAGTTTAACACCACGTTCAACAGCTTTTAATGAAGAATCTATTAAATCAGCTGTGTCTTTAGATGCGATAGATGATTTGTTTGCAAGGTTACGAACTTCGTCTGCAACAACAGAGAAACCTTTACCAGCAGCACCTGCACGAGCAGCTTCAACAGCAGCATTAAGAGCAAGTAAGTTTGTTTGGAAAGAAATATCTTCGATAGTTTTAATGATTTTTGCGATGTCAGCAGAGCTTTTGCTAATGTCGTTCATAGCTTCAATCATTTGTGACATTACTTTAGCACCTTCTGTAAGAGCAGTACTAACTTCAATCATTCTATCATTTGCAAGAACAGAATCTTCAGCATTTTGTTGTACTTGTTCTGAGATGTTTGTGATAGTAGCTGCAAGTTCTTCAACAGCACTAGCTTGTTCTGTCGAACCTTGGCTTAGAGCTTGTGCACCTGCTGCAAGTTGGTCAGAACCATTTGCAACTTGGTCAGAAGCTACAGTTATTTGGCTGATAGTAGCAGATACTGCGTCTGTTGCACCACTTACGCTAGTTGCAAGACGAATAAAGTCACCTTTTGGTGTAACGTTTGGTGTGAAAGTAAGGTCGCCTTCTGCGAATAATGACATACAATGTTCAATATCACCAACATAAGAGCTGATGTTTTTAGTCATTTGACGCATAGATTCTGCAAGTTCGCCTAATTCATCTGTAGATACATAGTCTACGTGTGCAGAAGCTAATTCGCCGTTTGCAATTTGTTGAGCAACGTCTTTAAGTTCTGTGATTGGAGTAAGAATAGCCATTCTTGTTTCACGAGAAACAGTAATTGCTACAAATGCACTGATAATTACAACTATAACTAAAATAACTTGAGAACCTGTTGTTATAGTATCAATAGTAACGATTGCAGTATCTACAGCAGTGTTAGTTTCTGTAGTGATTTGTTCTGCCATAGAAGCAAGTTGTGAAAGAGCAGGTACGCAGACTGTTTCAACTAAATTTATAGCTGTTTCCATATCTCCTGCAAGAACAGTATCAACAATAACCATCGCAGCATCTTGCCATGTTTGGTTTAAATTATAGTATTCGGTAAAAGTAGAACTCGAACCAGTGAATACATCTCTTAAAAGAGCTAGGTCTTGGTCCATAAAATTCATATTACTTTCAATAGTAGATTTATATGAACTGTAAGTATTAGAATTACCTAGAATAATCATATCACGAATTTCACGAGCAGTTGTACCCAGTGTAACTTGGATTTCAGAAGCGTATCCACTTGCTGTCCAAAGTTTTGTTTCAAGCACGCCTACTTGTAGTGATATTAAGTACAGACACAAGCACATTAAAGCAACTATAAAAAGTGCAGCTGCTGATAATGTGAATGTCAGTTTTAGCAATCGACCATTAATTGTTTGTTTTTTCATTTTCTAAATCCCCTATTTTATAAAATTTTAATTATTTGTTTTTTTATTTGCCTATTTCTAATGTTTTTGTTATCATTGCCTTAACGACTGATAAGGCAGTCAAATTTGCTTCATAAGCATTTGCTGCCGCCATAAGGTCGATATTTTCTTCAGTTATATCCACGTTTGGATATAAAACATATCCGTTTTCATCTGCGTGTGGGTGAGATGGGTCATAAACCTGAGAAAAGTCACGGTCGTTTTCAACGATTTCGACTATTTCTACACCACCTTGAACTTGCGAAAGAGTTTCGCTAAAAGTTAACGGGCGTTCTTGATAAATTACTTGTTTGCGTTGGTAAGGACTACCATCTGCTGTCATTGTCATATCGGCGTTTGCAATATTTTGTAAAATTACATCAGCACGATAACGTGAAGCAGTTAAAGCAGATCCTACTATGTCTATTGACGATAAGCTTGCCATAAATCTCTCCTTTACTGCATACTAGCATTGATTATTGTATTATAATTTCTAAATTGTCCAGATATTTTATCTAAAACTAAAGAATATTGAATATAAGCCTTGTATAATTCAAGGTTTTCATACTCTAAATCTACATTATTACCATCTTGTAAGATTGATAAATCTTCGTTTCGTGTAATCGAAGCAGTAACATATGAAGGTTTAGATAAATTTGAACTTGAAATAGCATCTTCAAAAACCACTGAAAAGTCTAAACTTTGACTTTTGTAACCAGGTGTTTCGATATTTGCTAAGTTTTGCGTATGTACTTGTTGTTTAGCCCATGAAAGTTCGGCACCTGCCTCTAAAACTTTAAAGCTTGTTGAATTAAAAAACAAAACATATCCTCCTTTTTATTTTGTAGCGTCTAACGAACGTGTTATTTTGTCTGCTTGAACATAAGTGTTGCGAAGTTCTGTAATTATTTTTGATACTTCGTCTAAATTTGCACAAGAGTCTTTTTTTATATTCGCATCAAATAGCAAACGACTAGAATATTCGTATAACGAATTTAAGTTGTCAGATATTTCATAATTAAAATCAAGCGTAGAGCACAGATACGCAAGGAAATCTTGAGATTTATGCAATTTAGCATTAACCTCAGCGAAATCCTTTGCCTCTATTGCTTTTTTTGCGAGGGCAATCTGTTTCAACAAACCATCATAAACGGCAGTTAGCATTTCACCACTGGTCATGGTTGAAATAGATTGCTCCTTATAATTTTCGTATGGATTTCTTTTCATATAGTTAAAATCCCTCTTTCAAAGTAATCAAAATTACTAAAATTAGTATGTTTGAGTGAAAAGTGAACTTTGAGTATTATAATTACTTAAAGTTGTTTCCATTGTTGTGAATTGACTCCAATAACGAGTTTTTTCAGTTTCATATTGTGCTTGTAAAGTTTCTATACGAGAACTTAAAGTAGCAAGTTGGCTATAGTAAGAACAAGTACTTTCTGTAGTTGAGCCTTTGATACCAGCTATTGAAACTAAAGTACCAGGAGAACCTGAGCTTTCGTTTGCAATGCTTGTCATAGCACTCATTAGAGAACTTGCAAGACCATCTACAGTATTTGTAAATAGGTCAGCAATATCAACTGCATTAGAAGCGTAAGCAGATCTGAAAGTAGCTTCGTCAAATACTAATTTACCATTATCTGTATAGTCAGAAGAAGTTTCGATACCAAATTGGTAAATAGCAAGATTTCCAGAACCACCTGATTGATATAACGCAGAACGCATTTGAGAAAGGAAAGTGTTGATGTAAGTATCGTTAGAAAGTAAACCTTCATTGGTTTTTTCATTCCAAAGAGTTATTTCAGTTTCTGACATTTCTGCTTTTTGAGCATCTGTAAGTGGAGCATAATCTCTATATGTTTTATCAGCACCTACAAGGTCATTAAGCTCTGCGATTAATTCGTTGTAACCATCAATGAAAGCTTGAACACCCTCTACGATTTTATCAACATCACGAGCAGTTGTGATAGTTGAAGTGTCGTAGACAGTTTTTTCTACTTCAACTTCATTTACTTCGTATGATGTTTCACCAGTCATTTCGTCGTATGATTCAGTAAGCGTTTTCTCAGTTACTGTTTGTGTAGAAGAACTACTAACTTCAGTTACAGTCATTGTAATACCATCTATTTCGAAAGTATTACTACTACGAGAAGTATCAACTCCATTTATAGTAAGTAAAGCATCATTACCTTGTTCTACATTAGAAGAAAGATTAGCTGAATCAACACCAAATAAAGTGCCTAAAATACCACCGTCAGCTTCGTCTATTTCTATATCATAACCTGCACCAGTTTCGTTAGCTTCGATTTTAATACGGTCTGAGATAGATGAATAAGACATAGTAACACCTGCGTTACTTTTGTTTATAGTACTTATCATGCTAGCGATAGTAGTATCAGCACCGAATGAAAAGTCTACACCATTGATAGAAAAGTCGTAATTACTTACACCTAATGATTCAAGAGTGTTATTAGTATCAAATAAAGATGTAGAACCAGGAACGAAACCTATATCATTAGCGTCAATACCTGTAATTTTAAGTTCGTGTCCTGTTTCGTCAGCAGCAACAGAGAATTTAAGCTCGTTGTCTGCTGTTAGAGAAACATCAACATAAGAACCAAAAGCTTCCTTTACTTCAGCTTGTAAAGAGCTTAAAACATCATCAGCTGTAAGTCCAACAGAAGGGTCAGAAGCTACTAAGTTATTTAGTGTGATTGTTTTAGAAACACCATCGTAAGATAAAGTAAAGTCAATAACGTTTGATGAAAAGTCACCAGCGTTTGTAGCAGTTAAAGTAGTAGATAAAACAGTTTCAGTTTCTACATCTTCTCCGTCAACTTCTTCAGTTGTAGTTTCTGTTTTGTCAGTTGAAGTTGTAGACGTTAAACCTGTGTATTGCAAAGCGAGATCGTCAGAGTTGTCTTTATCAACGGATACTGTGGTGCCTGCTTGAGATGTTATAGCAAGAGTGCCACCATCTGCAGAAACAGATACAGAGTCTGTGTCGATGCCAGCACTAACTAAAGCAGCAGAGATTTTATCAGAAACTTCTGTAGTACTAGAGCAACCATTTAAGTCAATTGTAATAGAAGTTGCAGAACCGTTAACATCAATATCTAAAGTTAAATCAGCAGAGTTTGCTAAAGATGATAGCATATCAGATGTTAATTCTGAACCTATGATAGAATTATCTCCACTTAAAGTGTTGCCAGTAGAAAGTGACGTTGTAGTTGCAAGTTGTTTTACAGCTATTTCGTAAGACGAATTTGCAGTAGCAGAAGATGATGTACTAACAACATCAATATTACCTAAACCAGTAACGTTTGATGTTAAGCTATTCCAAAATGAACTACTTGCAAGGTTCGTAGTAAGAGAAGAACCATAAGATGTATCGAAAAATGAATTTTTGAAATTATTAATACTATCTATAACTTGTCTGTAAAGCTCTTGCTTCATTTCAAGTTGTGCTTGCTCTCCTGTTTTTGCGTCGATTTTAGCTTGCGTTGCAGAAAGCAAAGCAGTTACCATTGCATCGGTATCCATACCAGACATAAGACCAGAGATACCACCGTTTGATGATGTACCTACGCTAGCATAAGTTGATGAACTAATTGAACTCATAAAAAAACCTCCTATATAATATTTTTTTATTGTTTATTCGTATTTTAATTTGTTTAAAAATTAATCCCTATATATATTTATACTACGGTTTGCCCAAAAAGTAAATAGCAAAATTAAATAAATCTGCTTTTTTTTGAATTATTTGTCGGAGGGACTGCCGTTTGCAGTCCCATACTATACTTTGAGGCAACCGATGTTGTGCTTTGATTTAAGCTTTCTATTTTTTGCAGTAAGCTGTCTTTTTGAAATTCCATATACTCTCGAATAACACCTTCGTTTCGTAAAAGTCGGTTTATAATAGCTTTTATTTTAAAAGATGTTTCATAGATTAATTTAAGCTCATCGTTTAAATCATCGAGTTTGCAGTCAATATTTAAAGCGTTTTTTAAATTTATATCTTTGTCGGTATATTCAAAAAGCGAATCGTCTATAATTTCTGCTCGCATAATAAGTTTTTCTCTTTTTTGAACAGAATCTATAAGTTGGTCAATGTTTTGGATAGACATAGTATCTGTAATTTGCTCGATTTCTTGGTATATTGCTAACTTTTTTAAAACGAGCTCAGTTTCTAATTTATAATTTTTCATATTTGTTATCCCTCGAATTTTATTTTTTATAAACCTATTTTTGCCATTAAAAGCTTGATTTTGATATTTATATATGTTATCATAAAAACAAGAAGTTTTTAGGAGATGATATTTATGAAAAATATTTATGAAAATTTTGAAGCAGAGCTTCAACTTGACAATGGCGAATTTCTAGCCGACGGTACTGCGAGTATTGACTTAGAAAACGGTAGCGTAACATTTACAAGCGAATTTGTTCCTTTATATGAGCTAGAAACAAAAGCTAATATATTTAGAGTATATAAAGGAAAAATTATTCATAAATTTAATGGACAAGTTTATCTTTCTGATAGAAATCTTATGAGAATTGTTTCAGTAAGCGATGAGCTTTTTGAAGGGTCAGAAGATTGCTACAGCAGTAACATAAGATGTAAAGCAACTATAATTCCGACGAAAACAAGCGACGAGGTTAAAGTTGGCGACAAGAAAGTTAATATAGATAAACTAAATGGAGTTGAATTTGATATTGAAATAATCGACCTTACAGATGAAAAAGTTATTTTTGATATACAAAAAAGTCGTATTACTGGTAGTTTCTTTAAAAAGTTAATGCAAAAAAATAAAACAGAAATGCAAAAACTAGAAGAAAACCAACAATTTATTGTAAAAAATACAGATTTACCAATTGGATTTTTGAATTTTAGAATATCAAAAATTTTAAACTTTGGAGAAAATCCTCGTATGGAGTGTGATATAGTAAACCTAACCACACCTGAACGAATTAAACTCAAAGAGTTTCTTTGGATGTATAATTTACAAAATAACAAATTATTTTAACCTGAATAACTACGTGGGAAATACATTGGTTTTCCCATGTATTCTATTTGTACGTCTGGTAATTGAGTTACTTCTAAAGATGCATCACCTGGAATGTATTCAAGACCAGTTTCGTATGTGTTCCAGTCATATTGAAGTTGAGGTGGATTATATTGAAATCTAAGAGATGGTTCAGACCACTCTATATCAACTTTTGGACATTGAATTAAAGTAGCAGAAGGCATACGAGCCTCGTTAACTATTCGGTTTGTGACAATATCTTGAATTTCTACACCGTCTTGTATTTGTCCTAAAGATATATTTTGTAAAGTTTTTTCACGCATAAAATTTAATACGTGTTGGCGAGCTTCGTCAGCACTTTCTCGAATAAAATCTCCAGTTTTAGAAAAACCTAAAGCATGGCGAGCATTATAAGAATCTGCTCGATAAGTGCAAGGTGTATTTTCAACGATGGACAAACTAGCCATCGTTGTTTTTACGTTTGCAGATGGCTTTGTAGCAGCATTGCTTGTACGAAGTTCTGCGTTTTGTATATTTAGCCTATAGTCTACATGTGTTTTTGTAATATTTAACAGTGATTGATTTACCATAACGTTACCTCCTTGTTATACTTGATAGTTTATACCATAAATAATTAAATTTATGGTATAAACTATTTTTTTGTCTATTAACGAATGAAATCCATTAAAGTGTTTGGAATAACACGAGAACCCATTTGCATTATTGCTTGTAAAACATATTCGTTCATTGCAAGTGTAGAAATAGCTTCTTCGTCGTTTGTTCCCATAAGGTTGTCGATTGTAATTTTATACATATCGATATTAGCTTCTGTACGAGTTTCTATAGTGTTTAGATACTTTGTTTTAGAACCGATATCAGTTATATTGATTAAAAATTTGTCTCTTAAATCTGTTAATTTAAGGTCAAGGTCAGACATTGCACTAGTATCGTAATCTCTTACAGCAGTTTCTAAGTCGTTTAAAATGTTGTAAATATTGTTAGAAAAACCATCTTCATCTGTACCGAAACCGAAAATATCAAGACCTGAGAAAGATATTAATATACACGAATTACCAGTAACTTGACCTTCTGAAAGTTTTATTCCAAGACCTACGTCCATATAAATATCACCACTCATAGGAATATCTACAAGGTCACCCGAAGTTGGATCAATGTAGAAATAACTACCTTCTTCAATGTCGTATGTAGTAGCGTCAGTAGCGTCTGCTTTTTGTATGTCGCTTACAGGGATACCATTGTATAACATGTATCCATTTTCATCTAGTGTAAAAGGTTCAGTGTGGCTTGTGTTTGAACCACCAAAAGTAAATGTGTTACCAAATTGAGTATTAGCATATAAAAGAAGTTGGTCTTTTAAACTCGAAATTTCTGTTGCATAAACAGATGCATTAGTTTCTTTATCTTCGTTTAGTGCAGCAAGTGCTAGTTCGTGTACATTAGTTAAAATATCTTGCATAGACAATAAAGCTGTTTCTGCAACAGATAGTTCGTCGGTGATTTCTTGAACATTGCTAAGATATGTCTGTGATTTATATAAATCGGATCTAACATTTAATACACGTACCCCTGAAGATACATCGTCTGATAATTTTGTAAATCTGTTACCAGAGTAAATTTGTGCTTGCGTTGTCATAAAGTCGTTTTTCGCACCATTTAATTGCGATAAGTAAGTTCTAGTAACTGATCTGTCTGCTACTCTCATGTTATATTACCTCCTAATATAAATATATTATAAACCAACACGTCCTGTGCTGTTTATTATTACGTCTAAAAGTTCATCAAATACCGTCATCATTCGAGAAGCTGCCTCGTATGATTTTTGGAAAATCAACATATCAGCAGTTTCTTCATCGGTACTTACACCAGCTACGGCATCACGTTGATTTAACAAATCGTTTGCTATAAGTGCATATGAATCTTGTCTACCTGCATGGAA
Organism: Clostridia bacterium; assembly: GCA_044426355.1. Classification (GTDB taxonomy): domain Bacteria; phylum Bacillota; class Clostridia; order Oscillospirales; family Butyricicoccaceae; genus CAYJLC01. The sequence continues at coordinate 17,260 of JAWXUO010000003.1, read as the reverse complement.
ACTAACGTCTGATGCAAGCTGTGTTACCATGTTTACGTGGAAATCAAGGAAAGTTCCTTCATAAATAGTGCCGTTACTGTTAAATGAATATGATTGTTCAGTAAGTTTGTATGCAAGTTCTTGAGCATAGTCTTCAACATATTCATCGTGGCTGTAAACAAAATATCCTGCACCGTTATTATTCCACTCATCACTAATTGTGATGTTTCCAGCAGTAATACCATACATAGATGTAGTACCGTTAGAAAGTTGTGCACCAAGTAAAGTTTTGTATACTATATTTCCTTTATCATCTAAAAGAGGATTTCCGTCTTCATCACATTCAGGAACTGTGTTGTTTGCAACTTGAGATAGTGCATTTGCAAAAGTATCAAGTTGGTCACGGTAATAAACAATACCTTGGTATGGTTCTTGAGTTACGTCAGAACAGTTTACACCAGCACCATTTATAAAATGTATATTAGCAAGAAGTGCACCTGTTGTTGCAGTATAGCTTTCGCCTGTAGAAACCCAGTTTAAAGAAACTGTAAGGTCATCGTTTGTTACAAGGTTTAGAGTTTCTGTATCAGTTCTTTCAATAAGAGGGAAGCCACCTAAAGTTACATCTATAGAACCATCAGGGTGGTCGGTTACTGTGATTTCGCCAAAATATGCTAGTTCGTCTAAAAGTAAGTTTCTAGCATCGTATAATTCATTTGGTCCGTAATATACATCAGCGATAAGAAAAGATGAACTATCATCTTCTATAATTTTGTTTATATCAGCTATTTGAGAAGCAATTTCATTAATACGGTCAACGTCAACCCCTAAATCAAATATAGAGTTATTCGCAACGTTTGTAAGGTTTGTATCTAGTTGCGTTAAAACTTGACAGATATTTGTAAAGCTAGATAAAACGATATTTGCAAGTGAGTCTGAAGTAGGGTCACCTACAAAGCTGTTTAAAGCAGAATAAATATCAATAACAGCAGAATAAAGACCTGCTTCGTCTGTAATATCATAACCATCACCTAAAGCAAGCTGAATATCGTCTAAGATACTTGCTGCTTCTGAGTGGTAAGATGAATTTGCGTATTCTTGACGGAATCTAAGGTCTAAAAATGAGTCACGAGTTTGGCTTACACCAAGGCTTTCTACACCCTGACCTGCAAGACCTATAGTACCAGTACTTGTTTTACCAGAATATGATGGTACTACCATAGATGCACGGTCTACGCTTTGACGTGTGTATCCTACTGTATTTACATTTGCTAAGTTGTTACCAACTATATCAAGTGATTTTTGGTTTGCAAAAATAGAGGTTTTTGCAGTTTCAAAACCCATAAACGTTGGGCGTGTATACATATTAATAATCCTCCTGTGATTTAAAATGTACCTTGGAATGTAGGTTTAGTATACGTAGAATACCCTCTTTTTCCAGGTTGTGCAAAATTTGTTTCGGTTGCAGGGAGTCTGTCTTTTAGCAAGCTTAGCTCTATTGCAACAATATCTAATGAAGCTTTGTTAGTTATTTTTAATATATCAGCTGTGTTATAAAGTTTTTCGAAAACGGGCGAAAAAACTTTTTTATCCTCAGCACTTAACTCATTTAAAATATCACGTGAAGTTTTATTTTCAAAACCACATGCTATTTGAGCTGAAACACGCTTTTTTTCAGCGTTTTCTAGTTTCATAGATAATGCTTGTTGTTTGTTAGTTATTTGTTCAATAGCTTTTACATCATTACCTAAAAGAGCTTGCCTTTTGTCTTGTTCAAGCGATGTCATTAACGTTAATTCGTCGCAAACTTTTTGGCATGCACTTAGAAAGCTAGTTAAAAATTCAGTCATTGGAATCCTCCTAGTGTACTAAACGGCATAACCACAAACAGATTTCATAATAGAACTTGCTATATCAGAGCTAGATATAGGGCAATTATCACCATTATATAATTGTTTTAGGTTATCTAATTTTACAGAAGTTGACGAAGCAATAGCGTTTTCTTCTGCTACGTATTTCTTAACTTCTTTACTTAAATTTGATTTAAAAGTAGCTTCTGAACTAATGTTTACAGTGTCATGACCTGAGTTTGCTTTTTCGGCTTTTACAGGTTTTTCATAATTTTCTTGCTTTCCGTAAACAGAGTTTGTAGTTTTAGTTACTTTAGGAATATTTGAAACAGAAACGTCATAAATATTTTTAATATCCATAATAACCACCCTTTCTTATTTTTTAAGCTATATTTTTTATATTTGGAAATATGCTTTATAAATCTTTTGGTTCTTATAATTTTTATCACACAATTTGCATATTATCTATAGCGAAGACAATTATGCTTTCAAATATAGTTATTCAACGTTTTTTAAAAAATGAAATAGCAAAAATAAAAAAAGTTAAGATTTTTTTGTTTTACATTAAAAAATTAACAATTATATAACAAAGAAGTTTGTAAGGTTAAAAATTAACAAAAGGTAAATTTTCAAAATTTTTACAAATAGGACAAAATACTGGAAAATACGACAAAAAAAGACGAAAAGTTGCAAAAAACGCTTGACATGCACTTGCAAAAATGATATTGTATATATATTAATGGCATACGTATGCCTAGTTTTGTTATTTCAAAAGTGAGATAATTCAGCAATTTACGATGTTATAAATACACTTTTTTAGTGTAACGAGGAGGAAAATATGTTTATAAACGCAATTACACCAATGGAATTTGGTGAAACTACATCACAACAAACAATTAATACAAATTCAACTGGTCTACCTTTTGCAAGCTTACTTACAGATGCTATTGCAGAAACAAACCGTTTACAACAAATTACAGAAGAAGATAGCCAAAATATTTTGATGGGAAATATAGACAATCTAGCTCAAGTACAAATAAATTCATTAAAAGCTGAATCAATGGTTCAAACAACAGTGCAACTCGTAAGTCGAGTGGTAAACTGTTATAAAGAAATAATGCAAATGCAAGTGTAGTGCACTTTAAAAGAAATTTTAAAAGATCGGAGCTTTTAAGTTGGATAACGAAAATAAAGATAACATACAAGAACCATCGCAACAGGCAACGTCAGCGTCAACACAACAATCATCGCAACAGCAATCTCAGCAAGTAATACAAACTGAGAAAGTAAAGCAAATGATAGATGATGCTGTAAAGCAAATCAAAGAAAACCCAATAAAAGCTTTGATTTTTATAGTACCTATAATCGCTTTAATAATTACTGCATCATTATATATGGGTGCAGGCGATGGTGGATACAGAGTTTTATATGCAGGTTTAGATGCTACAGAAACTACAGAGATTTTTAGTTTGCTTAAATTAAAAGGAGCAGACCCTCAATTAAATAGTGATGGCGAAGTAATGGTTTTAGCAGAAGAATTTGATATTTGGCTATTACAGCTTGCAGCAGAAGGGTATCCAAAATCAGGCTCTCCAAATTATTCGTACTACGCAGATAACTCAGGAATGACCACAACGCAGTCGGAGCTTGACCAATGGGCACACTATCAACTACAAGAAGAAATTGCAACAACCGTTAAACGTATTAATGGTGTAACTGATGCTTCTGTTTTAATAAGCTTGCCTAATACAAGCGACTATATATGGGATAAAGCAACAAACACCGAAGTAGGAACAGTTGCTATAATGCTAACACCTCAAGTTGGTGTAGAATTATCTACAGAACAAGTAAACTCTATTAAAACTATAGTAGCAGCTGGTGTACCAGGTGTAAGTGCAGATGATGTTAAAATTGTAAATTCAAGAACTTCTTTAGAAATGGGAACAACATCTTCTAATATAGATGGACTTACAAATACAATAACAGCACTACAAAACTACGAACTTGAAGCTATTGTTCAAAAACAACTAGAAAGCAATATAGTAAGACTTTTATCTTCGAGATATGGAAATGATGGCGTTGTAGCTACAGTTAAAGCTACGCTAAACTATGATAAAATGATTAGTGAAAGCGTTGAGTTGTTCGAAAAACCAGACGGTGGTGGATTTGTAACAGAAGCTCAAGGTTATTACCAATTAGACGGTAACGTAAATTATGGTGGTTTAGTTGGAGAAGAAGATAACGACGACATACCAACTTATGCATATGGAACAGTTAACGATGAAGATATAACTCACTTTAGTTGGCATACATATTTCGACTATTCATATATTAAAAGTCAAGTCGAAGCAGGTTATGCAGTTTTAGAAAGAGCTACAGTTTCTGTTTTAGTAGCAGAAGAAAATATGACAGAGGCACGCCAAGCAGAACTTATAAGCTTAATTTCTATGAGTGCTGACATTCCTCCAGAATTAATCACAGTTAGTGCGATAAACTCTATCTTACCAGGTGAATCAGAAAGCGACACGTTAATAATAGACCCACTAGAATTTGATATATTTGCAATAATTCCGTGGTACTACATGGTATTAGCACTATTCTTAATAATTCTAATCATAGCACTTATTGTATTTATCAAAAAACGTAAGAGAGCAAAACAACTTGCAAAACAAAATGAAGCTGAGCGTCTGCTAGAAGAACAAAGAATTGCAGCAGAACGAGCGTTAGAAGACTACAAAAACAATATTGCTACTTCTGTTCATAGCGAAGAAAATGATAAACAAGAAGCTATTATTGATGAAATTCGTGATTTCACAGACCAAAATCCTGAAATTGCAACTAGTCTAATCAAAAATTGGTTGAAGGACGGTGAATAATTATGGCTCCTAAACAAAGCTCGAGACCAGTTACTAATGCAACTAGAGCTGCAGCTGTAGTTTTAGCATTAGGCAAGGATCGTGCAACGGAAATTTATAAAAGACTTAACGAAGAAGAAATTGAAAAATTATCTTTAGAAGTTGCTCGCATGGAGCAAATGGAAGCTGAAAAAATGCAAGAAATCATAGACGATTTCTATGGTATGTGTATAACACAAAAAGTTATCATAGAAGATGGTATGATTTTTGCGAAAGACGTTTTAGAAAAAGCGTTTGGGTCAAGTCTTGCAGAATCTTATATGAGTAGAATTTCGGGTGCTATACAAACTCGTGCATTCGAATTTATTCGTAAAGCAAACTACAAAAACCTTATTATGGTTTTGCAAAGTGAACACCCACAAACAATAGCTTTTGTATTATCTTATGCAAAATCAGAACAAGCGTCACGTGTTATTGCAGAGCTACCAAAAGATTTGCAAATTGATGTTATTAAGAGAATCGCTACTTTAAGTAGCGTATCTCCTAATATAGTAGAAGCAGTAGAATCTATTCTCGAAAAACGATTCTCTACAATTATATCTATAGATATGACAGAGATAGGTGGTATAAACTACGTAGCAGAGATTATGAACAGCACAGACCGTGCAACAGAAAAATACATCTTCGACGAGCTTAATCGTGATGACCCAGATCTTTCTGATAGCATTCGTAAACTTATGTTCGTATTCGAAGACATTGTACATCTTGATGATATGTCTATCCAACGTGTACTTCGTGATGTTGACTCAAAACAACTTGCAGTTGCTATTAAAGGTTCGACAGAAGAAGTTAAAGAAACACTGTTAAACAACGTTTCTACTCGTGCGAAAGAAGCAATCTTAGAAGATATTCAATACCTACGTAACGTACGTATGAAAGAAGTTGAAGAAGCACAACAAGAAATTGTTAATGTTATTCGTACTCTTGAAGAATCAGGAGAAATTGTTGTTTCTCGTGGTGGTGAGGAGGATGCTATAATTGCCTAGTATAATTAAAAATGTAGGCGATTTACCACCAATCACAGGTTCTGTAAAAATACCAGAAATTAGACCTAAAGACATCGACGAAAACGAAATGTATATTCCTGAAGAAGGCGAAAATTTAGAAAATTCAGAAAATTCGCATCATTCGGAGCAAATAGAAGAAGTCGAAGAAATTGGTGAAGTTCTTACCGAAGAACAAGAACTAGAGCTTGCAGAAAAACAAGAAGAAGAACGAAGACTTGCAAGACTTGAAGCAATTCAAGAAAAAATCACAAAAGAAGAACTTGCACAATTGTACAAAAAAGAACTTGAAGAAGTTCGTATTGTAACAACAAAAAATGCATATAAATCAGCTTACAAATCAGCTTATGAAAAAGCGTATGAAGATACAATCTTCCAACGTCGTGGCGAAATTCAAGAGTGCATAAAAAGAGTAGACGAAGGTTTGCTTGAAATGCAACAATATCATAAGCAGTTTTTAGGAAAATATGCAGTAGAACTAAAATATTTAGCAATAGATGTAGCTGAAAAAATGATAATGCATAAAATAAATGAAGATGACCTTGTTTTAGAACGCCTTGTTAAAAAAACAGTTATAGATATTAAAAATACATCGTGGTTTGATATTGAAATTTCTGATAAACTTGTAAATTTAGTAGAAAAACTACGTAGGGATTTAGAAAACGAAATCCCAAATGCTAGAGTAACTATTTCACCAAAACCTATTCCGATAGACTCTGTTCGAGTTAATGCAGAAGAGGGAACGGTTGTATCTAGCATATCTGCACAGGCAGAAAATCTTGCAACGATATTTGATAAAACCGAAGAATAAAATTACCTAAAGGGAGGTTTTTAATGTATAAAGAAAGTTTTATAGAAAAACTAGATACATCGCATTATCGCAATGTATTGACTTTTACAGATTTAAAAACGCATGAGGGTAAAATTAGCAAAATCTTAGGTATGACTATCGAAGCAACTGGGCTTATTTGTAGTATCGGTGATATATGCAAAGTTATTTTAACAAATAACGAAAACGAGCTTATTTGCGAAGTTGTAGGAATAGAAGGAAGCAAAGCGTATCTTATGCCCTTTAAAGAAATTGACGATGCAGGTTATGGTTGTGCTGTTATAAATACAGGCGAAAAAATGACTGTTAGCGTATCAGATCAATTAATCGGCAGAACGGTAGATGCTTTAGGAAATCCTATAGATGACGGACCACCTATAAAAAATTCGGTAGAAATGTCTGCGACTGGTGCTTCTTCAAACCCTCTAAATAGACCTCCAATACGTGAGGTTATAGAGCTTGGAGTTCGAGCGATAGACGGACTACTTACTATAGGTAAAGGTCAACGTATCGGAATATTTGCAGGTTCTGGGGTCGGAAAAAGTACTTTACTTGGAATGATAGCTAGAAACGTAAAAGCAGATATAAACGTAATTGCTCTTGTAGGAGAGCGTGGACGTGAGGTTGTAGAATTTATAAACCATGATTTAGGACCAGAAGGACTTAAACGTTCGGTTTTAGTTGTTGCAACATCTGACCAACCAGCTATGATGCGACTAAAATGTGCACAAACAGCCACTGCTATTGCAGAATATTTCCAACAACAAGGAAAAGATGTTCTGCTAATGATGGACTCACTTACTCGTTTTGCAATGACACAACGTGAAATTGGTCTAAGCACAGGAGAAGCTCCTGTTGCTCGTGGATATACCCCATCAATATACTCAGCATTACCAAAACTTCTTGAAAGAACAGGGAATTTTGAAACAGGCTCAATAACAGGTATATACACAGTTTTAGTAGAGGGTGATGATACAAACGAACCAGTAGCAGATACTGTTCGTGGTATTATAGATGGGCATATAATTCTTTCTCGTTCAATAGCTGCAAGAAACCACTACCCAGCGATAGATATACTAGGAAGTGTAAGCCGTTTGATGAACAACCTTGCAACTCCAGAACATAAAGCTTGTGCAGGAAAACTGCGTAGTTCGATGGCTGTATACAGAGAGAACGAAGACTTAATTTCTATTGGTGCTTATAAATCAGGAACAAACCAAGAACTTGATAGTGCAGTAGAAATTATACCAAAAATAAACGATTTTTTAAGACAAGAAGTAGACGATCCGTTTAAATTTGAAGAAACCGTTAATTTACTTAAAACAACTGTTGGAGAGGTGAAATAATAGTGAAAAAATTTCAATTTTCATTACAACGTATTCATAACTACAAAGACCAAATTTTAAATAGAGAAAAAAACGAACTAGCATTGTTACACAGACGAAGAAACGAATTGCTACAAGCTATAAAAGATTTAGAAAACTTTATTTTCCTAACAAATGCCGAAAAAATAGAAAAACAAAAAACTGGACTTACAATTTTTGAAATGTCTACTTATAGTTTTACTATAGATAACGCAAGAACTCAAATTCAGCAAATTTATATCGAAATTGCAGAACTTGATGTAGAAATTGCGAAACAAACACAAGTTGTAATGCTTGCCTCACAAGAGGTTAAAGGGCTTGATAAATTATACGAAAATCAACGTGAAGATTACAACAAAGCTGTTATGCAAGACGAAGAAAACACGATTGCAGAGCTTATTTCAATTGCTAGATTTAAAGAAAAATCAGCAGTTTAATATAAGAAAATAATTTAAAGGAGGTGAAAAAATGTTAGATATGCTAATGACAATGCCAGGTGTTGAAGCAGGTGGATTTAAAAATCCAAAACAAAATGCTATGCCACAAGGCGAAAAAACGTCTTTTTCAGATGTTGTAAAAACTGTAGTAGAGCAATTACAAGGAGATTCTGAAACAAACACAGACCTTAGTTTGCTAATCGACGGATTAGATCCAGATGTAGCTCAGTTTTTTGTAACTGATGAAGAAGTAGACTTTGTAAAACTAATGGAGCTTTTAGCAGGTTTTGGTCAAACTCTAGAAACGGTAGATTATCAAAATCTAAATGTTATAGATGATGAAACTGCAAACCTAATAAGCAACATACAAACAGTTGTAGCTGATGTTGTAAGCAGTGGAATTGATATTTCAGAACTTACTCCAGAGCAAGGAAAAGAACTTTTTCAGTTTTTCCAAACTGCAACAGACGAAGAAAAAGCTAATGTATCGTTAGAATTTGGAAAAGTTGTTGCTACAGCTAGTAATGATGATACTGAATCACAAATGAATTTGCTAAATTCTTTTTCAAACAAAAGTTTTGAAATTAGAAATGTTGCTGACGAAAGCGATAACGAAAACCAAGTTTTCAATATCATGCTAGACCAAAGCGATAGACCAGCTCTTATTCAGGAAATGCCAACAACGCAAATCCCAACTAATCCCGAGATGTTTAACCAAATATCGAATGCAATAGTTGAAAACACAGAAGAACTAGAATTAGGTTCTGGCGAATTTATAATGAAATTAAATCCAGAAGAATTAGGCGAAGTTACAATTAAACTTGTAAACGACGGTGTTAATTCAGTTTTAGAGATTACGGCATCAAGCCAAAATGCAACAAAACTAATTAATAACGACCTAAATATTCTGCGTGATGTGTTTAGACCACTACAAATAGAAGTTCGTGATGCAGAAATCGCAGTTGCAGAAACTCAAGGTTCGCAAATGCAAGGTTTTGATATGCAACAACAAAACTTCAATCAAAACGGAAATAATTTTAATCAAGAAGGCTTTGTTTCTTATGGAAATAATGGTACTATTGACGAAGAAATTTCAGTCGATGAGGTAAATCTCGACGACCCAAGTAATTTAAACATCTATATTTAGTAGAAAGGAGAAAATGATATGTCATCAGTTTCATCAGATTATTCATCATATTATAACAATTATGGTGATATAGTTTTTACAGACCAAACAGACAATACATGGATGGATTATGAATCTTTTTTAAATCTTATGATTTTAGAAATTCAAAACCAAGACTTTATGGATACCGAGGGTAGCAACGTAGATATTTTAGAAACAATGTCTATTATTTCTAACATGCAAATGATGGAGCAAATGGGTTACCAAATGGAAACTTCTTATGCTGCAAACATGGTAGGAAAAGTTGTAACAGCTTCTCGTTTCACAGTAAGTGGGGATTTAGATACATCAACAGGTGTTGTAGATAAAGTAACAATATATGACGGTGAGTATTACATCTATATAGGTGGTAAAACATACACACTAGACCAAATAATGGAAATTGGTACAGACCAAGTAGGTGAACTACAAACAGATTCGTATTCTATAACTGCATCAAGTTTAACTTCTAGTTCGGCTTTGCTAAACTGGGAAGCACCAACAGAAGATTTAATGCAATCTTATGGACTTACATATTCTGTATACTACACTACAGAAGACACAGAATTTGACACTGTAGCAAAAGTAGAAGAAGGTACGCTAGTAGGCGACAAAGACCAAAAATATTTAACACTTGCAAGTATTACTGGGCTAGATGCACAAACTGTTTACTATGCAAATGTTGTTGTAACAAATACAGATGGTTCAAAATCAGTTTTTCAACCAGTAGAATTTACAACTCTGATAGGTTCAGACTAATAATTATAAGGGGTATAATTATAAAAGTTTAGGGGGAGAAATCATGGAAGATATTCGTTTTAGATATTACAATCCAGTAATAGGTAATCCGTCTAGTGTAGACGTAAATAAAACTAATAATAACTCTAAAACACAAAGTTCGGTAGATTTTGGGGAAATTCTACAGCAACAAATTGAAAAAACCGAGTCGGTTAATTTTTCAAAGCATGCGACTGAACGAGTGAAAGAAAGAAACATAGACATTAGCGAAGCAAACCTTGTGCGTTTAAACGAGGGAATAAAAATAGCTAGTGAAAAAAATTTAAACGATGCCCTCATTTTAGTGGATCAAACAGCTTTTATAGTAAATGTTCCTACTAATACGGTAATCACGACAAAAGACAATGAAGAGGGAAATGTCTTTACAAACATAAACGGCACTGTAATAATGTAAGTTGGACCTTTATGGAAACTTTTTAAACACTTTGAATGACAGATAAGTGTAAAACAGTGCATAAAAAAGGAGATTTTTTATGAACAAAGCGATGTTCTCTGGTGTTGCAGGTCTTAAAACGCACCAAAGTAAAATGGACGTTATCGGTAACAATATTGCGAACGTAAATACATACGGTTTTAAAGCAAATAGAGCTGTATTTAGTGACGTATATTATCAAACAATCAAAGGTGCTACTGGTGGTACAGCAAGCTCGGGTGGTACAAACCCATCTAGTATCGGTTACGGTTCTATGCTTGCAGGTGTTCAAACACAAATGACAACTTCTAGTATTCAAACAACTGGTTACGGACTAGACGTTGCTATCGCAGGCGAAGGATTTATTCAAGTAATGGATCCAGATGGTAACATTTTCTATACAAAAGCAGGTATGTTAGACTACGATTCAAACGGTTACTTAACAGATATTAACGGTAACTTTGTTTTAGGTGCAAGTGGTGCTACTGATGACCCTAACTCGCTAAAAATTAAACTAGATGACATTGGTTCTGTAGACGCTGCAAGACCAAGTGTTGAAATGACAATAAACGGAATAGAATACACTGTAACAGGTTCTAATGCAACTTCTTATGGTAATGTATCTATGACAATTACTTCGAGCGAAGCACTACCATCAGGATTAAAAGCATCTGCTTCTATCTCTGCTACTGGTTCTATCACTGTAAGCTTAAATGCTTTCGAAGATTTTGCATCTATGGACGATGTAAATGCTGCTATAAATGCTGCTATTTTAGAGGCAAACGGTGGTGTAGAACACGCAGCTGGTACTTTTACAATTACAGCTTCTGAAAACGTATTTGGTTCAGACGCAGTTTCTGCAAGTGCTTCTGGTGCTGTAACTCAAGAGTCAGCGAGTGTTACAGGAACAAGCTTATTTGGTGGAAAAGTTTCTGCAAGTTCGTTTAGTCCAGGAACAGGAACAACATATGGTGATGGAGCTCCTGTTTCATATGAAATTACTGAATCTAGTGGTAACTATGTAATAAAAACAACTATTGGTTCAGAAACATTTACTGCAACGGTAAGTGTGCCACAAGGTGCTGGTAATACTCTTACGCTAACTGGTGATAACGGTGGTACGTTAACTTTATCAGTAGACTCACAACTTGAAGCAAGTGACATAACTGCTGTAATAGGTACAGGTGTAGGTGATAAAGATTCAGTAAATTCTGGTAATGCATATGAACCTACTTATTTCTTAGGTGGTGCAACATTTACTTCGGTTTCGTCTGTATTCCCTTACACAAGTGGTATTACGATTACAAGTGTTGCAGATGCATCTCCTGATATTACAGTTACAGCACAAGTTGGTGGTGTTACTTATACTGGAACAGTTCCAGCTGCTGGTGGAGCAGTAACATTCTCATCTGGTAATGATGCTGATGGTACGTTTGTAATGACTTTCCCATCACAAACTGAAATGACTTCTAACCTAAGCTTAGCAAGCACTGCATCTGTTTCAGATATTGCAACTGCAATGGGTCTTACAAGAGGCGAACATACTTTAAAAATATCTAAATCTACAGAAGCTGTAGCAGAATCATTAACAGGTGCTCAAATCGTTGGTACTGCTGGTGGTATAGATAAAGGTGGACTAGAAGGTTCGGCTGTTGATGATGGTTTATTCGGTGGAATTATCACTATTAAAGATGTTAGTAGTACATTCTCTGGCGATGGAACAATAGACGGTAATACTTTCTACGCAACATATTATGAAGCAGGAACAACAACTAAACTTGATGGCACAGCTACAACAGAAGATTCTTGGGTTATCACTATGATGGTAGACGGCGTAGAATATAGATCTGTGTTACAAGATGGAGAGCAAGCTGGTACATTATTATTACAAAGTACTGGTGACAGCACAGATTATATCGAAATTTCAAATCCTGGTTTCTCTGCAATGACGACTGCATATAAAAATGAAAATAGTGGTGCAGAACCAAATTATGGTCAAACTATAAATGCAGTAGGTGCAGGAGAAACAATAACTGCTGTTCCATCGGTGGCTTCTTCAAACCTAGGTTTTGGAACAAGCTCATTCGTATTAACAGGTGGTACTGAGGGTGGTGCTGTAACATTAGACCAAATCCAAAATATCGCTATAGGTTCTGATGGTACAATCGTTGTAAGCCATGCTGAAAAAGGTACTGTTGTTTGTGGTAAAATCTCACTTGCAGTTTTTGCTAACTCAATGGGTCTTCAACTTACTGGTTCAAACTACTATACATCAACACTAAACTCTGGCGAAGCTATCTTAGTTGACCCAGGTACTGGTGGTTCTGGTGGCTTAGTTGCATCTGCTCTTGAAATGTCAAACGTTGATATTTCTAACGAATTTGCAGAAATGATTACTTGTCAACGTGGTTTCCAAGCAAACTCACGTATTATCACAGTATCAGATACTATGCTTGAAGAATTAATAAACTTAAAACGTTAATTTATATATGGTGGCGAATTAAATTCGTCGCCATAGGCAGATAGAATATAGTGAATTTTCTGTCTGCCTATGGTAAATATTAAAAGGAGAAAATTATGATTATTTTAACTAAACTTGATGGAACACAATTTGTTTTAAACTCGCAACTTATCGAAACTATTGATAAGACACCAGACACAATAGTTAGACTGGCTGAAAAAAAATACTTTATAGTACAAGAGGATTTGCAGGAGATAATCGATAAGGTTGTAGAATATCAAAGATATTGCAGAGAGCATACGTTTTTGAATATAGACGATTAAAAGAATCTAACTAAAAGAAGAGGAGAGTTTAACAAATGGCGAAAAACGATGAAAACGAAGGAAAAGGTGGAGGCGGAGGGAAGACCAACGTCTTTGACGTAGCAACGGTAATAGGATTTACAGTTGCAATGGGTCTTATAATATTCGGGATATTGTCGGGAACAGACGAAGAAGGTAACTTTAGAATTGCAACAGAAAATGTTGCATCTTTCTGGGATGCTGCGTCTGCAGCTATCGTTATCGGTGGTGTAACAGGTTGTATGCTTATCATGTACCCAATATCACAGTTTGCAAAAATAGGCAAACACATGAAAATTATTATATTGCCAAAGAAATTTGCTGCGTATGATTATATAGAAATCATAAGCGAATGTGCTAAAAAAGCACGTATGAACGGTCTTTTATCACTCGAAGAAGATGCAAACAGCATGACTGACCCATTCTTAAAAAGTAGTATACAAATGGTCGTTGACTCCGTCGACCCAGAAACAGTTCAAAGCCAAATGGAAGCTTGGATTGATAATGTATCACAACGTCACTTACAAGAATGTACTTTCTATGAAAAAGCTGCTGCGATTGCTCCTGGTATGGGTATGATAGGTACGCTGATAGGGCTTATAAACCTTATGAAAAACTTATCAGATATTGATGCCGTAGGACCTAATATGTCAGTTGCACTTATCACAACTTTGTATGGTTCGTTCCTTGCAAACGTTATATTTAATCCAATTGCGACAAAGCTTTCAGTTCGTCACGAAGAAGAATTACTTTGTATGATGGTAATTTATGAAGGTGTAAGAGGAATTCAAGCAGGCGAAAGCCCAACTTTAATACAACAAAAACTACTTAGTATGCTACCTGAATACAAGAAAAATGGTGGCAAGAAAAAAGGTAAAGGTGGAGATGCAGAAGAACCTGCAGAATAACCAAAAAAATCTTAGCTGAAAAGAGGTTGAAAATGAAAAAAGCAGAAAAAAAACCAGTTGATGCTAATGCCTGGATGGCAACCTATTCCGACATGGTAACACTTCTTATGGCGTTTTTCGTGGTTTTACTTGCAATGTCAAACACCGACGAACAAAAATTCAATGCTCTTATTAGGTCGTTTTCAAATTTGCCTATCGTAGAGTTTTTAGAAGAAATGGGAAATGCAGAACCAGATACATTTGAGGAATCCGAATCATTTTCAGAGATGGACCAAGTGTATGAAATGCTAAAAGAACATATAGAAGAAAATGGACAAGAAGAAAGTATTATTATTTCTAAATACAACGAAGTAGTATACATACGATTTAACAGCTCGCTGTTTTTCGAACCAGATAAATATGTTTTAAAATCAGCTAGTATACCAACTCTTAGCTTTATAGGCGAGGCTTTAGTGCATTACCAAGATGCTATAAACGTTGTAAATGTTTTAGGCTTTACAGCTACCGTCCCTCAGGGTGGTACATATTGGATGCTATCAGGCGAGCGTGCAGCAGTTGTTGCAACGCATATAAATATAAATTCTGGATTGCCATCTGATAAACTGGTTGTTATGGGTTATGGAAATAGATACCCTGTAGCTACTAATGACACAGCAGAGGGAATGGAACAAAATCGCCGAGTTGAAATTATTATTGTAGGTACAGATGCAGAAGATGACTTTAGCGTTGACGGATTGCTAGAATCATACCACAATGGAGAAGACCTAAACGTCGGTCTAAACGATGACGTTGCAGATGTTGCAGGCGACCTTGCAGGCGATGTTTCGGCAGATTTAGCAGGCGACATTGTAGGAGATGTTTCGACAGATGTTGCAGGCGATATAGTTTCTGATGTACCATCAGCAGATTAAATACGGAATTTTAAGGAGGTGGAATAAAAGTGGCTGAAGCTTTATCACAGAGTCAGATTGACGAACTTTTAAATAAGATGAAAGAAGGGACCCCGGCAACGGACGGCCCAGCAGAAGTTAAAGATACTGCAAAATTATATGACTTCTCTTCTCCTCGAAAATTTACAAAGGACCAATTAAACTCATTAAACACATTATATGAAAACTACGCAAGAATTTTAGCTGTTTATTTAACAGGCGTTTTAAGTGATGTTTGTACTGTCGAAGTTGACGGAATGGAAGAACAAAGGTACTACGAATTTAACAATAGTATACCAGATAGTACACTCGTAGCATTGATTACTTTTGAACCAGAAATAAAAGAATGTGCACCATCTACTTTAATTCTTCAAATACCTACTTCTTATGGGTACTTGCTAATAGATAGATTGCTTGGGGGCTTAGGTCCTGCAATAACTCCAGACAGAGAATATACAGAAATAGAATTAACTCTTTTGTCAGTTGTTATAAATAATATGGTAAGCTATATTGAAGAATCATGGTCAAACTTTTTTCCACTTAAAGTAACACTTCAAAGTGTAGAAACAAACGGAAGACTTTTACAAGCTTATTCGCAACAAGATATTGTTGTTATAACATCTTTAGAAATAAAAGATATACATCATACTGGTATAATAAACATATGTATGCCAGCTACGAATTTAGATGATGTAATTAGTAGCTTTGGGGCGAGATATACGCAAGCTGTTAGACTTGCAGACTCGCAAAGAGAACAAATGCGTCACGATTTGATTATGGGTCATATTAGGCAGTCGGATTTACAAGTAGAAGCAATTTTAGATGAATGTCCGATGAATTTAAATGATTTAATATATTTACAAATAGGCGATGTTATTACATTAAATACCAAGATGTATAATGATATAGATGTTAAAGTTGCAGGAATACCTTGGTGCACTGCAAGAATTGGCGAATTTGAAGAAAATAAGGCGATTAAAATAGTCGATATTTTGCATGAATAAAGGAGGAGAAAGAAGTTGAACGAAAATATAAATAGTGTGTTATCTGACGAAGAGTTAGATACTATTGGCGAAGTTATGAATATAAGTATGGGGTCTGCAGCAACAGCTCTTTCAACTATGCTTGATAAAACAGTTAATATAACAACACCTAAAATACAGCAAGAAGCTTTTAGTGCAATTGATAACTCAATGTTAGAACCTGCTATAATAGTAAAAATCGAATATGTAGAAGGCATTGATGGAACAAACGTAACTATGTTACGAAGTAACGACATGCAAATCATCTTAGATTTACTTATGGGGAACGAAGAACCAACACCACCTGAGGAATTTGAATTTGATGATATGAGCATGAGTGCTGCTTGTGAAGTTATGAACCAAATGATGGGTGCATCTGCTACAGCACTTTCAGAAATACTTGGAATGTGTGTAAATATATCTACCCCAACAGCTACTTTAGTTGAGAAAAAAGCTGATTTAGATGAAAGTTTAATGAATTTTGAACATGGAGACCAAGTTATTGCTATTGTTTTCCAATTAGAAATAGCTGAAGTTTTAAACACAACATTTGCATGTTTCTTATCAATAAGTTTAGCACAAAGAATCGTAGGTATTGTAAATGCTGATATGGCTGAAAAAGAAGAACCAGCTCCAGCACCTGCTCCACAAGCAGAGCCAGCACCTATTGATTATTCGCAAGTGGATATAACGCAGTCACAATATACACCACCTGTACCACAGGATATGTCGCAAATGCAAGGACAGCCACCAATGGGGCAACCTCCGATGGGACAGCCTCCAATGGGGCAACCTCCGATGGGACAGCCACCAATGGGTCAGCCACCAATGGGTCAGCCACCAATG
>JAWXUO010000002.1:0-67131 GCA_044426355.1 Clostridia bacterium | reverse complement strand
GGTTCTTCTCATCGATACATTATTATGTTTTTATGTGCTCTTGTGTCTTTGGATATAAGAGCATTTTTTATATATGGAGGTGAAAACATGCCAAACAATAACGTTTTAGAATCTAAAAAACAAATCGTAAGCGATCTTGCAACAAAAATGCAAACATCAGCAGCAGGTGTTTTAGTAGATTATAAAGGTATTACAGTTGAAGACGATACAATTTTACGTAGAGAAATGCGTGAAGCTGGTGTTGAATATACAGTTGTAAAAAATACTTTAGTTCGTTTTGCTGCAAACCAAATTGGTTTTGAAGCATTTGATGAACATCTACACGGAACTACAGCATTAGCTGTATGTGCTACAGACCCTATTGCTCCTGCAAGAATCCTTTGCAAATACGCAAAAACACACGAAAACTTTAAAATCAAAATCGGTTTCATGGACGGTAAAATAATGTCTGCTGAAGAAGTTATAGCTATTGCAAATCTTCCTTCAAAAGAAACATTACTATCACAAGTTTTATATGGTTTCAATGCACCTATTACAAAACTTGCTATTGCTCTTACAGAAATCGCAAAACAAAAAGAAGCTCAAGAAGCTTAATTTAGAAATTAATGGAGGATATTATTATGTCTAAAATCGCTCAAATAATGGACGAAATCAAAGAATTAAAAGTATTAGAACTAGCTGAGCTAGTTAAAGCATTAGAAGAAGAATTTGGTATTTCTGCAACTCCAGTAGTAGCTGCTGGTGGTGGCGGCGGTGGTGGCGGAGAAGCTGCTGCTGAAAAAACTGAATTTGATGTTGTTCTTGTTCACTTCGGTGATTCAAAAATGAACGTTATCAAAGCTGTACGTGAAGTAACTGGTTTAGGTCTTAAAGAAGCTAAAGCTTTAGTTGAAGAAGCTCCAAAACCTCTTAAAGAAGGTACTACTAAAGAAGACGCTGAAGAAATTCAATCTAAACTTGAAGCAGCTGGTGCTAAAGTAGAAATTAAATAATTTCAAAATATAAAGTGATGGTTTATGCCATCACTTTTTTTATTTTTTAATAGTTTCACATTTGACTTTACTGTTTTTTTGTGGTAAAATATTATAAAAAGTATATGATTTTATAAAACACTAAGGGAGAAAAATATGGAAAGTATCATTCAAAATATTTATTACATATCTTGTACATTCGGAGTAGCAATACTCACTTTATGGCTTTGTTTATCATATAAACTTTGCAAAAAGCAAATTGATGTATCTATTGCACAAAATAGATTAGCTACAGAGCAAGCACAAATAATAGCACAGCAAGTAGAAATTACAGAAAGACAAAACAGAAGTATTCTTTTTGACAAAAGATATGACCTTTGGCAACAAACTGCTGAAATATGTCTAATTTTAGATGCTATTTTAGAAGTAGATAATAAAAATATCGCTATTTCTACAATATATGAGCAACTTGTTCACACTAGAAATCCTATAATTTTAGAAAAAAATAAAGTTCAGTTTCAACTACTTTTAAAAACCTATAGAATAAATTTAACAGCACTATTCCCTCTTTCTTCAACGCAAGTAACTGAGATAATTTCTGCTGTAACAGATGTTCGTACATGGGTTCTTTGCGACTACCCAGAATTTAAAGAATATGAAGTGAACAGCCGATATATTCAAGACCCTGAAATGACCATGCGTGCCCAACTTGAATATAGATTTAACAATCTACAAGACTTAACTTCTGCATACAAGGCACTAAAAAAATATAATGATACATTATTTAAACAACTAAAATTATAACAACTTAACCTAAATTAAAAACAAAACAGCTTTATTTTGCACATTAGTACAGATAAAGCTGTTTTTTTATTTAACGATCTTCTCTAAAATATGATGCACCCAGTGCAGATGGTGGTTGATTTTCTCGTTTTTTACGAACAGTCATAGCTATTAAAGCTATAATCGTCATAATATACGGTACTAAATCAAGTAATTGTGATGAAATTACAATATCCGTCCCAAAAAGTGCGACATTTTGAAAAGATATACCAAAACCACGCAATGCACCAAATAAATATGCTCCTAAAATTGCTTTCAGTGGGTTCCAACTAGCCAAAATAACTAGTGCTACGGCTATCCAACCTTGACCAGTCGTTATATCTTGTTGCCATCTCGGCACAAAAACTAAAGACAGATACGCTCCACCTAGTCCACACGAAAATCCACCCAGCATAATATGAATATACTTATATAGATTTATATTGATACCAGAAGCGTCCGAAGCCGACGGATTTTCGCCAATTGAACGCATATTTAACCCTATAGTTGTCTTATTCATGTAAAACCACATTAGAATTGCTATAAATATGCTAAGATAAATATACGGACTTTGGTTAAACAATGCTTTCCCTATTAATGGAATATCCGACAAAAAAGGAATTTTTATTGCTTTAAATCCTTGTGAAATTGTTTCTGGTAGTGCAAGTCCAACTAAATTCGTTCCAAAATAATTCGCAAAACCTGTTCCACCTATCGTTAAAACAAGTCCGGTTACTGTGTGATTTCCACGTAGAGTAACTGTTATAAATGCAAATATCAACGCACCGATTGCCCCTGCAAGACCAGATGCGAAAAGTGATAAAATTGGGCTACCCGTAGATATTCCAACCGAAAAACCAACTACTGCACCGATAAGCATCATGCCCTCTACACCTAAATTTAGATGTCCCACTTTTTCACAAAGTAACGCACCTAGCGTTCCAAAAAGCAGTGGCGTACCCATTTGCACTGCCGTTTGCAAGAATAATGACATATCCATTACACATTACCTCCTTGCTCATTTTTTTCACGAACTATTTTATAATTTATAAAAAATTCGCTACCTAGCACAAATAATAAGATAATTCCTTGTAAAAGTTCGGAAAGAGATGCAGGAATTTGCATAGATGTCTGTAAATATGAACCACCTTGCAATAATATCGAAAAAAGCATAGAAACTAAAACAATAGCTGGAGCTGAAAGTTTTGCAAGCCACGCAGTTATTATAGCTGTAAAACCAAGTCCAGCCGACAGCGTATAAGTTAACGAATTTTCTATCGCAGACGCTTGCATCATACCAGCTAGTCCACAAATTCCACCAGAAATCATAGCACCAACTATTAAAATTTTGCTAACATTCATTCCTGCATAATTTGCCGTATTTTCATTTTCGCCTAAAACTTCTATTTCATATCCAAGTTTCGATTTTGATAGTAAAAAATGTACTATAATAGCTAAAACTAACGTAATAATCCAACCTATATGCACATTAAACACCTTAGGTAAAATCGCATTGCTTGTAAACTTAGCAATTTTTGGAAATCCAAAAGCTTCTGGGTCTTTCCACGGTCCAAATTGCAAGTAAGTTACCCATTTTATAGCAATATAGTTCATCATAAGCGTAACTAATGTTTCGCTTGTTCCCAGTTTTGACTTCAAAACAGCCGGAAATAAGCACCATAAACCACCAAAAATACAAGCTACTATCATCATAAACGGAATTAAAATAATCGCAGGAAGCTCACCAAAATTTAGCGTAACAAAAGTTGCCCCTAAAGCACCTACATAAAATTGCCCCTCTGCACCTATGTTCCAAAATCGCATTTTAAAAGCTACTGCGATACCTAAAGACAGCGTCGTTAGTGGAATTGCTTTATTTATAGTTTGAATAATTCTGTATTCTGTTCCAGTTGCACCAGCAATAATATTCGAAAAAACTTCGAAAGGGTTATGCCCTAGAAGAAAAATAATAAAAGTTGAACAGATTAAAGCAATTATTACAGCAATAATACGAAGTAACACTATTTTTGAGCTAGATAATTCTTCTTTTTTTACAATTTTAAGCACTCAAACCCTCCTCATCTCCTCTATGCCCCATCATAAGCATACCAATTTCTTCTTTTGTAGTTTCGCAAGCAGGAATAATATCCATAACTTCCCCACCATTCATTACTAAAATTCTATCAGAAATAGAAATTAAAACGTCTAAATCTTCGCCTACAAAAATAATTCCAACACCTTTTTGCTTTTGCTCGTTCAAAATATCATAAATATGATACGATGCACCTATGTCAAGTCCACGTACAGGATAAGCTGTTATTAAAAGTTCTGGATTTAAGTTTATCTCTCGACCTAAAAGTACTTTTTGTATGTTACCACCCGAAAGTTTTTTAACAATATGTTGCGAACTTGGTGTATTTATAGAAAATTTTTCAATAATCTCATCAGCAAGTCTTTTTCCTTCTTTTCTATCTACAAACAACCCTTTTTTATTTCTATAAGTTTTAAGGAGCATATTATCTATAATATTCATGCCTGCTACAAGCCCCATTCCTAAACGGTCTTCTGGAATAAAGCTCATGCTAATGCCTTTTTGGATAATCTCACGTGGAGAAAATTTTATAATACTCTCTTTTTTAAAGACAATATCACCATTTTTAATAGAAAGTAGCCCTGCGATAGCCTCGCAAAGTTCTTTTTGACCAGAGCCTGCAATTCCTGCAATCCCTAAAATTTCTCCAGAATTCAAGGTAAAACTCACATCTTTTAAAACATTTATGCCATTTTTATCCACTAAAGAAACATTTTTTATATCTAAAATCTCTTGTTTTTTATCATCAGCAACCGTAGGACGTTCTATATCAAGTGAAATTGCATGTCCCACCATAAGTTCTGTAAGTTCTACAGGGTTTGTAGATTTCGTTTGCAACGTTTTAATGCTCTCGCCTTTACGCAAAACCGTTACTTTATCAGAAATTTCCATAACTTCGCCCATTTTATGAGTAATAATTATAACAGCACAGCCCTCTTCAGCCATATTTCTCACAATTTTAAACAATACCTTAATTTCTTGTGGGGTTAAAACTGCTGTAGGCTCATCTAATATTAGTAAATTTGCACCACGATACAAAACCTTTAAAATTTCTACAGTTTGTTTTTCACTAACAGACATATCATAAACTTTTTTATCTAAATTTACTGCTAAACCATATTTTTCGCATAAATTTTCTATTTTTTCAGTTCTTTTTTTATCGTTTATAAAAAAAGCTGAATTATCCCCTAAAATTATATTTTCTTTAGCTGTTAGCAATTCAACAAGTTTAAAATGTTGGTGAACCATTCCGATACCAATTTTTATAGCATCTTTCGGTGTATGAAACGATACTATTTGTTCATCTACAAAAATATTTCCTACATCAGGGAGATAAATCCCTGCGAGCATATTCATAAGTGTAGACTTTCCAGAGCCATTTTCTCCAAGCAAAGCGTGAACTTCGCCACATTCCACATCAAGCGAAACATCATTACTAGCAACAACGCTACCGAATTTTTTAGTAATATTTTTAAGACTTATAGACGATTTTATAGCCATTTTATCCTCCAAATTATGTTAATACACTTAAAATAGGCAAAGAAGTTTCGATTTTAAGATCAAAACTTCTGTGCGACTTTATTTAGTTAGTTGTTCCAATAACGTTATCTACAAAGAAAGTCATAGATAAAATATCAGCATCTGTCATTGATTCACCTTCAGTATAAACTTCGTTTCCTTGGTTATCGAATATAGGACCATCAAAAACATATAATTCACCAGCCATGATAGCTTCTTTTGCAGTTTCAATAGCTTCTTTTGTTCCATCTACAACTACAGCTTCGTTAATTGCATCTAAAGAAACCATACCCGACACTAAACCTTCGTAGTAAGATTGAGCAGTATATGTTCCGTCTAAAATTGAATTAATTTCAGCAGTGTAGAAAGTTCCCCAGTGGAATAACGGTGCTGTGATATAAGATGTAGGTGCAACTTCGATAGTTGACGCATTGTATCCTACTGCAAGTACTGACGCACCTGCTTCTTCTGCAGCAATTTGTGGACCTGTTGTATCACAGTGTTGAGCGATAACGTCGCAACCACTGTTAATAAGGTCTACTGCTGTAGATTTTTCTAAAGTTGGGTCATACCAAGAGTTAATCCATTTTACCTCTACAGTAGCGTCTGGATTTACAGATTTAACGCCTAGAGCAAATGCATCTATTCCACGAATAACTTCTGGAATTGGCATAGCTGCAACAAAACCAATTTTGTTAGTTGTAGTATTTAGACCTGCTGCAATACCAGAAAGGTAACGTGCTTCGTAAATTCTACCCATATAGTTTGACATATTATCAAGCATTGTATAACCTGTAGCGTGGCTAAAATACACATCTGGGAAATCTTTTGCAACAGATGCTGTCCAGTCCATATGACCGAATGAAGTAGCATAAATTACATTACAACCTTGGTCGATTAAATCACGGATTGTAGTTTCACATTCAGAATCTTCTGAAACGTTTTCTACAAATAGAATTTGGTCATCAGTAAGACCAACACTTTGTTGCATTTCAAGTATTCCTTGATGATGTGCATATGAATATCCTTCATCTCCGATAGGCCCTACATATAAAACACCAACTTTTAACTCTTCTAAAGTGTAAGTAGCATTTTGTGTTGTGCCAGGGTTTGTATTGCCATTGTTGTTGCTATCAGTATTGCCAGTATTTGTTGTGTCCTCAGAACCACAACCTGTAAGCAATAAGCTCGTTGATAGTGCCATCGTAAGAAGGCTTGATAATAATTTCTTTTTCATTTTTTTCTCCTCTTTTAACCTTTGTAGTTTTTAATAAAACCACTATAAAGAAATAAAAAGCTCATCTCACATACTACATTTAGTTAAAAAACGTATTAATTATACCAAATGTAAAACAAGATTAGCTAATCACTATTACCTTTAAAGTATATCAAAATAGGCTATTAATGTCAAATGAAATTTCTTATTTTATGTCGATTTTCGTGATGTTTTTTAACTAAAATTTAATGTAAATATTACATAAAAATAGGTTATTTTGCATAAATCTAAGAACTTTTTATTTATTATAACAAAAAAACTGTCGAAAGATTTAATTCAATCGACAGTTTGCATATTATTTAGTAAGTTCAGTAATTGACGTTGCAAGTCCTGCAAGCCCTTGTATTTCTGAAGGAATGATTATTTTTGTTGCTTGACCATCAGCTGCTTGAGCAAAAGCTTCTAAAGCTTTTATTCGTAAAACTTGCTCAGTAGGCGATGATTCATTAAGCATTTTTAAACTGTCTGCAAGTGCTTTTTGAACAGTCATTAAAGCTTGTGCTTCACCCTCTGCTTCTGTGATATGAGCTCTTTTTTGTGCTTCTGCACGTAAAATAGTCGCTTCTTTTTCACCTTCTGCAACTAAAATTGCAGATTCTTTTTGTCCTTGTGCTTGTAAAATAGATTCACGACGTTCACGTTCTGCTTTCATTTCTTTTTCCATAGAATCTTGAATTTCACGAGGTGCTATGATATTTTTTAGTTCAACACGGTTCACTTTAATGCCCCATGGGTCTGTCGCTTCGTCTAATATTGCACGCATTTTTGTGTTAATAATATCACGAGATGTACGAGTTTGGTCAAGTTCTAAACCACCGATAATGTTACGTAGCGATGTTGCAGTTAGATTTTCTATAGCAGAAATAGGATTTTCTACACCATAAGTATATAATCTACCATCTGTTACTTGGAAATACACAACTGTGTCTATTTGCATAGTTACATTATCTTTTGTAATAACTGGTTGTGGTGGGAAGTCAATAACTTGCTCTTTCATAGAAATTTTCTTAGAAATTTTTTCTATAAACGGTATTTTAACGTGAAATCCGTTTGACCAAGTTGTGTGGTAAGTCCCAACACGCTCGATAACGTACGCTTTAGCTTGTGGTACAATTACCACATTTGCAGAAATAATGCATATTACAATTACTATTAAGATTAAAAATTCCATATAAATTCTCCTTTAAATTTGTTTTTATTTTACTTTCACGACTAACTTTGAGCCACGAATTTCTAGTATCTCAACTTTTTGACCAGTTGAAATTACAGCATTTTCTTCTTCACAAATAGCAGTCCAAATTTTACCTGCTATTTTCACTTCTCCACCTTCTGTATTAATTTCTGTAAAAACGACACCAATTTCGCCAATAATCATATCAATATTCGTTTTTACATCTTTGCCCTTTAACGTAATTTTTTTAAGCATTGGTCTAAATATTATAAACATAAGTGCCGAGCCAATTATAAACGCTGTGAGCTGAATAGTAAAATTCGTTGTGAATTTCGCTGTAATCATTGCAATTAATGCACCAAAAGCAAACCAAATTGCTATTAAATCCAGTGTAAATGCTTCAAAACATGCAAATATTACAATAAAAACCAACCAACCATATAAAGACATATTAAACCCTCCTTTATTTTTTTGAAAATGCAAAAGATACCTTTGCAAATATTACACATAGTATTAAACCGACAAAATATTCCAAATTAAATATAAAACTAGGTATTATAGTTACAATAGAACCCATCATCAATCCGAGTATCGCCATGTAAGTTTCGTTATGATATTTTTTAAATAGAAAATCAATTAAACGAATAAATGCTAAAATTCCAACTAAACAACCAAGCCCTACCGGAATTAAAACTGGGATATTAAGCGTGGACACTGCCGATAAAATAGACGAATATATTCCTAAAAGCAACATGACAAACGAGCCAGAAATTCCTGGAATTATCATAGAGCCTGCTGAAATTACAGATGCAAAAAACAAAACTATAAATGTCTCAACCGTGAGCGAAGTTATCACCGTTGTGCTTTCTGAAACACTAGAAAAAGACATAACCAGCATTATAATTAACGCTATAGCAAAGCTTATATATCCACTTACCGACTTTTTACTTTCAAGAGCCTTGTTTTTTATCATAGGTATCGAACCAAAAATTAGTCCCGAAAAAGCAAGCATTGTCGCCGTTTCGAAGGTATTTAAGAAAAATGTAACTATTTTCGCAAAAAGTACAATCCCAAAAACTGCCCCTATACCTATTGGTGCTAAAAACTTTACCGAATTTTTAAAATCAGATTTTAAATTTGAAACACTTGATATTATTTTATCATATACATTTAAAATAACTGCCATTGTTCCACCAGAAACCCCTGGAATTATATTTGCAATACCAATAATCATTCCGTATAGCAAATTTTTCATATTTCACCCCTAATTTTATACATTAAATATGATTTGTTCGTATTTTGGAATAGGCCATACTGATTTATCAGTCATTGTTTCTAGCATATCAACATCTGCTCTTAAATATTCCATTTTTTCTAAAACTGCATCAGAGAAATACTGAGATTGTCTTAAATAATCTGGAATTTTACATGCGTTATTATGTGCTTTAATCAAATTATCCATGCTATCAAATACATTAGACGTAAGAGCTGTCAGTTTTGTTGCATATTCTGCTTCATTTTCTAAATTTAAATTAAGTCCTGACGCTATTTTTGCATTATAAGATGTAAATACTGATTCAGAATATTTTAAACAAGCTGGTAAAATTTGAGTTTTTACCATATTAATCATACAAAGTGCCTCGATATTTATGTTTTTGCAGTAGTTTTCTAATTGTATTTCATATCGAGCATAAATTTCTGCCTCTGTTAAAACGTTAAATTTTGTGAATACATTTATATTTTTGCTGTGAATTAATGTAGGGATAGCATCAACTGTTCTTTTTAAATTTGGTAATCCACGATTTTTTGCCTCTGTTACCCAATTGCTTGAGTAATTATTTCCATTAAAAATAATTCTGCCGTGTTCTAAAACTGTATTTTTAACAATATTTAAAACTTCTTGCTCTACATTGTCAGTTTTATCTAAAATATCTGCAAATTCGCTTAACACTTCTGAAACACAAGTGTTTAAAACGATATTACAAGGTGAAATCGACTGTGCCGAACCTACCATTCTAAATTCAAATTTATTTCCTGTAAAAGCAAAAGGTGATGTTCTATTTCTGTCTGTAGTGTCTTTAAATAGTGGTGCAATTGCAGTCCCTTGAACTTCTATCATTTCCTGTTTTTCACTAATTTTTATAGTGCCAGTTTGAATTGCATCAAGTAAATTCGAAAGGTGTCCTCCTAAATAAATAGATATTATAGATGGTGGTGCTTCATTTGCACCTAAACGATGGTCATTTCCTGCTGATGCTACTGTAGCACGAAGTAAATCTGCATATCTATCTACAGTTGCTATAACTGCTGATAAAAATAGTAAAAATTGAAAATTTTCTTCTGGTTTATCTGTAGGTTCGAATAAATTTTCTCCTAAATCCGTAGAAATAGACCAGTTATTGTGTTTTCCAGAGCCATTAACACCAGCGAAAGGTTTTTCATGTAGCAAACACACTAAATCGTGGCGTTTTGCAACTTTTCTCATTATTTCCATAGTAAGTTGGTTGTGGTCTGCTGAAATATTAGAAGTTGTGAAAATTGGTGCATGCTCATGTTGAGCAGGTGCTACTTCGTTATGCTTTGTTTTAGAGTAAATTCCAAGTTTCCAAAGCTCCTCGTCTAGCTCTTTCATATAAGCTGACACTCTTTCTGTTAAATTTCCAAAATAGTGGTCGTCTAACTCTTGACCTTTAGGTGGCATAGCTCCAAAAAGTGTTCTTCCAGAAAAAATTAAGTCTGGACGTTCTTTATATGTATTTTTGTCGATTAAAAAATACTCTTGCTCTGCTCCAACTGTACTTAATACACGTTTTGCAGGATTTTTAAAATGTTTTAAAACTCTTAGTGATTGCTCATTTAAAACTTCCATAGAACGTAAAAGAGGTGTTTTTTGGTCTAAACTTTCGCCTGAATATGAACAAAATACTGTAGGTATACAAAGTGTTCCATCTTTAATAAATGCATTTGACGTAGGGTCCCATGCTGTGTATCCACGAGCCTCAAAAGTGCTTCTAATTCCACCATTCGGAAACGAAGATGCATCTGGCTCGCCTTTTATTAATTCTTTTCCAGAAAAATCTAAAATAATTTTTCCATCTTCAGCAGGTGCGATAAATGAGTCATGCTTTTCAGCAGTAATTCCAGTCATTGGTTGAAACCAGTGTGTATAGTGCGTTGCACCTTTTTCTACTGCCCAGTCTTTCATTGTATTTGCAACAACATTTGCAACTTGCAACGATAGATGTTCTCCATTAAAAGACGCATTTTTTAGTTTTTTATATATCTCTTTTGGCAATCTGTCACGCATTACACTTTCGTTAAATACATTAGACCCAAAAATATCACTTACATTACTAGACATAAATCCTCCTATTAATTATTATTTCTTTATAATATTATTTTATTTTCACTCATAATAATTATACCTTATTTACAGTCATTGTGCAATATTTATTTAAAATAATTATGAACATAATTACTTCTATGATATTACATTTTTTAACACACTCACACATATAAATAAAACATATTTTACTTGGAGGTGTCTATGAATTTTGCCGTTTACTACAAAAAAAGAGCTTGTGGGTTTGTTTCTACAACAAATGATGATATTTTCACAACATTTATTGCTAATTGTGACATTATAAGCCTAGAAATTTGTCGTTTATACCTCAAAAAAGATGATAAAGAAATTCTTCTAGGTGTTTTAATTCCAAAAAACGGCAGATATGTTCTAAATAAAAAATTTGCTCTGTCATATATTAATAAAATATCGCTTGACGAAAGTTTTTATGCATATATCAAATGCGAAAACGATGATTTATTTAAAAGTTCAATTATCAAGGAAACAATATCGGATAAAAATCTTGCAAACTGTATTTGTGAGAGTATTTTAAAAGAGAGTTTTGAAAATTACGACTTATATTCCTTTAAATATTTACAAAACTCACCTTTTTTATTTGATTTTTGTTTTACTTTATGCAAATTTTCTAATAATTATGTTTATATAAAAACAGATAAGCGTGGAAAAATAATCGTATAAACTTATTTAATCTGTAAATACTATTTTTGAAAAAATTTTTTAAGGAGAAATATTATGCCAAATTTATCTGCTAAAGAACTAACTGCTCTAGGCGAACAACTAGGGCTTGAGCAAATGCTTGTTGCAAAATTTCAAGCTATGTCAAATCAGTCTACAGACTCTCAAATTAAGCAAAAACTTTCGGATATTGCTACAAAACATCAAAGTCATTACGACCAACTTAAAGCTTTTTTAGGTTAATAGGAGGAATTATGAATACACAAGATAACGAAAAATTCACTTTGCAAGATTTTTTAACAATGGAAAAACAAGTTACTGGAACTTATAATATTTGGGCTGGCGAATGTGTTTGCCCAGAGCTTCGCAATAAATTTTTAGATATTTTAAAAGAAGAACACGAAATTCAAAATTCTATCTTCCAAGAAATGAATTCACGTGGATTTTATCCAGTTAAACCATCTGAACCACAAGAATTAGAGCAATTAAAACAAAAATTCTGCTAATAAATTAAGGACTGACAATGTCAGTCCTTTAAATTATATATATTTTTCTATAAATACATCTTCTGGAAGTGGTTTATCAAATAAATACCCCTGCCCTATATTACATTTCATAGCTTTTAATAACTCGTGTTGCTCACTTGTTTCTATTCCCTCTGCAATAGTTGCTGTGTCGTTAAAACATTCGCAAGCACTAATTACAAGCTGTGTTAAAACACGTGATTTATCATTGTCAACTATACCATCTACAAGACTTTTATCTATTTTTATTTCGCTAAAGTCTGCCGTTGTTATAAGTGCCATATTAGAATATCCAGAACCAAAGTCATCTAGCGACAGTGTAAATCCAGCCTCTAAAAACTCGTTCATTGTTTGGATTAACTTTGTAGCGTCGATGCTTTGAATTGTTTCTGTAATTTCAATAGTTATTTGCTCTGAAGAAACTTCATTTCTTTCGCAAATTTCTTTAGCTTTTTTTACAACATTATGTTCAGAAAACGTTACTCTTGAGAAATTTACAGATAATTTCAACTCTTTATTTTGTGTTTTATATAAAAATTTACAAACTTCTTCTAAAACAAAAAAATCTACTAATGGAATTATTCCTTGTTTTTCATAAAAAGGTATGAAAAAAAACGGTGGTAACATGTTCCCAGCACTATCAAGTTTTCTTATAAGTGCTTCTGCACCAACTACTTTTTGCTCTTCTATCTCTACTTGTGGTTGATAATACACCATAAAGCGATTATCATCTATTTCACGCATTAAATTTTGACGTAAAAAGTTTTTATAAGCTACAGTACTTTCATCTTTTTTCATGTTTTCATCAACAATAAAATCAGATTCTCCAAGTTCTCTGTTCCAAGAATATCCAACAGACACACTAAGTTCACGGTCTTCTCTAAACTCTTGTTTCATTTTAGTGACCATCTCTTCAAATTCCACTTCGCCTACACCTTCATATAGTACAACAAATTCATTTCCGTCTACTCTATACGAATTAATAGAAAATGCATTACCTATAATTTTGCTAGTACGAATGATAATTTCGTCGCCATAGTCATGTCCCTTTGAGTTATTTATTGATTTTAAACCGTTAATATCAATATATGCAACGCCTAATGTATCAGGTCTTTGTTTTTCAAATTCTTTAATTTTTTGGCGATAGCTGTAGTGGTTTTTAAATCCTGTCAAAACATCATAATAGCTTAATTTATGTAAACCTTCGATAAAGTCGTTTTTTACACTAAAATCTGCTATAAATTTACCTACAGATACTATAGTGTCTACTCTTTTCCAGTTTTTTTGTGGATTGTAAGCGAAAATAAACCCATGCACTTCACCTTTTGCATTTTTAACAGGTGCTAAAATTAATTTAACCCCTTCTCTGTCTTCTATGTCCACAAAATCAGGATAGTATCTTTTAATCGTTTCTTGAAGTTCTAATACTTCGCATACAACAACGTTTTCTTCGCCTATAACATCTAATAATACATCAATAGGTAGCGTATGCAGTTTAACTTTTATAGGGCAAAGTCCTCCATTGCACCACTCTAAAGTTGTTTTCATAGCAGTTTCTTCATCATTTATTAAAAAAATCTGACCTTTTTCTGCACCATAAAAACTAGCAAATAATTCTAAAGCTTTCTCAGCTGCATCATGTGGGTCTTCGTTCATCGCAAGAAGTTCTATACAAGAATAAAGCGTATCTTGCTCTTTAAGTCTTGCTAAAAGCTCTGCTTCAAGTACATGTAAAGTTGTAATATCTGTAGCTATTTCTAAAATACATTCTTCATCTTCAAGCATTATAATTTCTGCTAAATATAAAAATCTTTTAGAAAATGTTTCATTATATTCTGCCCATTGGCACTTTTTTTGACCTTGAAGTCTATCTATAGTTCTATTTTTTCCGTTTTTTATAACTTCAGTACATCTTTGCCACTGCCACTGAGTTACCCCAATTTTTTCTAAAGCATTTATAGTTGTGGTATTAGCAAAATATAGTTCGTCAGTTTTTAAATCTGAAACATAAACTAAATTATCGCCAGCATCTACTATATATTGTGCTAAATCTGAATATTTCATAATTTTCTCCTTTAGGAAAAAAAGTTATATTTGTACTTTTTTCTCCACTTTATATATACTTGCAAACTGCTGTGGCTTTGAGAATAAATATCCTTGCGAGCGTAAAATTCCATGTGCTGCTACTTTATCCTGTATTTCTTCGTTTTCTACAAATTCTGCCACTAAATCTATAGATAATTTTTCTGCTAAAGCTGTTGTTACTTCTACTATTACTTCATTTTCATAGCTATTATGCACATTTTTTATGATTTGACCATCAATTTTTAAGTCATCTGGGTTAATTTTTAATATCTCTAATAAATTCGAATATCCAGCTCCAAAATCATCAATAGCAATTTTTACGCCAAGCTCACGTATTGTTTTAATAAACGGCTGTAATTCTTTAACCTCGCTAAAAGATTCATCTTCTAAAATTTCTATAGTTATATTAGATGGTTTATGAAAATTTTTCATTCTTTTTATAAGTGAATTTCTAAATCTTTCAGAAGCTAAATCATAAGCCGATACATTTATATTTACTTTGCAGTCGATTTTACTAAAATCTTCTACAACCATTTCAAACATTTTAAGGTTTAATTCAAGGTATAATAGATATTTTTTAGCAACGTCCATAAAATGTACAGGTGCTATCATTTCCCCATTTTCATCACGCACACGCATCAAAGCTTCGTATTTATCTATTTTTTTGGTTTCGTTGTTATAAATCCCTTGATAATGTGGAACAACTCCATTATTTGCTATAGCATTTTTTATCATTTTAATGCATTTTAGCTCATCTTGTGTTGTAACGCACACTTCGTCATCTTGCACAAATATATCTTGTGCATTATTTCCACTTCTAAGTTGGCTATATGCATGCTCTAGCAAAAATTCTTTGTCGCATGCTACTGCCATACGTATTAAAAACGGTAATTCGTCTTGCTCTTCTTGATATTTCTTACAAAACTGCTCTAGCTCGTGCATGTATTTTATAAAATCATCTTTTGTTATATCATCGTTTGTTGCAATTACAATAGCATCAAAATGTATTGCATAAATATGTAGTTTTCGTTCATTTGCATGCATTTTTTCTTCATTATTCAGAATATTTACAACAAATTGCAATCTTTCGTAATATTTTTCTTGCCCTATATAGCTCATTAAAATATCAGCATTTTCTATTTTTAAAAGGCAAATTTTGTTTATATTATATTTTTGTTTGTCTTTTTCGTAGTTCATCATATTATCTGCATTAAGTTTGATATTTACATATGGTTCGTTTCTACTCTCACGTTCTGTTTCTAAAATAGTTTCGATTATACCCATTTTTTTAGACAAAACGGTTTGTTTTCTATTTAATAATTCGATAACTGTATTATTTTCGTTATTATAAGCGTTAAACCCTTCGATTTTTGCAATATCTACAGGCATATATTTTTCTTTTTCGGCAATTGTTGCTATAACGCACGAACCTCCTAAAAGTTCTATCTGCGTTTTATAATTTGAAAATTCACCTAACAAAAACACACCGTTTACGTCATCTTTATTGTAAGGAGAAAGCTCCCATTCAATGCATTTATCCATGTATGTTTTCCTTAGAGAACTAATGTAACAAAAAAATTGCTCTATAGGGTAATTTTGAATTTCTAAAACAGTTTCTTTACATTCATAAACGCATTTTGACGGCGACTGATAACTTATTCTAAAATTATCATTTTCTTTAAAAGTTTCAAAATATGGTATTATTTGTAGGTTTTCTGTATCGACTTTCATATATCGAGATATATCAAAATTTTCTTTTTTAATTTGAAAATGAACTAAAGAACCATTAGCTACAGTTTCGCTATCTTCTATTCCACCTAAATTTTCTTCAATCCAGCTTATAGCTGGTGCATTATCTATTTCTTTTATATAATTATTTTCTATTTTAGTTATTTTGTGCAGTTGCTCAATTTCTTCTTGGGCAGTGTTAGCTCTAGTATAAACGCAAATTTTTTCGCCATATATTGCAACACAAACTAACGCTTCATAATAAAAATCGTTGCAGTTAAATACATATGGCTTTAAAGGCCCATCTGCCATACCACCTGCAATTTTTGCACCTGGCATAATTTCTGCAATATTTTGCATAAGATTTGAGGCAAAATTATATTTATTTCCGACAAACATACGTAGCAAGCTTGGTGTATGCTTATTAAAAGTTTTTTTAATTTCTAACGCTAAATCTTCAGAAGTTTTTTCGTTTGTAAACATAGTACACGCATAAATTTTCACATTTTCGTATTGTTCAAAACCAATTAGAGTTTTATTTTCATACTGCGTACCTTTATAGATAACTCCACTAACGCTTGAGCCTATAATTTGTGCTTTTGGCAATATTTTTTGTATATTTTTTGCTATTTCTACTGCTTCATAAGGATTTTCTAAAGTTGTAAAAATTTGCACTACACATTCTTTTTGTATATCTATAGAAGATATTTCGCTTTTTATTTGCTCTATCGATTTATATAAACATTGTATTGCTATCATTTAATCCACCTTCAAATCCTTATTTTATGTACATACAATTATATCACACAAATTATATAAAATCAATATAATATAAGAAATAAAGACAAAAAAATAATCACGAAATTTCGAAAAATTCCGTGATTATGTTCAAACTATTCAGCTTTCATTTTAGCAAAACATTCGCTACAGTAAACTGGGCGATCTGTTTTTGGTTCAAATGGAACTTTTGCTTCTTGGCCACAAGCTGCACAAGTTGCATTAAAAAATTCTCTTGGTGCACGAGCGTTGTTTTTACGATTGTCTCTACATGATTTACAACGTTGTGGTTCGTTTTGGAAACCTCTTTCGTTGTAAAATTCTTGTTCGCCTGCTGAGAAAATAAATTCTTCTCCACAATCTTTACAGTTTAATGTTTTGTCTTGATACATAATACCATACCCCTCTTTGTTTCTCCAATGTTTCTTGGATTAAATAATTTTATGCCTAGTCAGATTTTACTCTGAAAATGCTCTTTCTAATAGTAATTTTTTAATCCTTGAAAAGTTAAAATTGCTGAAACTTTGTAGAGATTTTTTATACTATATTGACATTATAAACTATAATTATTTTTTTGTCAAGAGATATAAAAATTAATTTTAATTTTTATATACTTTTGTTAATTTTCGACAAAATATAACTAGTTTTAAGTTTAATATTACCAATACTTTCGAGTGTTTTTGCAAAAAAATTACGTTTAATTTGCAGTGTTATTGCTTTCAAGTGTTGCCACGATAAAGTCTGCTATATCTTTTGCAACTGTTAAAACTTTATCTTCTTCTATCCCCTCAACCATGACACGCACTAGTGCTTCTGTTCCTGACGGGCGTACAAGAACACGTCCCTCACCAAGTTTTCCTTCATTAGTTTTTATAAAATTTGCTATTTCTTCATTATCAAGCAAATTTTTCTTAATTTCATTTGGAACAGGTACATTTATCATTGTTTGTGGAAATGGCACAACTTCGGCTCTCATACTAGATGCTGTTTTTCCAGAATCTTTTAGAATTTTTAAAAATTGTATTGCAGTAAGTTGACCATCGCCAGTTGAAGCGTAATCACGGAATATTATATGTCCAGACTGTTCCCCACCTAAATTGTATCCTTTTTCTAGCATTTTTTCTAAAACATATCTATCGCCAACGTCAGAGCATATCATGCCGAGTCCATTTTCTCGTGCAAATTTATGCAGTCCCATATTAGACATAACAGTTGCTACAAAAGCGTTGCCTTTTAGCTTGCCTTTTGCTTTAAGTCTTGTCGCCATAATTGCCATTAGGCAGTCGCCGTCAATTTCTTGCCCCTCGTTATCTATAACTAAACATCGGTCTGCATCGCCATCTAGTGCAATACCAACATCAAATTGTCCTGCTACAACAGTATTTTTTAAGTTTGAAAGATGTGTTGAGCCACATTTATTATTGATATTTATTCCATTCGGGCTAGTGAATATAACTTCTGCATTTAGTTTTAATCTTTTAAATAAATCACGAGCAGTTGTAGATGCCGAACCATTTGCACAGTCGATAACCACACGCAAACCTTTTAATGTTCCGTCTATTGAGCTTGCGATATGCGAAATATATTCTTCGCAAGGGTCTTCGTCTGTATCTATAACTATACCGATTTTCTCTCCAACTTGCAAAGGTATTTCTTGTGGATTATCAATATATTTTTCTACTTCTGCTTCGATTTCATCGGATAGTTTATATCCAGTAGAACTAAATATTTTTATTCCGTTGTATTCAAAAGTGTTGTGCGATGCCGAAATAACAATCCCTGCATCTGCTTTGTGTGTTGTTGTAAGAAATGCTACTGCTGGAGTTGGTATAACCCCTAAAAGTTCTACATCTGCACCAGTTGAACAAATCCCTGCAACTAAAGATGCCTCTATCATATCCGAAGATATTCTTGTATCTTTTCCAATCAAAAATTTAGGTTTGTGGTTTCCCTCACGAGTTAAAACATATGCTGCAGCTGCCCCTACTTTATATGCAAGCGTAGCATCTAGTTCTTTGTTTGCAACTCCTCTAATTCCATCTGTTCCAAAATATTTTCCCATCGTTATCTCCTTTAAAAAATATGTTGTTGTCTTAAAATAAAGCTAAATTGTTATTGCTATCATTATATTGTATATCAAGGTGGTCATATGCTTTTTTTGTAGCACATCTACCCCTTGGTGTTCTTTGCAAAAATCCTATTTGCATAAGATATGGTTCATACACATCTTCAAGAGTTATGGATTCTTCGCCAATAGTTGCAGCTAAAGTTTCTAGTCCTACAGGACCACCACCATAATGCTCTATAATATTCCTCATCATACGTCTATCTATATTATCTAAGCCTAACTCGTCTATCTCGAGTGATGTTAATGCTTTATCCGATACTTCCTTCGTTAAAACTCCATCGCCTAAAATATCTGCAAAATCTCGCACTCTTTTTAAAAGTCTGTTTGCAATTCTCGGTGTACCACGTGAACGTTTTGCAATTTCGAGCAAGCCGTCGTATTCTGCTGGTAAGTTCAAAATACTTGCACTTCTATCTACTATAGAGCAAAGCTCGTCTGGATTATAGAGTTCTAATCTTAAATGCACACCAAATCTATCTCTTAGTGGCGAAGATAATTGCCCTGCTCGTGTTGTTGCACCAATTAAAGTAAACCTTGGTAAATCTAGTCTAATAGACCTTGCCGAAGGGCCTTTACCTATAATAATATCTAGTGCAAAATCTTCCATAGCAGGATATAAAATTTCTTCTACTGCACGGTTTAACCTATGAATTTCGTCTATAAACAAAACATCATTTTCCGATAAATTCGTAAGAAGTGCTGCAAGGTCGCCTGCTTTTTCTATAGCAGGGCCTGAGGTTGTGCGTATATTAACCCCCATTTCTGAGGCTATTATGTTAGATAATGTAGTTTTTCCAAGTCCTGGAGGCCCATATAATAAACAGTGGTCTAAACATTCACTACGTGCTTTTGCTGCCTCCATAAAAACCGTTAAATTTTCTTTAACCTTTGTTTGTCCTACATATTCATCTAAAAGTTTTGGACGTAGCGAATTTTCTTGCGTATCGTTTATAGTTACATTTTGCGAAACTATTCTATCGTCGTCTATATCTTCTTTTTGAAATTCTATACTCATAAATTTTCTCCGATTTTAAACTATAATAAATTGCGTGTAGCAAATTTCATATACTATAGTTATATAATGAATTACCTTTATTGTTTTAATAAATTTTTTAGTGCTATTTTTATAATTTGGTCTGAAGTAAGTCCTGCGTCAACACCTTTTATTGCTTGTGTTGCCTCACCTTGCGTATATCCTAGCACCATAAGTGCAGAAATAGCTTCTGATATACTCGAATTATCCGTATCTATAACAAAACTTTCCATAGTAGCTGTGTTTGAAATTTGTTCTTTCGCTATTTTATCTTTTAGTTCTAAAACTATTCGGCTAGCGATTTTTTTACCTATACCAGATGCTTGTGTAATTAGTTTTTCATCGCCTGTAATAATAGCTAAAGCTAAACTTTCTGGGCTTGCTACTGATAATATAGACAAACCAGCTTTTGGTCCGACTCCGTTTATACTAATTAATAATTTAAAGAAATTAAGTTCTTCTATATCTGCAAAACCAAAAATATCGAAAGCGTCTTCTCGTATATTGCAATATGTAAAAAGTTTATGCGTTTTGTTGATTTCTATTTTAGATAATGTGTTTAAGCTTGTGTGTACAGCATATCCAACACCGTTTATATCTACAACTATAAGATTTTGTTCTTTTACAGTTATTTTTCCGTTTAAATAATAAAACATAAATTACCTCATTAAATTTGAATTATAAGTATTTCCATGACAAATAGCTACAGCTAAAGCATCAGATGCATCATCTGGCTTTGCAACAGCCGACAACCCTAATATACTTTTTGTCATTTCCATAACTTGATTTTTTTCTGCTCTACCATATCCTGTTACAGATTGTTTAACTTGAAGTGGTGTGTATTCATATATAGGTATATTTTTTGAAGCACACACAACAATAATAACGCCTCTTGCTTGTGCTACATCTATAGCAGTTTTTGTATTGGTATTAAAAAAAAGTTTTTCAACAGCTACCATATCTGGCTTAAAAGTTTCTAAAAGCGTTATCATATCTTGTTGAATTTCTAGCAAACGTAAATGCATAGGCACTTTTGCTTTTGTTGTAATAGCACCATGACCTTTTGGTTTAAATTTATAATTATCATAAGAAACTAGCCCATAGCCTACAATGGCATACCCAGGGTCTATCCCTAAAATTAACATAATTTTCCCCCTTAGTGCATGATTATATCTATCATACCACAAAAATGCAAAATAATAAAGCACTTTTTAATTATATTAAAAAATGTCTATTTAAAAGCATTAAATATGAACAAATTGTGAATTTTAGCACTCAAGTATACAAAGTGCTAAAAACTTGTTGACAAAAAATAAATCTTAGTATATTATGTAATTAGCAGTTGAGATACCAGAGTGCTAATCGCATTTTAAAGGAGTGTTATATGACTATTTCAGAAAGACAACAAGACATTTTAAAAGTCATCATAGAAGACTACATGAAAACTGCCGAGCCTATTTCTTCAAAATCAATATGCGACAGACTTTCTTTTTCTAGTGCAACAATTAGAAACGAAATGCTAGAACTTGAAAATCTAAAACTTATTGAAAAACCTCATACATCAGCTGGTCGAGTTCCCTCGGACTTAGGATACCGTTTTTATGTTGATAATCTTCTTCAAAATAACGAAAATCTTCCTATAGACACAAATTACGTCGGCGAATTTATGGGACTTAAAATGAAAGAGCTTGATAAAATAATTACCGAAGCTTGCAATTTAATATCAAATTTAACGCATTATACAAGTGTTGTTGCAACACCTATGATGACCAAAATTTTGATAAGAAAAACTGATATATTATATGTAGACGAAAAATCGTTTGTATTTACATTAGTAGCTGGTAATAATATTATCAAAACAAAAATGCTAAAAAGCGATATACCTTTATATAAAGAAGAAATTTCGCTACTTGCAAATGCTTTAAACGATTTACTTTTAGGAACAGACGTACATCAAATAACTAAGAGCAAACTCCAAGTTTTATATGGACAAAATCATTTATCTTTTTTAATAGATGGTATCATAGCTTTTATTTCAGAAATATGTAATGAACTTTTAACAAATCGTGTATACCTTGGTGGCGAAGAAAATATTTTAAACTACCCTGAGTATAAAAATGCGACGCACGCTAAAAATCTAATAGATTTTATTAAAAATCCTGATATGCTAAAATTTGCACCCTCGGATAATGTAAATGTTAGAATAGGTGTCGAAAATGGAGATAATCCCCTTTCTGATGCAAGCGTAGTATATGCAACCTATGGTATTGGCGAAGGAAATTTTGGTGTCATTGGTGTTGTAGGACCAAAACGCATGGACTATAGAAAAGTTTCTGCATATTTAACTTTATACGCAAGACAACTTAGTAAAATAATGGAAAATTCATTGCTTGCCGATGAAGACGAAGACAACGGAGGATTTATTTAATGAACGAAGAAAAAACAGAAGAAGTTTTAGACGAAACTGTCGAAAACGAAGAAGTAGAAATACTTTCTGAAACAGAAATTTTACAAAAAGAACTAGACGCAAAGCATGACGCTCTTTTAAGAGTAACGGCAGAATATGATAATTTTAGAAAACGCTCTGTGAAAGAACGTGATTTAACTTTTAAATCAGCAGTTGCACACTCGGCAGAAGCTATGCTACCAGTTTATGACACACTTGCTAGTGCTTTGTCTCAAATAGATGATGATAACCCACACAAAAAAGGTTTTGAGCTTACTTTTAAACAACTAGAAGATGCATTTACAAAGCTTGGTATTTCGCCTATTGATGATACTGTCGGAACTGCATTTAATGCAAATTTACACAATGCTGTTATGCATGTAGATGATACTTCTTTAGGAGAAAATGTAATCGCAGAAACTTTTCAAAAAGGTTTCATGATAGCTGATAAAGTTATTCGTCACTCAACCGTTAAAGTTGCTAATTAATTAAAAAAATAATAATATAATAAATTCTGGGAGGAATTAAAAATGGGAAAAATTATAGGTATTGACTTAGGTACAACAAACTCTTGTTTCGCTGTTATGGAAGGTGGCGAACCTGCAATTATATCAAATGCTGAAGGTGCTAGAACTACACCATCTATCGTTGCATTTGCAAAAGATGGCGAACGTTTAGTAGGACAAACTGCAAAACGTCAAGCTATTACAAACCACGATAATACAATTATCTCAATCAAACGCGAAATGGGTACTGACTATAAAGTTAATATAGACGGTAAAGCGTATTCACCACAAGAAATTTCTGCAATGATTTTACAAAAAATCAAAGCTGATGCTGAAGCTTATATCGGCTCTACAGTAACCGAAGCTGTTATCACAGTTCCTGCATACTTTACAGACTCACAACGTCAAGCTACAAAAGATGCTGGTCGTATTGCTGGTTTAAACGTTCTTCGTATCATAAACGAACCAACGGCTGCAGCTTTAGCTTATGGTGTAGATAAAGAACAAGAACAAAAAGTTATGGTTTATGACTTAGGTGGTGGTACTTTTGACGTATCAGTTCTTGACATAGGTGGTGGTGTTATCGAAGTTTTATCAACAGCTGGTAACAACCGTCTTGGTGGTGATGACTTTGACCAAAGAATTATCGACTGGATTGTAGCAGAATTTAAAAAAGACCAAGGCGTAGATTTATCATCTGATAAAATGGCTATGCAACGTTTAAAAGAAGCTGCAGAAAAAGCGAAAATCGAACTTTCTGGAACAGTTTCAACTTCTATAAACCAACCTTTCATCACAGCTGATGCTACAGGACCTAAACACTTAGACCTAACATTAACTCGTGCAAAATTCGATGAACTTACTGCTGATTTAGTAGAAAAAACTATGATTCCAGTTCGTCAAGCAATGAAAGATGCTGGCGTTTCTTCAAACGATATACACAAAGTTTTAATGGTTGGTGGTTCTTCAAGAATACCAGCAGTTCAAACTGCTGTTCAAAAAGAAACTTCAAAAGAGCCATTTAAAGGTATCAATCCTGACGAATGTGTTGCTGCTGGTGCTGCTATTCAAGCTGGTGTACTAGGTGGCGATGTAACAGACGTATTACTTTTAGACGTAACTCCACTTTCATTAGGTATCGAAACTCTTGGTGGAATTTGCACAAAAATGATAGATAGAAATACTACTATCCCTGTATCAAAATCTCAAGTATACTCTACTGCTGCAGATAATCAACCATCAGTTGAAATTCACATTTTACAAGGTGAACGTGAAATGGCTTCTGACAATAAAACTCTAGGTAGATTTACACTAGATGGTATTAGCCCTGCACCTCGTGGTATTCCACAAATTGAAGTATCTTTTGACATTGATGCAAACGGTATCGTAAACGTTAAAGCTATTGATAAAGCGACTAACAAAGAACAAAAAATCACTATCACATCTTCTACAAACTTATCAGACGAAGATATAGACAAAGCAGTTAAAGAAGCTGAACAATTTGCAGAAGAAGATAAAAAACGTAAAGACGAAGTTGAAGTTCGCAACACTGCAGAAAACTTAGCTTTCCAATCTGAAAAAGCATTAGAAGACCTTAAAGAAAATGTAACAGAAGAAGAAAAAACAGACGTTACAGCTTTAGTTGCTAAAGTTCGTGAAACTTTACAAGGAACTGATATTGAAGCTATCAAAACTGCTACAGAAGAACTTTCTAAAAAATTCGGTGAAATTTCTCAAAAAGCTTATGAAGCTGCTGCTGCATCTCAAGCAGAAGCTCAAGAGCCAGGCGATGACAATGACTTTGTAGATGCAGAATTTACAGAAGTTGAAGATGACGATAAATAATTTTTAAAATTGGCAAGGACGAACTTAGTTCGTCCCATTGTCATGTTTACATTTTTTAGAAAGCGAGAAATTATGGCAAGAGATTATTACGAAGTTCTAGGTGTAGATAAATCTGCCTCTGATGTCGAAATTAAAAAAGCATACAGAAAAATGGCGATGAAATATCACCCAGACCAAAACAAAGATAACCCAGAAGCTGAAGCATCTTTTAAAGAGGTAAATCAAGCTTACGAAGTTTTATCTGATGATACAAAAAAATCAAGATATGACCAATTTGGTCACGCAGGTGTTGACTCTAACTATGGTGGAGGTGGCTTCGGTGGTGGCTATGGTGGTTTTGAAGATGTCGATTTAGGCGATATTTTCGGTAGCTTTTTTGGTAGTGGAGGTTCTGCTCGTCGAAATGGCCCACGAAAAGGTGAGTCGCAACGTGTTTCTCTTTCACTTACATTTGAAGAAGCAGCATTTGGTTGCACAAAAACAATAAACATAAATCGTACTGAAACTTGTTCTAGTTGTTCTGGGTCAGGTGCAAAATCAAGCTCTGATGTAGAAACTTGTCAAACTTGTGGTGGTGCAGGTCAAATTCG
This sequence comes from Clostridia bacterium, assembly GCA_044426355.1. Taxonomy (GTDB): domain Bacteria; phylum Bacillota; class Clostridia; order Oscillospirales; family Butyricicoccaceae; genus CAYJLC01. The sequence continues at coordinate 41,580 of JAWXUO010000002.1, read as the reverse complement.
CCAAACACAAAGAACACCTTTTGGTACTTTCCAATCGAATGCAACTTGTCCAAAATGTGGTGGACGTGGTAAAATCATCAAATCACTTTGTCCTAATTGTAATGGACAAGGAAGAGTTACAACCAAAACTTCTGTAGAAGTAAAAATCCCTGCTGGTATCGACCATGCACAAAGCATTCAGCTACGTGGTCAAGGTTCGCAAGGTGTAAATGGTGGGCCTGCTGGCGATATAATAGTCACTATATCTGTAAAAGTTCACCCTTTATTCGAACGTGACGGCTCTGATGTTGTCTGCGACATGCCTATATCTTATGTTCAAGCTGTTTTAGGCGACGAAATAGTGGTACACACTATCCACGGCAAAGTTAAATACACAATCCCTGAAGGCACTGCAACAGGAACAGTATTTAGACTTCGCTCAAAAGGTATTCCAAACTTAAACGGACGTGGGCATGGCGACCATTTTATTCGTGTTAACATTGAAGTACCTAAAAAACTAACAAACGAACAAAAAGAAATCATCAAAAAATTTGATAATAGTTTATCTGACGATAACTGTCACGAGAAAAAAAGCTTTTTTGATAAAATTAAAGATGTTTTTAAATAAAAATAACAGCTGTAGAGTATATTTCTACGGCTGTTTTATATTTTTACAATGAATTTCAGAAAAATCTCCATCTAAAAAACGCAATTTAATTTTTGGGCTATTAATTCCATCTTTTTCAATTAATCCTATAAATCTATCATCTCCATAAATTTCCCATACAAAACCTTTTTTTACGTTTGGTAAAATATATACTAATTTATAAAATATATCTTTTAAATCTTTTTTATCTAAGCATTCCATTCTTTTTTGATGTATTATCTTTTTTTCGTCTTCATAAGTAATAATATAGCTGTTTTTTGTATACATTTTATAAAATCTCCTTGCATTTCCACAAAATATAACTTTAATAAAAAATTATATTTAAACCTATTTTGTCATAATAACATATTTTTTAAAATTTATCAACGAAAAAATACTTTTAGGGTTTATTTTTTTTAAATTATGTGTTATAATAAAAACATAATGGATAATAATATTTTCCACAAATACGAAAGGTTTTTTTATGTCATATTCTATCAAACTAAAAAATATCCCACCTATTCTTTCTATGGAATTAAAGGATAAACATACTTATCAAGATATTAAAGACTCTGCGAGTTTAATTCACTCTATTGCAACAAATAATTCAAATAGCGTTTTAATGTGTTTAAGCGAAGATAAAATATTAACAGACGAAACTTCTTTCACTCTGTGCTTCCCTTTTGACGAAGTAGATTACTTAGGTTTTAACTCTGATGATTTTTTCGTTTTACAGCGAACCAATGTTTTATATCTAACTAACGATGGCGAATACGACAACTTAAACAATGAACTAGAAGCACTTTTTCAGTTTGCTTTAGCTAACGAATTAACTCCAATTCTTCCGTATCGCATAATTTACAAAAAAACGAACACTAATCTTTTTAAACACAAGAAAAAGACATATACTATAGAACTACAACTACCAATAGAATAAACACTTACGACTACTAGGAGATTTTATTTATGCATTCAGATTTACAAGTTTACTTTGAAATATTATGCAACGATTCGCCAAACCCATGCGTTTTAACGGAGCTTGATACTAAAAAAATAATATTTATGAATTCAGCTTTCGAAAAAGTTCATGGTCTTGTTGATATTTTTGAGCCTGCAACTGCCGATTCACTTATAGAATATGAATTTGCAGAAAGTCACATTTTAAGTCAAAAATTAGAAAAAAGTTTTCGTCTTAATACTACAAAGCTATCTTTTAAAGACAATCAATATAGTTTTTGTAAATATTTTACTAGCACATCATATACAAATCAAATTATAACTTTCGAAGAAGCTATGACAAAAAGCGTTGAAATTTTAGGTAAACAAGATAATTTTGAAGACATGACAAAATCTTTTCTTGCTTTAGTTGGCGAATTTTACGAATCAACGTCTTCTTATGTTTTTTATCTAAACCACGAAAAAACTAATATAACACGAGAATATCAGTGGTATAGCGATGGTAAATTTGCAGAAAAAAGTCTTTTATCTGACGATTTTCCTTTAGATTCTCTAAGAAGTTGGCTCGACTGTAGAAATTACTACGGTATTCGTGAAATTAGTAAAATTGATGAGGATTTAGACGAATTTTCTATGCAATTATTAAATCATTTTAAGGTTTCTAATATCACAGTTTGTGCTATTACAGATGCAAATGGTGAATGCATTGGCGTAGTTGGTTTTAGCGATAGAGCCGAGAAATCTTTTGACTATCGTTTGCTTAAAACTGTTACTAGATTTATTCAAGATGGTTTTACAAATACAGATATGCAAGCTGAACTTAAAACGCTTGGGGATATAGATTTTTTAACTGGATTTTTAAGCAGACCAAAATATGCTAAAGATTTAGGAAAATTGCAAAACAACCCCCCAAAACAACTTGGCGTAGTTTTTGTAAACATTAATGGTTTACGAAAAACAAATGAATATATGGGATTTGCAAAAGGCGATGAACAAATAACAAAAACAGCCGAAATATTACTAACTTTTTTCTCTGAGCAATTTTACAGAATTAGTGGAGATGAATTTGTTTGTTTTTGTTACGATAATAACGAAGAGGATTTTTTAACTAAAATTAATACTGTACATAATTATTTAAAACAGTCTGATGATTTCCCTTTTTCTATAGGACACGCCTATAAAAATGCTGGAGTTATTAACGTTCAAAAGCTTGTAGAAGAAGCTGACACCGTTATGTATATCAATAAACAAGAATATTATCAACACAACCACACAACTATTTCCGACAACAGCGATGATATATTATCCGACTTGCTTTTCGGTGTTGCAAACGATGAGTTTTTGATTTATCTTCAACCACAAGTAAGCTTAAAAGACGACAGCCTAATAGGTGCTGAAGCTCTTATTCGTAGAATGGACACGAAAAATAAAAAAATGATTTTTCCTGACCAATTCATACCTATGTATGAACAAAAATCTATAATACGTCATGTTGATATTTTTGTATTAAACAAAGTTTGCCAAATGCTTGTAGAATGGAAAAAACACGGTGTAGAAGTTCCAATTTCAGTAAATTTAAGCCGTGTAACTTTAATAGAATATGATATTGTTCATACAATTGCATCAATTTGCGACAACTACGGTATTCCTCATAACTTAATTACTATCGAGGTAACCGAGCGTATCGGACTTATCGAAAATGATGTTGCTACTTCATTAATAGACGAATTTAAATCAAATAATTTTAAAGTTTCGCTTGATGACTTTGGTTGTGCTTATTCAAATATTGTAACGCTCACAAATATTTCTGTAGATGAGGTTAAAATAGATAAAAGTTTAGTTGATAATCTTGCTACAAACCCTAAAAATCGTGTTATTGTAAACAGCATTATTGATATGTGTAGCCAATTTGACAACACTAAGACACTCGCAGAAGGTATAGAAGATGAGCATCAACGTAATATTTTACGAGATTTTAAATGCGACTACGCACAAGGTTATTTCTATTCTCGTCCTATCCCACAAAAAGAATTTTTTGATAAATATATAATTAATAAGTAATGGAAGAAGGTATAAATATGAATGAAGATTTTTTGTCTATAGTCAGTGCTGATGACCGAGCTATAATAATTTTCAAAAAAACAAATAAACAAACTTTATATGCAAATGAACTTGCTTTAAATTTATATGGTAATTTTGAAAAAATGGATATAGAACATATTTTTGAGGGTAACCAGACACATTCACATCTACTTAGCGAAACATTATTAAAACTAAAAAATCACCCTACAACAGAAATTTTCAACCTTGCTACAACAACAATTTCAGGCAATGTAAAATTCTGTGATGCACAAATTGGCTATATTGATGATGAAAAAATATATATAAAATTATCTTTTAAAGAAGATAAACGCTTTGAAATTGCGAAAAACAATGTTGATAATTCATATCGTGCAAAAGCTATCTTAGACTATGATGATAATTTTACTATCAACTATTGTAATCAAATTTTTTATGATGTTTTTGATACGAACAAAGATAATATCGTTGCTTTTTGCAATAATATGCTAAGTGAAACATTTGTCGAAGAAAGCAGATATTCAGTCCTTGAAAACATTCACCTTATGCTAGACTCAGACAATTCATACTACACCGAAGTTGAAATTATGACAGCCAAAGGCGAAAAAAAATGGTATGCTATCGACTTGCACAAAACTATTTTGGATAATAGTGGCGAAAAAATAATTTGTTCTCTGCTTTGTATTGACCAAAAAGTTAAGATTGAAACTGAATTGCGTGATGTAAATCAATATTTTAACGCTTTACAAGCATTATCTGACGATTTATTGTTCCGTGTACAACTAAACACTAAAACGCTTTTACGTTGCGATGACTATGCAGATGTTTTTGGTGCTGATATAGAAGTGAAGAACTTTCCTGAGTCGACTCGTGACAGTGGCTTAGTCTACGAAGAGGACATCGATGCCTATATGGATTTCGGTCACCAATTACTGCGTGGCGAAGGTGGTAGCATTGAAATTAGAATGAAAACTATAGATGGTCAATTCACTTATAGACGTATAACTTGCGTTCCTGTTTATGACGACAAAGGAAACGTTCGTGAAATGTTCGGAAAGCTTGTAAATGTGCAAAACATTAAGGTTTTAGAAGAAAAAGCTCACTATGATTTGCTTACTAATACCCTAAATAAAGTCACTTTCGAACAGTATGTTACTACACTTTTATCAGACTTTACAACGATTAGTAACCATGCACTATTTTTCCTAGACTTAGATGATTTTAAATTTGTTAATGATACTTATGGGCATGCTTTTGGTGATTTTTTACTAAAAGAACTTGGTAAAAGACTTAACGAAAATGTTCGCCACGGTGACCTTGTAGGTCGAGTTGGTGGAGATGAGTTTATTTTATTTTTAGGACATATACCAAATAATGAAATGCTTTTAAATAAAGCCGAAAAAATTCTAAAAATTATTAGCCAAGAATTTAATGATGGCGAATATTCTCACACAATAAAAACTAGTATAGGTATTGCTGTATATCCAAATCATGGTACAAATTTCGAAGATTTATATCGCAGAGCTGATATTGCACTTTATCATTCTAAACGCACTGGCAAGAATATCGCCACTGTGTATAGCGAAGATTTAGCTGAGAATAATTTAATTTAATAAAAAAACGCTGACTATAGTCAGCGTTTTCGCTTATCTAAAACCATGCCCTAAATGCGTCCACGTCGAGGTGGTCGAAATTTTTAAGACTGAAAGTCTTAAATCGCTGTCGAAACAGCGAAATTCCACCTTGAATTTTTAAAAAATTCAACTTAAACCCCAAACATAGTGAAAATTTTCACCATTAAGCTAAAATTTTACTGTTAATAAAAAGTATGAAAGATACTTTTTAACACATAAATATGTCAAGTTATTGCTGAATATACATTTTTCGCACTAAAGTGAAAGCTTATAAATGAATTTCCAATCTTAATAGTAATCCTATTAAAATTCAATTTTCTATAAAACTATCTAAACCTATAAAACTCCATAAAATCAATCTAATTTTTACTTATTTCAAATGAATTTAATACACTTTTAGACAAACGAAAACAACCTCATACGAGGTTGCTTTTTTATAAATACTAATTTTACATTCCAAAACGTAAATCTTCAAGAAAACGCTCTGCTGTCATAGGTTTAGAATGGTAATATCCTTGACCTATATCACAACCTTGCTCAATTAGAAAATCTAATTGTTCTTTAGTTTCAATGCCCTCTGCAACAGTTTTTAGACCGATTTGCTTAGACATTTTTATTACGTTTTCAACGATTACACGACCTTTTTCGTTAACTATAGAGTCACTAATAAATTCTTGGTCAATTTTTAATACATCAATAGGAATAGTTTTTAAACGGTTCAGCGATGAAATACCAACACCAAAATCGTCCATAGAAACTGTAAAACCTAGTGAACGTAACACGATAAGTTTATCTATAAATTCATCACCACGTCCTACGAAAGCACTCTCGGTAATTTCAATATCAACTTTACGTGGACTAATTTTATGCTTACGCATAATTTCCATTACACGGTCTGTGAAATCTGGCTTACAAATTGTAATACCAGAAAAGTTTACTGATATAACTGGAACATCACGGAATTTTAAGAATTTACAAACTTCTTCTAAAACGTAAAAATCTAGTCTTTCTATAAATCCATTTTTCTCAAAAAGAGGTATAAATTCGTTTGGTGGAATAAGATTACTATTACGAATCCAACGCACCAAAGCCTCTGCACCAATAGTTTTTTGTGTTTTTAAGTCGAATTTTGGTTGATAATACATAACAAATTCATTGTTTGTTACTGCCTCACGCATGATAGAATTAATACGATTATTTGTATTTCTTTCGTCTTGCATTTGTTGGTCGTACATTTCAATAGAATCACCAGTAAATGATTTACTCTGATTTCTTGCATAAGTCGCACCATCAATCATTAAAGTAACATCAATTGTCGGGTCTTCTATTAAATAAATACCAATACTAAATGTTATAGTATATTCACCACCAAGCATAGCCTCTACAGATTTTGTTACCGTGTCGAAAGACGCACAATTTGTGTCAACTAAATGACACGCAAGGTCACGGCTTAACATCATTAGATAATTATCGCCATAACTTCTAGCAAATAAAACTTCTTGACCCCATATCTTGCTATTTTCAGTAGATATTTTTTTAAGCACTTTCGTACCAATTTCATATCCAAAAGTTTCGTTTATGTACTTAAAATTATCAACGTCAAATGACATGATAGCATACTCAAGGTCAGGTTGTTCTTCTAAACGTTTGCCTACCTCACGTATAAATTTACTTTCACTCAGTAATCCTGTAATGTCGTCAACATCAAGTTGTTTTTTTAATTTTACTTTCTCAGATGCCTTGTGAGCTAAGAAAAATATTAAGAGAACCGCTATTGCGACAAAAATGTCGCCTATATTTTCATTAAACATTTCATCAATAGATTGCACCTCAGAAGAGGTAAGGTTTGTATATTTTGAAATCAAATTGTCTATTTCCAAAGAAGTATAGTCTAACATCAATTTGTTTAAAATATCTATCTTATCATCAGCAAACTCATCGCTGAAATATATATTGTACTGTAATACCTCGCTTAAAATAATCATTCTATATTCGTTAGACTGAATAAGATCTGAAACTTTTTGATATTGCAAATCAGAAATAAGAATACCTTCTATTTTCCCACTTTTTAAATCTTGCAACATTTCATCTATGGTATCGTAGTAATATACAGTTTTGTTATCCATTATACCATATTCATCATCTATACCAAAATAATTTTGCATTCCTAAAGTTTGAAAATCATTTTCTAGATATAATTCTTTGGTTATAAGGATTGGGTGCGTTGTTAAATATGATTCACCACGCCTCAAGTTTGAATAATTAAGTGGTGTTATGATAATATCATATTGTGCATTTGGATTTTCTTCAAGATTTATAAAATCAAATGTGACTCCTATAGCTGATGATAATTCATTCATAATTTCTACAGCTAAACCGTCTGCTTTTCCATTTGTCGTATATGTTATCGGCATTGCATATTCATAATAACCTATTTTGTATGTATTTTGCTCTTGTATTAATTTTAAATTTTCCTGAGTTAATGTAATCATATCATTCGTTGTTATATCTGTTGCAAAAACTGCAGTGCTAGAAAATAATACGGCAAAAACAGACATTATAAGCATAATTTTTTTACTAATTTTTATCATCTGTTATTCCTCTTTTAGAATGTAATAGCAAGAATAATTAATACTTAGTCTTATTATTCAAAACTTATCACAAGAATTATAATAATTATATCATATTTTAAAATAAATTTCAATAGAAAAAACAAAATTTACACATTAATTCTTTTTTAGCCTTTTTTAGTATTTTTTTCTTTTAAATTAAACTTTTCGTTACAAAAAACTAAGGATAGCTTAACCCCACCCCTAGTTTTTATAAATTACCTTAAATTTTTTGCGTATATGTGAATTTATCTTCTAATTCTCCATATTGTATCCCTGTTAGCGTATCATAAATTTTTAATGAAAGTTCACCAATTTCACCATTTGAAAGAAGCATAACATTATTTTTATATTTAAGTTCGCCAATTGGAGAAATTACAGCTGCTGTTCCTGTTCCAAATGCCTCGATAAATTCACCTTTTTCATAAGCCTCTTGTAAGTCATCTACAGAAACTTTTTCTTCTTGTACGTTCATTCCAAAAGATTTTAAAACTTCGATTACAGATTTACGAGTTATACCATCTAAAATACTTCCAGAAAGTTTTGGCGTTATAACTTTATCTTTGAACACAAAGAAAACGTTCATAGCTCCTACTTCTTCGATATATTTACGTTCTACACCATCAAGCCACAAAACTTGATTATAACCTTCTTTATTTGCTTTTTCTTGAGCAATTAGAGAAGATGCATAGTTACCACCAGTTTTTGCAGTACCTGTTCCACCTTTTACAGCACGAACAAATTCATCTTCTATAAGGATTTTAACAGGTGCTAATTTATCAGCATAGTATGAACCAGATGTTGATAAAATAACAGCATAAATATACTCCACAGCAGGGTGCACGCCTAGTCCTACTTCTGTTGCGATTATGAATGGGCGAATGTATAAAGACGTGCCTTTTGAATGTGGAATCCAGTCTTTGTCGATATTAAGAAGTGCTTTTAAATCTTCTAAAGCTTCTTTTTCATCAATTTGAGGTATGCCCATTCTTTCGTTTGATTTATTTAAACGTTTAAAATTTTCTTCTGGTCTAAATAATAAAATATCGTTTTTAGCAGTTCTGTAAGCTTTTAAACCTTCAAAAACTTCTTGTCCATAGTGCAAACACGCACAAGATGGGTCTAGTGAAAAAGGTCCATAAGGTACGATTTCAGTTTCTTGCCAAGCACCATCTTTATATCTTTTTACTATCATGTGGTCTGTAAAAATTTTACCAAATCCAAGTTTGCTTTCATCTTGTGGTTTAGATTTTAGGTTATTTGATAATGTAACTTTCATAAATTTTCTCCTTATTCGTCTTTAAAACTAGCTAAAATCGCACCTTCGCCAGCCGAAGATACAAGTTTTCTATAACGTTTTAACCAACCATACGTTGGTTTTTCGTGTGGAACAAATTCTTTTCTGCGTTTTTCCATTTCTTCTTCAGAAATAGCAAGGTTTAAAGAGCCTTCGTTAATGTCGATTTCTATAGTATCTCCTTCACGCACAAGACCTACTTCACCACCAGAAAAAGCTTCTGGAGAAACGTGACCAATAGCAGCACCACGAGTAGCACCTGAGAAACGTCCATCAGTTATTAAAGCAACGGTTTTGTCAAGTCCCATACCAGCTAGTGCAGATGTAGGAGATAACATTTCACGCATACCAGGTCCACCTTTTGGTCCTTCATATAAAATTACAACAACATCTCCGTCTACAATTTCTCCGTCAAAAATTGCTTTGATGCTTTCTTCTTCGCTATTAAACACTCTTGCACGTCCAGAGTGTTTTAACATTTCTGGAGCTACTGCCGAACGTTTTACAACTGCACCATTTTTTGCAATATTGCCGAATAAAATTGCGATACCACCAGTAGGTGAGTTTGGAGCGTCAATATCTTTGATAATTTTTGTATTTGTATTGTTAAATGCTTTAATATTTTCAGCAACTGTAAGACCTGTAGCCGTGATTAAGCTTGTATCTACAAGGTTTTTCTTAGCTAGTTCTTTTATAACAGCTTGAACACCACCTGCAGAGTGTAAATCTTCTATATGGTCGTGACCTGCTGGGCTTAGTTTACATAAATTTGGTGTATTACCCGAAATATCGTTAATGATATTTAGGTCTAAATCAACGTGAGCTTCGTTTGCGATAGCTAAAAGGTGCAATACGCTGTTTGATGAACAACCTAGAGCCATATCTGACGCAAGTGCATTTTGGATAGATTTTAAGTTTACGATATCACGAGGCTTGATGTCTTTTTCAAGCAAATTCATAACAGCATAACCTGCAGTTTTTGCAAGTCTAATTCTTTCTGAAGAAACAGCAGGAATTGTACCATTTCCAGGAAGTCCTAAGCCTAGTGCTTCTGCAAGACAGTTCATTGAATTTGCTGTAAACATACCAGAACACGAGCCACAAGTAGGGCAAGCATTTTGTTCTATAAAAGTAAGTTTTTCTTCATCTATTTTACCAGATTTAAACGAGCCTACTGCCTCAAACATATTTGATAAGCTCATAGCTGTATCGCCGTCATGACCTGCAAGCATAGGACCACCTGATACTACAACAGACGGAACATTAACACGCAATGCACCCATCATCATACCAGGAACGATTTTATCGCAGTTTGGAACTAAAACTAGTGCATCAAAACGGTGTGCAATAGCCATTGTTTCTACAGAGTCTGCAATAAGTTCTCTTGATGCTAAAGAGTATCCCATACCCTCATGACCCATAGCGATACCATCACATACACCGATAGCTGGGAACATGATAGGCATACCACCTGCAGCATAAATACCAGCTCTTACAGCTTCTGTTATTTTATCTAAATTAACGTGTCCTGGAACTATTTCTGAGTGTGCAGAACAGATACCAACAAGTGGACGTTTCATTTCTTCAGGAGTTAGTCCTAAAGCATAAAAAAGTGAGCGAGCAGGAGCTGCCTCTGCCCCTCTTAAAATTTTGTGACTTTTCATATGTATACCTCTATTTTATAAATTGTTTATTGGAATAAAATTAACTTTTCGTATAAAAAGATAATTATATTACAATAAGTTAATCTTTTGTTTTGCCTGTTAAATGTTCTATTTCGATTTCTACAATGCAAAATTCTTCTAAATAACTTTTAGCGTAGTTTGGAGCTTGTGACATATGCGAGCTACAATATTTTCTTGCAATTAGCATCATTATTTCTAAAATTTCGTCTTTTTTTGTTAAAACAGAAGCTTTTCCAAACACTACAATGCTTTTAAAAGAAGTTGTAAAATCTTCTGGAACAATTTCGTCTTTTGTTACAACACAAAAAGAAACTTTAGGATTTTTTGATATTGCGTCAATCTTGTGGCTATTCTCGTTTGTGCTGTGAAAGTATATTTTGTTGTTTTCATAAACAAAGCTAAGTGGCACTGCATACGGATAATCATCATCGCCAGTTACGGCTAATACTCCGTTTGTTGCAGTTTTTAATATTTCTGCAATTTCTGTTTTTTCCATAGCTCTTTCTTTTCGACGCATTTCACGAAACATTTTGTTTTCTCCTGTTCATGTGGGAACTTATGAGGTTTGCTTAAAACTCATGAGGCTTTGCCTCATACTCCACAATTTTTTGTAAAAAATTGATTAAAACTTTTATTAAAAATTAAATTATATTTAATTTTAGTAAACACAAAAGTCTAGTATCAAAAAACTTTTAGTTGTTGGTTACTTGTATATGTAGACAAATAACAAAAAATTAAATTAAATAAACATTAATACAATATTTATGCAAAATTACTAAAAATTTTTTTATAATAACGGTCGATATAAAACCGACCGTTATTTAATATTTTAAGTATTTAAAAACTTAGTGTCATACCTATATTTTTAGGTGACTATACCGGTCTGTATAACAGACTATTTTTTAAGCCAAGTCATTAATTTACGTAGTTTTGCACCAACAACTTCTACGCCGTGTTCTGCTTCCATACGACGAGTAGCTAAGAATTTAGCACGTCCACCAGCAGTGTTTTCAGTAACCCATTCGCTAGCAAATGTACCGTTTTGGATTTCTAAAAGAACTTGTTTCATTTCTTTTCTTGTTTCTTCAGTAACTAAACGTTTACCAGTTCTGTAGTCACCGTATTCTGCTGTATCAGAAATAGAATAACGCATTCCAGCAAAACCACCTTCGTTGATAAGGTCAACGATTAATTTCATTTCGTGAATACATTCGAAATATGCCATTTCTGGAGCATATCCAGCTTCTACTAATGTATCAAAACCAGCTTTCATAAGTTCTGTTACACCACCACATAAAACTGCTTGTTCGCCGAATAAGTCAGTTTCTGTTTCTTCTTTAAAAGTAGTTTCAAAGATACCAGCACGAGCACCACCGATACCACTAGCATAAGCTAAACCTATGTCTTGTGCTTGACCAGAAACATCTTGGTGGATAGCGATTAGACATGGTACGCCTCTACCTTCTAGGTATTGAGAACGAACAGTGTGTCCAGGTCCTTTTGGAGCGATTAAGAATACGTCAACACCTTTTGGTGCTTCGATTTGTTTAAAATGAATAGCAAAACCATGAGCAAACATTAAGCAGTTGCCTTCTACAAGGTTATCTTTAATGCTTTCGTTGTAAATTTGAGTTTGGTTTTGGTCTGGTGCAAGTAACATTACGATGTCACCACGTTTTGCAGCTTCTGCAGTATCAAATACTTCAAAACCGTCTGCTTTTGCTTTTTCTACACTTGCAGAACCAGCTCTTAAACCGATAATTGTGTTAACACCACTATCTTTTAAGTTTTGAGCGTGTGCGTGTCCTTGGCTACCATAACCGATAATTGCAACTGTTTTACCTTGTAAAAGTGATAAATTACAGTCTGATTCATAATACATTTTTGCCATTTGAATTGTCCTCCTAATATTTTTGTTTAATGATTTTTTATTTATATATAAGGTTTCCCTTTTATACCATAAGTAAAGAACGAACTTTCGTCATATCTCGAATTTTATCTTTATGTAAATTAATACTTACTCGTATGCATTTTTTAATTGTTTTAGCACTTTGAATAAAATATGTTTTTAAATTTCTTATTTTATTTCTCGTTTTCCTTTTATTAACTATCATAAAAAGACGCACACTAGTTTTTTTAGTTTTTATAATATCACCAAAAAACGCTTTATAAGTTTTAGTATATAATCTGTATTTTATTTTAAGTAAATTCATAAAATTACTGCAATATTTTTTTCTCATAAAGCACTCCTTTGTGTTTTTTTATTAAAATTTGTTATAAAAAACTAAATTTTCTTCGTCGTCAAATTCAAAATGAAGTGGCGACGGTTTGCTCGTTTCGTCTGGATAACCCATAACAAGTAAAGCTGTTATTTCATAATTTTCGGGTACTGAAAATGCTTCACGCATTTTTTCCGGATTATAATGCATAACCCAAGTTGAGCCAATTCCCATTTCTTCTGCTTTTAACATCATATAAGTTGCAACTATAGTAGCATCAATTTCTGCTCCATATTTTTGGTCATAAGGTCTTATATAGCAGTCGTCATTGTCTGCACATACAAGCATCGCAAGTGGAGCATCAAAATGACATTTCGTACATTCTTTCAGCTTATCTAAAGTTTCTTTTTCGTTTAAAATTAAAATTCTCTGTGGTTGAGTATTTTTTCCTGTTGGTGCTAAATGTGAAGCTTTTAAAATTTCTTTTATTTCCGTTTCACAAATAGGCTCTTGTTTAAATTTGCGAACAGAATATCTCTTGCTTGCAAGTTCTAAAAAATCCATGTTTTCTCCTTTAAAAATTGTCAAAAGTTGTATGTTGCAGTTCTAAAGCTGTAACTCCAGAACGTGACATTTCTACAATATCAAAGTTTTCCATATCCTGCAAAAACTCGTTTATTTGCCCATTTGATGCAACAATTTGCCCAATTAGCGTGTTGTTATCAAAGCTAATAATTTTACCACTACACTCAAATAATTTTTCTTGTAGTTCTTTCATACTGCTATTTTCATAACGAATTTTAACTAGCAAAAGCTCTTTACTAATCGTTTTTTCGTATGGCATAATAACAGCATCTATAACGTATTCGATTTTTCTTAGCTGTTTATCAATTTGTTTATGGTCAAGTTCGCCATCATCATTTATCAAAACTGTAATTCTCGAAATTTCAGGATTTGTATTTTCTGCAACAGTTAGTTGCAAAATATTAACACCACGTCTTGAAAAAACATTAGAAACACGCATCAACGCACCTCGTTGATTTTTTACAAGAACCGATACAATAACTCTATTATCAGTCATTTATATCTCCTCCTTAATGATAATATCTTCTGCACTTCCACCTGGTGGAATAATTGGAAAAACGCTGTCATCTTCATGAATAACACATTCACAAATGCAAGGATTTAAGTCTTTTATAACAGTTTTTACAGTGTCAGTAATTTCATCAGGTTTTTCTATTCTATATCCATTTGCACCGAAAGCTTCTGCAAGTTTTAAAAAATCTGTTTTACGAGCGATATTTGTATTTGAATATCTGCCTTTGTAAAACATTCTTTGCCACTGACGAACCATTCCAAGCACATTATTATTAATTATAAATACTTTTATGTCCATTTTTTCAGATACAACACACGCAAGCTCATTTAAATTCATGTGGAAAGAACCATCTCCAGTTATTAAAATAACTTCTGAGTTTGGTTTTCCTGCTTTTGCACCAATAGCTGCACCTAGTCCAAATCCCATCGTTCCTAGTCCACATGAGCTAACAAAAGTACGAGGTTTTTTAAATTTATAATGCTGTGCTGTAAACATTTGGTGCTGACCTACGTCAGTTACTATTATAGCATCTTCTGATACATTTTTATGTATTTCTTCTAAAATGTCACAAATGCTAACGCTATCTTTACGGTCTATTACTGGAAGTGGATTTGATTTTTTATAATCGTTTAGATAGTCAACCCATTGCGTATGTTTTTTAGCGTCTAGTTTTTCTGTAAGCATTTCTAAAACGTCTTTTGCGTCACCACAAATCGTAAGGTCTACCATTACATTTTTGTTATGCTCCGAACGGTCAATATCTATATGTATAATTTTAGCATTTTTTGCAAAACTTTTACGGTTTCCTGCTACCCTATCATCAAACCTTGTACCTATTGCGATTATTAAATCACACTCGACAGAGGCTTTGTTTGAAACTGGTGTTCCGTGCATTCCTATCATACCTAAATTTAGTTTATGATCATAAGGAATAGACGTAAGCCCCATCATACTAGTCGATACAGGACAATCTATTTTTTCTGCAAATTCAAATAATTGACAGCTTGCAATAGAAAAAGTAACCCCACCACCTGCATATATAAGTGGCTGTTTTGCTTCTTTTATCATATCTAGTGCAATATCATATTTGTTATCTTTAGATACAGGAATTGCTCTTTTTACAACTTTTTCTTTTTTAGTGTATTCACACATTTCTGCCGTAGCGTCTTTTGCTATATCTATAAGTACAGGACCTGGTCTTCCAGAAATTGCAATTTCAAAAGCTTCACGTACTGCGTCTGCGATTTCTGATACATCGTTTATTATATAATTATTTTTTGTAATTGGCATTGTAACGCCTGCAATATCTATCTCTTGAAAACTATCTCTACCTAATAAGCTTTTTGCAACATTACCTGTTATTGCAACTAGTGGGATAGAATCCATATATGCATTTGCTATACCTGTTACGATATTTGTAGCTCCAGGACCTGATGTAGCTATAACTACGCCTGGTTTTCCTGTTACCCTAGCATACCCATCTGCAGCATGACACGCACCTTGCTCGTGCGAGGTTAAAATATGATTTATTTCATCTTGATATTTATATAAAGCGTCATGTATATTAAGGATTGCTCCTCCTGGGTATCCAAAAACTGTGTCTACTTCTTGTTCTAGTAAAACATTTATAAGTATTTCAGAACCATTTAATTTCACTATTTTTTCTCCTTATTCTAAAGTTATTTTATATCCAAGTTTTGTAAGCCCTTCGACGACTGACAATCCATGGTCTTGGCTTCCAACTTCGCAACCGATATGAATAATAGCTTCATCTAAGCTTAAATCAACATTAACTCTATCGTGCGACACCATTACAATATTAGCACCAAGGTTTGAAATGCTACGTGCAAGTTCGACTAAACTTCCTGGTACATCTGGCAAAATTGTGCTAAATTTCATTTGTCTGCCACGTTTAACTAGTCCTTTTTGTATTACTCTGTGTATAAAACTAACGTCTATATTACCACCTGACAAGATACAAGCTACTTTTTTGTCTTTTACATCTATTTTATTATTTAAAACAGCTGATAACGATACTGCCCCAGCAGGCTCTATAACTTGTTTTGAACGCTCTAAAAGAAGTAGCAAAGTTTCTGCTAATTCGTCGTCAGATACTGTAACTATTTCGTCTACGTATTTATTAATATATTTATGCGATACATCACCAGGGTTTTTAACTGCGATACCATCAGCAATTGTGCGAACAAATTCGCTTTGCACAACTTTATCTTTACCAAAAGATTTCTCTATAGCATTCGCTCCACTAGCTTGTACGCCTATAACTTTTATTCTAGGGTTAATATTTTTAATGCAACATGCGATACCAGCTAAAAGTCCACCACCACCGGCAGGAACTACAACTATATCAACAAGAGGTAAATCGGCTAAAATTTCAAGACCTATTGTTCCTTGCCCTGCGATAACATCTTTATCGTTAAATGGGTGGATAAACACACCTTTTTCTTCTTCGCAAATTTCCATAGCTCTGTTATAAGAATCGTCATAAACTGTACCATGTAGCACAACTTTTGCTCCATATCCTTCTGTAGCCGATACTTTTGCAATAGGTGCAGACCTTGGCATTACTATTGTTGCAGGTATTCCTAGTTGACTTGCTCCAAAAGCTACCCCTTGAGCATGGTTTCCTGCACTAGATGCTACAACAGAAGAAGGTTTTTCGCCCTCTGCTAAAACTGCTATTTTATTATAAGCACCACGAATTTTAAAAGAGCCTGTTTTTTGTAGATTTTCAAATTTTAAATATACACTTGCTCCCGTCATTTTCGAAAAAGTTTTAGATGGCTCGATAGGCGTTTTATGTATTACACCTTGCAATCTATATTGTGCTTGTTCAATATCTTTTATAGTCATTTTTTCCTCCAGACAATAAAAACCTCTGTTAATTTTACTATAAACCATAAACAGATGTATAAAATTTCGTAAAAATTAAGAAAATTTATAATTCTGTTTACAATAAAAGACGAAGTCTACGTTTCATTAAACGTTACTGAGAGTAATCTTTGTTTATAATTTTAATAAAGCAAATAAAAACCTCATCTCCGTTAAGAGACGAAGCCTAAAACCACGTGTTACCACTCTTGTTGCTTTATTTTTTAAAGCCACTCTCGATTTTATAACGTAAATCACTCCGTTTAAGCTTACTCAAAAAATTCAGCCAAAAGCATAAAAGATGATAAATTAAACGCTTTTGTAATATCTTTCACCAACCGATATTTCTCTACAATCAAAATACGCAAAATTCTTGTTCTTTATTATAGCATTAAATATTGTAAATCTTTCGTAAAAATAGCTAAATTTTCAATATGAATAATAGCCTTTTATGTTAAACACGCTACTACCCCTCTTAATAAAGACTTACTTAAGTTAGATTTTATCACATTACACTCTCTCTGTCAACACTTTTTACCGATTTATTAGAATAAAACAAGTGTGCAAAATTACGAAGTATTTTCGTTTTTTACACACTTAATTTTTTATTTAACTGGAATTAAAAGCATAACATTTGATACCACTTTTATATCAGCCTCTAGACTGTTTGAATTTATAATATCCATCATTGTTGTATTATATTTTTTTGCAATTTCCCAAAGTTTTGTTTCATTTGAAATATATTTCAAAATGATAGTGTTTGAAACTTTCTCATGAGCATTTCCTCGAACAATTGTTTCTACAACATCTATATCTACTTTTACATCTCGATATTTATACATATCTGCTGTGATATTTAGATTAATTGCATTTGTACCTACATTCGAAATTTTTATATTTTTAAAACCTACGTCGGATAACGCAAGCTCTTGCATAAATTTATGCTTATATTCAAAATTATGATATTCCCTACCACTTTTATAAATTCCAGAAACTCTCGCAAAACATTCAAGCATATTTTTTTCATCATGTTCTACAAAAAGCTGACACTCGGAATGTAATACGCTATCTACTATATTTTCGCAATCTACAAAAATATTAAAATCGCATTTTTCTAATTCACATTTAGGTGTATTTGTAACCGAATATTTACTAGAATTTATGGTAAGTTCGTTTTTAACATCATAAATATCCGACAAAACAGGAAAAACTTCGTTTTTTGTCTGCGTTATACAAGTTTTAACATTTAGATTAAACGAAAATTCTGCACCTGATATATTTTCTATATCAAAACTTTTGATACAAATTTCAACATTTGCGTCTAAATTTTCATCTCTTATATTTATATCTAAAATTTGCGAAAACGGAATACTTTGCGAAATTTTCATCATATCGTATTCATCTAATAAAGTCGATACAAACTCCACATCACCACGCAACATAAGCTTATTTTTTAAAATTTTAGTGTCATTTATGATAATTCTAGGTTTAATTCCGTATAATTCGTAGTCATTTGTTATAATTTCTTTAAATTCGATATTATCGCTTATAGAAAATTCGTCTATATTTACACTATCTATTAAATTAACACTTTCTTCGTGGTACAAAATTTCGTAGCCATCATTTACAATATCACTCATTGATATAATTTTTTCGTTATAAGCCTTTGTGTGTATACAAATACTTGCTAAAATAGATATTTTTCTAGGGTTTATAACCCTTGCTTCGACTTTATTTAGTTCTATCGTGCAACTAACTTTGATTTCTTCTGCTAAAGCTTGCTCTATGTGTGCAAAACTTAAAGGCACTTTCATTATAATAGGTGCACCTTCCCCCTCTGGCACATAACATAAGTCGCACAAAACATCACCAGATATTAAAATTCTGTCGTTTTGCACTGCCGAATCTTTAATATAAGTATTTGCCGTGACACCTATTATTTTTGAAATATCAGGGTACATATCTGGCACAATAGCGTCGATACTCTCGTCGTAATTCGTCTTTTTGTTTATCGCTACATCAATGTAAGAAATTTTTTGATTTTCCATACAGTCCTCCATTTTTTAGTGTTTAAAAATTATAAGAATTTGTTTAATCATATTGCAAAAAATTGTGATATATTCCTTTTTTTATAACATAGATTATTTAGAGGTGATTTTTTGAAAACGTTTTTTTTAGTTCTCGCATTGTTTTGTTTATTTACAAATAAACATTTTTATCCTACAAAAAATATAGAAGACACAGCTATCGAAGTAAGTCTTTCTTTCGGAAATTTTGTAAAAGAAAGCCCTAAAGTATCTTTCGTTTCAGTAATTCAAAACCCTATAATTACAAAAAAATTCGGAAAAACAACGGAAGATGAAAATTTCTACACTGGCATAAACGTTTCGTCTTTTACAAGTTTTGATGTTTTATGTGTAGCCGATGGCTCTATAATAGACAAAGGATATGATGCTTTTTTCGGAAATTACATAAAAATCTTACACGAAAACGGGTACCAAAGTTTTTATGCAAATTTATTAGAAATTAACGATGTAAATCATGTTGCACAAGGCGACATTATCGGAAAAATTGGGAATAACTCAAATATATTAAGTTCGCATATTTATTTAGAAATAACTTTAAACGATGAACATATAGACCCTTTGTCGGTGATTGATTTCTATGAAAATTAAAATTTCCGATTCTTTTCTCGCTGTTTTAGCTGTAATGATAGCACTAAACGGCATAAAGCTTTTCCTTTTCATAATGTTTACGTGTATTTTACATGAATTTGCACATTTTTTCGCAATTTTTCTTTTAAAACTAAAAGTCGAAGAATTTTCTATAACCTTTGTTGGTGGTAGCATAAAATGCTCAAAATTACCTATGCAAAGCAATATAAATCTCGTTTTCGTATATATTTCTGGGATTATCGTTAATTTTTCATTAGGTTTTTTATGTAATTTTATCGCTTCAAACGGTTTTTACAGCAGAAATTTTTTCATATTAAGTGGAATAAATTTTCTTTTCGCAATTTTTAACAGCTTACCTATAAAAATTTTAGACGGCTATTTTATTTTAAAATATTTTCTGCTTATTTTTTTCAAAAACGAAATTTTAGTAACTGTAATATGTGATTTTATAAGTGTAGTTTTTAATTTTTTGCTAGTTTTTTTAGGTGTATACCTTGCTTTTGCGTCAAATTTTTCGATACTTATTATATCTTTATATTTGTTATTTTCAAGCCTTAAAAACTTTTCTTTTTTCTAAAATAAAAATTATTTCAGTTTTTTTATGTTTTGCGTGACTTTTTATTTTTTTTTTGTTATAATGTACATAATACACTAAATTGATACATTAAGGAGAGAACAATGGAAAAAGATATAAAAAGTTTAATTACTAAATTTTTAAATGTGTATATAGTCATCTCTATTATCATCATTTTTTTAACCTATACAGAAAACCAAGCGTTAGCATACTTGCATTGTGCAATATCTGTCATTCTAATATTCGCAACTCATATTTATCAGAAAAACTTTTCAAATATAGTTAATTCTTATATTAACGAAAAAATAACCTCTGTAGAGTCAATCGCTCGTAGCTCTTTTAGAACATTTCCTGTAGCTATTTTAACTTTGAACAAAAAAACTAACGAAATAAAATGGTATAACGACGAATTTTCAAAACTTTTTGCAAACGAAGTAAACGTTATAGATTCTATTGTATTTGATATTGTTCCAGAAATGACAAGTGATAGAGTTCGAAATCATTTTACGCAATTTCCTTGTGAATTGCAGATAGGCGAAAATATTTATCGAGTTTTCTCTATCGTAGACGTAGATGTTAAAAATTTAGTTAATTTTTATTTTATAGATGTAACATCTGATGTTAATGTTAGAAATGCATACGAACAAACAAAGCCTATTGTTTCGATTATCTCTATTGATAACTACGACGAGCTTTTAAGAAATTCTAATGATACAGAAAAATCAATCATAGTAGCTGCTATAAACACTCGCATAAATAATTGGACAGAAACTGCTCAGGGTATTTTCAAAAAAATTGACCGTGATAGATATTTATTTATATTTGAAAATTCAAAAGTAGAAAGCTATATTGAAGAAAAATTCCCAATACTCGAATCTATTCGAGAAATTCAAACTGCCGAAGGTATTACTGCTACTTTAAGTATCGGTATCGGTCGTGACGGTGATTCGCTAGATATGACTTATGAGTTTGCTATGAATTCGCTAGACATGGCACTTTCTCGTGGTGGTGACCAAGTTGTTATTAAAAATAAATATAATTTCGACTTTTATGGTGGTATGTCTAAAGAAGTTGAAAAACGAACAAAGGTTAAATCTAGGGTTATTGCAAGTTCTTTAAACCAAATAATAAAAGACGCAAACGAAGTTTATGTTATGGGACATAAAATGTCTGACTTTGATAGTTTAGGCTCTGCCATTGGTATATGTGCAGCTATGCGAAACGCTGATAAGCCACACAAAATCGTAATAGACCTTGAAAAAACATCGGCACTTCCACTTGCAAATAAAATACTAGAAAACGATATTTACAAAGATATTTTCATAACGCCTGATGAAGCTTTGATTAAGCTCGGTCCTGACACTTTACTTATTGTAGTTGACACAAACAGACCAGACTTTGTAGAGTCGCCTGCCGTTTTAGATGCTGCTACAAAAGTAGTTGTAATTGACCATCACAGACGTGCTGCTGACTATATCGAAAATGCTACTGTAAATATGCACGAACCATACGCATCTTCTGCCTCTGAAATTGTAACAGAGCTTTTACAATATATGCTAAACTCTACTAAAGTTACAAAAACCGAAGCCGAAGCACTTCTATCTGGTATCATGCTTGATACTAAGCATTTTTCTGCAAAAACAGGTGCAAGAACATTTGAAGCTTGTGCATACCTTAGAAGAATTGGTGCTGATATAGATACTGTTTCAAATTTATTCCAAAATGATTTTGAAACATATAGACAACTTCAACAACTTTCTTCTACTTCTAAATTATACAAAGACAAATTTTCTATCGCAATATCAAGTGCTGATGTAGAACGTTCTATATCTGCTCAATGTGCAGATGAACTGCTAAACGTAAGAGGAATAGAGGCATCTTTTGTTATATCAAAAGTAGGAAATGCTACGAATATTTCGGCTCGCTCTAATTCTAAAATAAACGTTCAAGTACTTATGGAAAAACTTGGTGGTGGTGGTAGCATAAATGCTGCAGCTTGCCAATTTGAAGGCGATACAACAGAAAATGTAGAACGTCTATTAAAAGATGTTTTAGATGAATTAACTGATTAAAAAAACGGAGGATATAACAATGAAAGTAATTTTAAATGCAGACGTAAAAGGAAAAGGCAAAAAAGGCGAGCTTGTAGAAGTATCTGATGGATATGCAAGAAATTTTTTATTTCCTAAAAATTTAGCTGTAGAAGCTTCTGCTAATAACCTAAATATGAAAAAACAATCTGACGAAGCTTATTCTCGCAAAATTGCTCTTGAAAAAGAAGCTGCAAATGAGCTTGCAAAAAAACTAGCAGAATCTCCTGTAGTTATCGAAGAAAAAGCAGGAACAAGTGGCAAACTTTTTGGTGCAGTTACTACAAAAGATATTTCAACAAAACTAAAAGAACAACACGGTATAGAGCTTGATAAACATAAAATAGTTTTAGATGATGCTATAAAACAATTTGGTACTTTTACTGCAAAAGCTAAACTTTATCCTGAAATTTCTGGAGTTGTTACAATACACGTAAGGGAAAAAGCATAAAATGGACGATATATTATCAAGACAATTACCACACAGCCTTGAGGCAGAACAAGCAGTGCTTGGCTCATTACTTATGAACCCAGCGTCTGTTCCTGTGGCTATTGAAGCACTCAATTCTGATGATTTTTTTCTTCCTTTAAATAAACAAATTTTTGAAACTATACATTCAATGTTTACAAATTCTCAAGCTATAGACGCCGTGACTTTGCTTGATAAAATAAACTTTGGCGACTATGCAGAAAACGATGCGAACAGACTTTATATACTCCAGATAATGGAAATAACTCCATCTTCTGCAAATGTAAACGAATATATTCAAATCATACGAGATAAAAGCATGCTACGCTCTATAATAGATGCTATGTCAGAAATTACGCATCTTGCTTTTTCTTCGCAAGATAGTGCTTCTGATATTTCTGAAATGGCAGAACAAAAAGTTTATGCAATACGCCACGGACGTGAAATTAAAGGTTTAACTCATATAAAAAAAATAATCTCAGAATTATACGAAACACTAGATGAGCTTGCACAAAATGAATCTAGTATTCCTGGTATAGAAACAGGTTTTACAGCACTTGATACTTTTATAACTGGTCTAAATAAATCCGACTTAGTTTTAGTTGCAGCAAGACCTGGTATGGGTAAAACGAGTTTTGCTTTAAACCTTGCTTTAAATGCTGCAAAAAAAAGCGATAAAAGTATAGTTGTTTTTCAGCTTGAAATGTCGAAATCACAGCTTGCAAGTCGATTTTTAGCAAACGAGGCTTTAGTAGACTCAAGAAAACTTAAAACTGGTGATTTAGATGACGATGACTGGGGTAAAATAGCTAGAGCGTCTTCTGTTTTGGCAAAGAGCAAAATATATATAGATGATAATCCATCTATCACAGTTGCAGAAATAAAAGCTAAGTGTCGTCGAATGGGCGAAGATTTAGGACTTATTGTAATAGACTATTTACAGCTTATGCACAGTGGTAAACGCTCTGACAACCGTGTAACAGAAGTTTCTGAAATTTCTCGTTCTCTAAAAATCATGGCAAAAGAGTTAAATGTACCTGTGGTTTGTCTGTCGCAATTATCACGAGCATCTGAACTTCGTGCTGATAAAAGACCTATGCTTTCTGATTTACGTGAATCAGGAGCTATCGAGCAAGATGCCGATATTGTTATATTTTTGTATAGAGATGATTACTATAACCCTGAAACAGAAGAAAAAAATGTCGCAGAGGTTATAATTTCTAAAAACAGACACGGTTCTGTAGGCACAATTAAGCTACAATGGATTGGCGAATATACAATTTTTTCAAATCAAGACACAATACACTCGTAATAGTACAAAGGAAATTTTTAATGATTAATCTAGAACTTATTGAAAATTACGATAAAATTGTTTGTGGTGTGTCAGGTGGAGCAGATTCTATAGCTCTAGTTCATTCTTTAAAACAGCTTGAGAAAACACAAAACATACAAGTTTTTGCGTGCCATTTAAACCATAAAACTCGTGGAGAAGAGTCTGTTCGTGACTTAAATTTTACTATAGATTTTTGCAAAGCACACTCTATTCCAATATATTTTGAAGAAATTGACATTCCTGTTGATAAAAAATTAGGTTTTGAGGCTACTGCTCGTAAAATTCGATATGATTTTTTTGAGCGTGCATTAAACCATTTTCGTGCAAACAAAATAGCTACTGCTCATAATTGCGACGATAATTTAGAAACAATTTTGCTAAATATCTCTCGTGGAACAGGTTTAAAAGGGCTTTGTGGTATTCCTCATACTCGCAACAATATTATAAGACCAATTTTGCACAAAACACGTTGCGAAATTGAAGATTATCTAAAACTTAATTCTATAGATTTTATAATAGATTCTTCTAATAATACCGATGATTATTCTAGAAATAAAATTAGACATCATGTACTACCTATACTAAACGAAATAAACACAAAAGCAACACAAAATTCATATATAATGAGTAATATTGTTTTTGAAGATGATAGTTTTTTAAATGAAATTTCTCTTGAAGAATATAAGAAAATCGTTTATAATGATTTAAACTGTTATAAAATTAATATAGCTGATGTGCTAAAACTGCATAAATCCATATGCTACAGAGTTTTGAATTTGATTTTCAAAAAGCTTAATTCAAACTTAACTTATACAAATTTCTACAAAATTCTTGAGATGTGCGAGAAAAAAAATCCATCTTTTTCCTTAGATTTCAATAAATATATTGAAATTTTTCGAGAATATGATACAATAGTATTTAGGGAAAATTTAGAGATTGTAGAAAAGACTACTTTTCAAGTGCTAGATAGCGAGATTTTTATAGACACAAATATGTTTGAAAATTTGCATAAAAGCTACAAAGTAGACTTTAAAAAAATTGATTTAAACACCCTTGAAATAGGTTCTAAACAAATTGGCGATACCATTTGCCTTAGTGGTGGAACAAAAACACTTAAAAAATTATTTATAGACAAAAAAATCCCACAAAAACTACGAGCTTTTGTACCTGTTTTAAGAGATAAACATGGTATAATATGTGTATGTTTTATAGGAGTTGACTTACGTCGAATGTCAAAAAATAACAAGGAAAATATTATATTTAGGAGTAAAAATAATGAAAAATGATATTAAAGAAGTTCTCTACACCGAAAGAGAAATAGAAGAAATTACAAGAAAACTTGGAAGTGCTATAAGTGCTGACTATATAGATAGAAACCCTATCATCGTGAGTGTTTTAAAAGGTTCTTTCATTTTCATGGCAGACCTTGTTCGTAAAATTACAGTGCCTTGCGAAATAGATTTTATTGTAGTTTCAAGCTATGGTTTAGAAACTACGACTTCTGGAGAAGTGCAAATTATAAAAGACCTTGTTACATCTATTCAAGGTAGAGATGTAATTTTAGTAGAAGATATCCTAGATAGTGGCGTTACCCTAAGCTATATCACTTCTATTTTAGAAAAAAGAGGTGCGAGATCTATTGAAATTTGTACATTTTTAAACAAACCATCTCGTCGCAAAGCAAATGTTTTTGTAAAATATAATGGTTATGACATAGCCGATGAATTTGTAGTAGGCTATGGTCTAGACTACGCAGAAAAATATAGAAATCTACCATACTTAGGTATTTTAAAACCTGAAGTATATGCAAAATAAAACAAAAAGGAGTGAATTTTTTTGGATAACAATAAAAAAGTAAATGGATTTGGGGCGTATATAGTTCTTTTACTAATAGTTTTCGGAAGCTTTTTAGCTTTGCAAATGTCAGCTACGCCAAATATAGTCGTTTACTCTGATGTAGTAAAATATTTTAATAACGAAAAGGTTCAATCCTTTGACGTAGTGGGTTCTGACCTTACTTTAAAGCTTACAACTGGCGATATTGTAACACACGAACTTGCAAGCATTAGCATCTTCGTAAATGACTTAGGAGAATTAATTTATTCTCAAACTATTGATGGCATTTTACAAGATTATGACTACAGTAGTGATACAAATATGTATCTTTTAGCAACTTTAGCACCATATTTAATACTTTTCTTAGTATTAGGTGTTGTGTGGTTTGTAATGCTTAAAAGACAAGACGGTGGTGGAAAATCTGCAATGAGCTTTGGTAAATCTAAAGCAAAAATTGCATCAGAAGGCGACCTTAAAGTTCGTTTTTCAGACGTTGCAGGCTCAGAAGAAGAAAAAGCTGAACTTGTAGAAATCGTAGATTTTCTTAAAAATCCACAAAAATATATTGATTTAGGTGCAAGAATACCAAAAGGAGTTCTTTTAGTAGGCCCTCCAGGTACTGGTAAAACACTTTTAGCAAAAGCTGTTGCTGGCGAGGCTGGAGTTCCGTTTCTTAGCATATCTGGTTCGGACTTTGTAGAATTATATGTCGGTGTTGGTGCATCACGTGTTCGTGATTTATTTGCACAAGCCAAAAAAACGCAACCTGCTATTATTTTTATAGACGAAATCGACGCTGTTGGTCGTCAACGTGGTGCTGGTGTTGGTGGTGGACACGATGAACGTGAGCAAACGCTAAACCAACTACTAGTTGAAATGGACGGTTTTGGTATAAACGCTGGAGTAATTGTTATTGCAGCAACTAACCGTGCAGATATTTTAGACCCTGCGATTTTACGTCCTGGACGTTTCGACAGACAAGTATATGTTGGTGCTCCTGACATTACTGATAGAGAAGCTATCTTAAAAGTTCATGCAAAAAACAAGAAATTAAAAGAAGATTTAGACCTTGCAGATATTGCAAAAACTACTCCTGGTTTCACTGGTGCAGACCTTGAAAATTTATTAAACGAAGCAGCTTTGCTTGCAGCTCGTCGTTCTAAACCACTTATTGATATTGAAGATATTCAAGATTCATTCTTAAAAGTAATTATGGGTACTGAGAAAAAAAGCCGTGTTATGAATGACCATGAGAAAAAACTTACAGCATATCACGAAGCAGGTCATGCCGTTATCACAAAACTTATGCCAAACCAAGACCCTGTACACCAAGTATCTATAATCCCTCGTGGGCGTGCTGGCGGTTTTACTCTAAGTCTACCTCAAGAAGACTTGTTCTACACGTCAAAAATTCGCATGGAAGAAGAACTTATGGTGCTTTTAGCTGGTCGTGTTGCAGAACAACTTGTTATTGGCGATATTTCTACAGGTGCTTCTAACGATATAGAAAGAGCTACAAAAATTGCTCGCAACATGGTAACTCGCTATGGTATGAGCGAAAAAGTTGGTACTATAAACTATTCAAGCGACCCTAACGAAGTATTTTTAGGTAGAAATTTTGGTTCAAACCAAAATATGTCTGACCATACAGCTTCTGTTATAGACAAAGAAGTTCAAGATATTATTGCTGATGCATACGATAAATGCGAAAAAATGCTTTATAATAACATGGACCGTCTTGCAAATGTTGCAGAATTTTTAATTCGAAATGAAGTTATCGACGGAGATGTTTTTGAAAAATTATTTGATGGTGAAATTTTAGATGATTTACCAAAAAGAGAATATCCAAAAGTAGAACTTTCTAGTGAATCTAAAGAAATTACTGATACTATTGATTTATCAAGTGAAAGCAAAACTGAAGATACTACGGTAGAAATTGCTAAAGAAGATACTACAGATAACACAGAAAAATAATTTATAACGCTAAAAAGCTGTCACTATTGTGACAGCTTTAATTTTGTGTTTTAGTTAATTTTTTCAAAATCCAAGGGAGTTTTCGCTATTTCGACAGCGATTTTAGGCTTTAATATTAAAAATCTCGATTTACTTCCATAAACGCAATTCAAGTGTGATTTTTAGATAATTTAGTTTTTATTTTCAAGTTTTTTATCTACCCATTCAGATACCAACGCATAGAAAATTGCAAAAATAGGTATCCCTATAATAAGTCCAAAAACTCCGATTAAACTTCCACCTAAAATCATTGCAAACATAACCCAAAAACCCGATATACCTATTGATTTTCCGACAACTCTTGGATAAATTATATCGCCCTCTAGCTGTTGCAAAATAAATATAAATATTAAAAATATAATTGCTTGTTGAGGACTAATTACAAATAATAAAAGTACGCAAGGAATTGTCCCTAAAATTGAGCCAAAAATTGGAATTAAGCTCGAAACTCCGACAACAACGCCTATCAAAACTGCATATTCTATCTGCAAAATAAATAAACCTATAGTACATAGCGAGCCGAGTATACACGATTCTGTTAGTTGACCTGTTATAAATGCCTCGAAAGTTTTATTAGAAACTTCGCCTACGTGCATAAGATAATTTGATATTTTTTCTGAAAAAACTGCTCTTATAAGACGTTTTAATCCTATTATCATAGATTCTTTTGCCGATAATAGATAAAAAGATGCAATAAATCCTATAAAAAAGTTTATTGTACCATTTGCTACACCCATAGTAAAACTAAAAATTTTTGGTATTGCTTCAAAAACATACGCACCTGCAAAATTTATAATTCCTTCAAAATGTGCTGATATTCTATTTAAAATTTCTGTAGAAAAATCCATTCGTACTGCTAAATCGAATATATAATTTTTCATATTTTCTATATAAGCTGGTAAAATTTCACGCAAAGTACTAATGCTTGTATTAATTTGTGGCACTAAAAAGATAAAAATCGTTGTGAAAAATATAATTATAATCAAAATTGATAAAAAAATCGAAATCCCTCTCCTTATTTTTGGTTTTAGTTTTTTCGAGAGATGTGGCTCTATTTTTTTTAGTGGTAAATTCACCACAAAAGCTATGCATAAAGCTGTTATAAACGGTGAAATTATTCTAAAAAAAGTATAAACTCCTTTTAAAATCAAACTGAAATTAATACAACATAAAAGTAACAACACAGTATATGGTATTAAAATTAATAGCTTTTTAAATGTTAATTTTTCCATATTTCCTCCTTTTTATGGGGTAAGCCGTTAGTTGTGAGGTATTGCCTTATATTTATTTTGCCACAAAAAACAAATTCAAACCATAGAATTAATAAAAATTAGGACGAAAAAATTTTTCTTCGCCCTAAATAAATTCTATTCACTTAACTCTTTTAAAAATTCTTCTAGTCTTACAATTGCTTCTTGCAAATGCTCGAATGAATATGAATATGAAATACGCACAAAGCCTTCCCCACATTCGCCAAAAGCATTACCAGGAACTATTGCTAATTTTTTAGAATATAACAATTTTTCGCAAAATTCTTCCGAAGAAAGTCCTGTGTGCTTAATTGATGGAAACAAATAAAATGCTCCTTTTGCTTCAAAACAAGGTAAACCCAGTCTTTTAAATTGGTTTAAAAGATACGTTCGTCGCAAATTATATTCACTTTTCATTTCTTCTATATAGTCCGTGCAACTAGTAAGTGCTGTAATTCCTGCAAATTGACTTGCTGTAGGTGCACTCATAATGCCAAACTGGTGCATTTTTAAAATTGGTGATAAAAGCTCTTTTGGAGCGAGTGCATATCCAAGTCGCCAACCTGTCATTGCAAAAGATTTAGAAAATCCAGATATAACTATCGTGCGTTCTCGCATTCCCTCAAGCTCTGAAAAACAAACGTGCTTACTATAATAATTCAAATCGGCATAAATTTCGTCCGAAATTACTATAATATTAGTATCTCTCAAAACTTCTGCTATTTCTTCAAGATGTTCCCTCTCCATTATAGCTCCTGTCGGGTTTGATGGATATGGCAATATCAAAATTTTAGTTTTTTCTGTAATAGCTTCTTTCAAATCCTTTGCAGTCAGGCGAAATTCATCACAAACTTTTGTTTGAATTACAACTGGTACGCCACCTGCTGAAATAGTTAATGGTGTGTAGCACACAAAAGACGGTTCAGGAATTAAAACTTCGTCGCCTTCGTTTATAAAGCTACGCAAAGCATTATCTATAGCCTCTGAACCACCAACTGTTATTAAAATTTCATCTTGTGGGTTATAATTTACATTGTAATTGTCATTTATAAATCTAGAAATCTCGTTTCTTAAATCAAGAAGACCTGCATTAGAAGTATAAAAAGTGTATCCATTTTCGATAGATTTTACAGCAGAACGGCGAGCTTGCCACGGTGTTTCAAAGTCTGGTTCGCCAACACCTAAAGATATTGCCCCTTCCATAGTTGCAACTATATCGAAAAATTTTCTTATACCTGAGGGTTTCATCGCCTTATTTCTATCTGAATATAGTGAGTTATAATCTAACATTATAACATAACCTCCCGTTTATCAGTCTTTCTGTCTGCTGTGTGATACCCATGCTCTTTAAAAGTTTTTAGCACAAAATGTGTATTTGTAGAAAGCACACATTCCATAGATGATAGTTTTTCATTAACAAAAAAAGCTATCTCTTGAATATCTTTACCACGCATAACTATACATAAATCATAGCCACCAGAAACTAAATGTACGCTGTCTACTTCGTCCATATTAGCTATAGTATTTGATAATTCTTGAAATCCTATTTTATCGTTTAAGCTAAATTTTATCTCAACTAAAGCTGTAACGTTAGGTTCGTCTATCACATTCAAATTTAAAACTGGGTAATAACCTAAAATAACTTTTTCTTGCTCTAGTTTTTTTATAGTTTGCGTCACTTCCTCTATACTCATAGATGTAGCTAATGCCATGTCTTCTACTGACATTCTAGCATTTTTTTTAAGCAACTTTAAAATTTTATCCATTAAAAATCTCCTTTTTCTATATATTATATATTAAAAATCAGTCATATTTATTATATTATAAACTATTTTATATTTTTTTTCAACTATTTATTGTAATTGCTTAAAATATTTGTTATACTTAAAGTAACACATCATAACTATAATAGTTAAATTTTTCGTTAATTTATGCGAAAATTATGCAGTAATACTTTCGTCTTATAAGTGATTTTTATGCAAAGTAACGGAAAATTTGCAAAAAAAGTTGACTATTAAGGCGTGAGCCGTTAGTTGTGATGCGTTGCCTTAATTTATATTCAAATTTAAACATAACGAGGAGAATACATATGAAAAAACAAGAATACAACTTATTCACAGCAATTTCCATGATTATAGGTATTGTAATCGGTTCTGGCATTTTCTTTAAAGCAGATGATATTTTACGTTTTACTGGTGGTAGCGTGTGGCTCGGCGTTTTCGTTTTTACGATAGCTGCTATTAGTATCGTTTTTGGTAGTTTATCTATCGCTCAACTAGCTTTTTTAACAGATAAACCTGGTGGTATTATAACTTATATGGAAGAAACTTGGTCTAATGCTTTTGCAGGCTCTTTTGGTTTTTTTCATACTTTGGTATACTACCCAACGCTCGTAGTAATAATTTCTTGGGTTTCTGGAATTTATTTACTAATGCTTTTTGGAGTAAACAACACTTTAGAATTGCAATGTGCGATAGGCGTAGTAATTGTAATTTTCCTTTATTTACTGAATATTTATAGCAAAAAACTTGGTAACTACCTGCAAATTTCTGCAACTATAATTAAAATAATTCCACTAATATTAATTGCATTTGCTGGTTTATGTTTTGGTGATACTTCAAACATTACGCTTGAACCTACAGTAGCTAATGTTTCAAAATTCGGTTTTATCTCTGCTATAGTTCCTATTTCGTTTTCTTTTGATGGCTGGATAGTTGCAACATCAATAGCACACGAGGTAAAAAATTCTAAAAAAGCACTACCTACAGCTTTAGTTATATCACCAATTTTCATTTTAGTGATATATTCTCTTTATCTAATCGGTATTTCTGCAATAATAGGTCCTGACCAAATTATAGCTTTAGGAGATGACCACGTAGCTCAAGCTTCTACTATAATTTTTGGAGATTTAGGAGCAAAACTAATCTTAGTTTTTGTTATAATCTCAGTGATAGGTGCTGTAAATGGTTTGATTATTGGGCTAATTCGTCTACCTTATTCGCTTGCAGAACGTGGATTTTTTCCAAAATTCCCCAAAATAAACGAAGTAGATGAAACTTTAGATATTCCTGTATATTCGGCAATCGCTTCATTTTTAATTTCTATGTGCTGGTATGTTGCACATTATTTCGTAATGAAATTTGACTTACTTACAGGTTCAGATGTTTCCGAAATAGCTATCGTTGTAACTTATGTTTTCTACATTGCTCTTTATGTAGCAGTTTTAAAACTACACAAAAAAGGTGTAATTGTTGGAATTTTTAAAGGCTGTGTATTCCCGATTCTTGCAACTATAGGTTCGCTTATAATTTTCGCAGGTTCTATCATAAATACATCTGGCACTGGTGGATTTTTTAATATAAAAGCTTTAAATTTTATCATCGTTTCAGCAGTTATAATTCTTCTGTCATATGCTCATTGTGTAAAAATAGAAGCATCTAAAAAAGCAAATTTAGAAAATACCGATAATTAAACAAAATTTTAGCCTAAAGCGTTTTGCACGTTTTAGGCTTTTTTTATTAAGCTGTTACCTGTAAATCTTCTACATCAATAAATAAATATGTGTAATCAAATTCAACATCTGTTGCACCTGTTCCTTCAATAATTACGTTGCAAAATTTTTCTGGTGCTTGTATTCCATCATTAAACATAACTTCTATACCTTGTGGGCAACACCCTAAAGCGTCCATTACAACAACAAAATATAGTCTTTCTCCTGTTATTGGGTGGTCAAAAAATTGACACTCCCCTTCGATTTTAAAAGTTTTATCTTCGTAAAAATCAGGATTAACTAACATATCATACACTTGTGAAAAAACAATGGTTGCACTAGCCTCTGTTAAATCATAGTCGAAAACTTTTTGTTCTTCAGTACAACCTGTAATATTTGTTAATAAAGCAATTATCATAATCATAGCTATTTTTTTCATTAGCACTAAATTCTCCTTTTAATCTCTTATAGCATTTGTTCTTCAGCCATTGATAAAAATTCTTCGCCCACGACTATAATATGGTCAAACAAAGTTATTCCTACTTGTTCAAGTGCTGTTTTAATTTTTCTTGTAGTTTCTATATCTGTAAGCGAAGGTGTAGCCGACCCATGAGGGTGGTTATGTGCAATTATTACACGAGAAGCTTTATATTTTAAGCTCATTTCTATAATTTTTCTAATATGCACACTTATTTGATTTACAGTTCCTCTTGAGATAATAATATCTCGAGTTATTTTAGATTTATTATCTAAAGTAACTAATATAAATGTTTCTTCCGTTCTTCCTATAAATTTAGGGATTAAAAAGCTTGTAGCATCAGTTGTCGATTGAATTTTTTTAATCTTTGAACTAGCCGTTGCGTATTCCCTTGCAAACAGTGGAATAGAGTGAATTAAAATTGCTGTGTGTTCGCCAATGCCTTTTACTTCTGTCAACTCCTCGACAGTTGCCTCAAAAACATATTCTAGTCCTCCAAAATGCTCTATCAAAGCATGAGCAAGTGGATTTGTATCACTTCTTGGCACAGAATAAAAAAGCAAAAATTCTAAAATTTCATGGTGGTGCATTCCTTGAAAGCCATTTTCTAAAACCTTTTGTTTAACACGATCTCTGTGACCACTATGCATCGACATATCCTCACCACACTTCCTTTTACACTTAATTAATAATACCATAAAAAACAAACCATTTCAAGATTTTTTTCTTGTATTTATATTCATAAAACTTAGCTATTGAATTTTATTTTATTATGTGGTATCATATGTAAATAATGTATTTGAGGTGTGCTTTGGAAAAATTGAATTATACGATTATTTTTAGTAACAGAAAGACTCTTACACTTAGTGTATCAAAAAATCTTGAAGTTATTGTGAAAGCTCCAAAAAAAACTAGTGAAAAGCATATTCAGTCTTTTGTAGACAAACATAACGATTGGATTTTAAACCAAATTTCTGCAATAAAAAGCCGTCCAACGCTTAGTCCTGAAGAAATTGCTATTTTAAAAATAAAAGCTCGAAGTTTAATTCCAGAAAAAGTAGCTCATTTTGAAAAAATAATGGGTGTTTCATCTACTGGCGTAAAAATAACTTCTGCAAATACTCGCTGGGGTAGCTGTAGCTATAAAAACAGCTTGTGTTTTTCATATAAAATAATGCTTTTGCCTGATTCTTTAATAGACTATATCGTGGTACATGAGCTAGCACATATTATCGAAAAAAATCATAGTGCAAAATTTTATAAAGTTGTAGAAAAATATCTACCAGATTATAAAACACGTGTAAAAAAACTAAAAGAAATCGGTCGAGGTATATAAATGCAATATCGAAAACTAGACAAAACAGGCGAAGAAATATCGGCTCTTGGTTATGGCTGTATGCGTTTTCCTACAAATTTTGGTAAAATAGATGTAGACCTTGCAAAAGAAATGATATTTAAAGCTATAGATAGTGGAGTAAACTATTTAGATACTGCATGGTTTTATCACTATAGTGATAGCGAAAGTTTTTTAGGAAAGCATATTTTATCAACAGAATATCGCAAAAAAGTGAATATTGCTACAAAAATGCCTACGCCAATTGTTAATAAAACTTCTCAATTTGAAGAAATTTTCAACTCGCAACAAAAAAAACTAAATGTCGATGTAATAGATTTTTATCTACTTCACACATTATCATTAAAAGTGTATAAAAAAATGCTAAATCTTGGTGTAATAGATTTTATGAATAGTTTAAAACGTGAAAAAAAAATTCGTTACATGGGGTTTTCTTTTCACGATAATTTTGAAAATTTCATTGAGATTATAGATAGCTATGACTGGGATTTTTGCCAAGTGCAGTTTAATATACTAGACGTAAATTTTCAAGCTGGCATAAAAGGAATTGAATATGCTAAATCAAAAGGGATTTCTGTTTTTATAATGGAACCTTTGCGTGGGGGTTCTTTAGTTTCTAAAATACCTAAAGAAGTACAAAAAATATATGATACTGCCGATGTTAAACGCACTCCTGCAAACTGGGCTTTAAGTTTTGTTCTAAACCACGAAGCAATTACTATGGTTCTTTCTGGAATGAGTAATTTAAGTGATGTTTTAGAAAACGTAGAAACTGCCAAAAATACTTTGCCAAACAGTTTAACCAAAAAGGAAGAAGAAATTTTAACAAATGTTTCTGATACTTTTAATAAACTCATGGTTGTTCGTTGCACAGGGTGCAAATATTGTTTACCATGCCCTGCTGGAATTGATATTCCATCTGCATTTACAGCTCTTAATACAAAAAATATGTTCCCCTCTCGCTTAAACGAATTTATTTATTTAAAATCCGTTTGCGAAAATGCAAAAGACGGAAAGCCATCTTGGACAAAAAACTGTATTAACTGTGGAAAATGCGAAAAAGAATGCCCACAAGGCATTGATATTCGAGAAAAACTAAAACTTGTAGGTAAGCAGATAGAAAAACCTATCCCTACTTATTGTATGAGCAAAATAACAAAACTAACACTAAAATAGCAAAGAGGTAATCATGAAAACTACAAATCAAATCAAATCTTGTGCACCGGGTGTTGTACTTTCTTTTATTATAGCAACGCTTGCTTGCTTTATCGAAATCATAATCCCTGTCCACCTAATCGGCTCATCTATCATTGCTCTTTTCATCGGAATTGGCATAAATCATTTTTGGAGTCCTGATAGTTTAAAACCTGGTCTTAAATTTACATCTAAAAAAATTCTACGAATAGCAATAATTTTACTTGGTTCATCTCTTAGTATAACAACTATTGTTAAAGTTGGTCAACTTTCGCTTACTGTAATGTTTTTCACTCTACTTACTTGTTTTGGTGGTGGATATTTTATCGGTAAAGCTTTAGACCTTGACTGGAAACTTTCAAATTTAATTTCTGCTGGTACTGGTATCTGTGGTGGGTCTGCAATTGCTGCTATCGCTCCTGTTATTGATGCAGATGATAAAGATATTGCTTATGCGATGTCTGCGACATTCCTTTTTGATATGGCGATGATTTTACTTTTCCCTATAATGGGTCACAAACTTGGTCTTAGCGATATGGCATATGGTCTTTGGGCAGGTACTGCTGTAAATGACACTTCTAGCGTTGTCGCTGCTGGATATGCTTATAGTGAAGCTGCTGGCGATTTTGCTACTATGGTAAAATTAACTCGTACACTTGCAATTATCCCTACAGTTTTAGTTTTTGCTTATATAAATATAAAATTAAAACGCAGACAAGCAAATATGCCGTCTGACCTTAGCGAAAAAAAGGTTAGTATCATGCATTTATACCCTTGGTTCATTGTAGGATTTTTATTGCTTTCTGCACTAAACAGTCTTTCTTTAATTCCAACTGCAGTATCGACTGTCTTAAAAGAAATCAGTAAGTTTTTCATGGTATGTGCCCTTGCTGCGATAGGTCTTAATACAAGTTTTTCTGAAATGAAAAAATCTGGTATAGCTCCTATGTTACACGGTTTTATAATTTCTGCTCTCGTTGTAATTGTTGCAATTACTGTAGAATACTTTATGGGAATTGTATAAAATATTAAACTTTTTAATTAATATAAGAAAACGCTGGTTTTTACACCAGCGTTCTTTTTTATTTTCTGTTAACTTTAGTTTCTATTGCAACTTTTTTTACAGCTTCCGAAATCGCAGGTACAACCCTTTTATCAAAAGCATACGGTATAACATAGTCTGGCTTTAAATCTTCATCTGCAACTAAATTTGCAAGTGCATGTGATGCTGCTATTTTCATTTCATCGTTTATATCAGATGCTAAAACATCTAAAGCACCACGAAACACACCAGGAAAAGCTAATACATTATTAATTTGGTTTGGATAATCCGAGCGACCAGTACCTACAATATATGCTCCAGCAGACAATGCTTCCTCTGGAAAAATTTCTGGAATTGGGTTTGCCATAGCAAAAACTATAGATTTTTCTGCCATTTTTGACACCATTTCTGGTTTTAAACACGCAGGAGCTGAAACCCCAATAAAAACATCTGCTTTATCTATCACATCTATAAGAGAACCTTTTAGCATATCTAAATTCGTTATCTTAGCAAGTTCTAAACGTGCTGAGTCAAGGTCTGTTCTATCTTTATGCAACGCACCTTCTATATTTACTACAATAATATTTAAAGCTCCCGCTTTTATAAGTAGTTTTGTAATAGCTGTTGCAGCTGCTCCATCACCATTTATAACAATTTTTATATCTTCTAGCTTTTTTTCTACCAATTTTAATGAATTTATAACAGCTGAAAGCACAATTATAGCCGTTCCGTGCTGGTCATCATGAAAAATAGGTATATCGCATTGCTCTTTCAGTGCTTTTTCAATTTCAAAGCAACGAGGTGCTGCAATATCTTCTAAGTTTACTCCACCAAAGCTACCTTCTAAAAGTTTTATAGTTTGTACAATTTCGTTTACATCTTTTGATTTTATACAAAGAGGAATTGCATTTACATCTGCAAAAGCTTTGAAAAGAACACATTTACCTTCCATAACAGGCATAGAAGCTTCTGCCCCAATATCCCCAAGTCCCAAAACTGCTGTACCGTCTGATATAACAGCAACAGTATTCCCACGACCAGTGTATTCGTAGCTTAAATTTACGTCTTTTGCTATTTCTATACAAGGCTCGGCAACTCCTGGTGTATATGCTATAGACAAATCCTCGGCATTTTCTACAGGGCATTTACAAACTATATCAAGTTTGCCTTTCCACTCTTTGTGTTTGTCTAGTGCAATTTGTTTTTTATCTTGCATATGTATACTCCTTTTTTGTTTTGTAACATTATTTTACCATAAATCAAAAATTTTTACAATACGGTTTTTAGTTCAAACCAAAAGCATACTCCCTCGTCAGTGTTATAAGCTCCAACTTTTCCGTCGTGTTGTGAAATTATCGTTTTTACTATATACAAGCCTAAACCGAAGTTTTTATCTTTATTTCTTGTTCTTGCTTTGTCTGCACGATAAAAACTATGCCATATTTTTTTTAAATCTTCGTCTGAAATGCTTTCGCCATCATTATAAACTGCTACTCTGTAGTAGTCATCATGCTTACAAATATCAACAGTTATATAAGTTTCAGCATAATTATATGCGTTTGAAATGAAATTTTTTATAACCTGTTCTATGTTTATTTTTTCTGCACAAACTATAGCATTTTCCATATGTTTTACAAAACTTATATCTATATTTTCGTTTATAGGCTCATTTTTAGATACAATCCACTCACACAGTTGACATAGTTCAAATTCCTCTGGATTTATTTCTGACACACCATTTTCGAGTTTTGAAACATTAAGTAGCTTGCTTACAAGCTCTGTCATATGGCGATTTTCATCTAATATAACATCAAAATAAAAATCCTTATCTATGTTTGGAACATCATCTTTTAGCATTTCTGTATATCCTTGCATGATAGCTAAAGGTGTTTTTAATTCGTGCGAAATATTTGCTATAAATTCTTTTCGCATGGTATCAACTTCTTGTTTTAATTCATTATCGAGTTGCAAAGATTCATTCGCTACTTTTAATTCTTCTATAGAGCTTTCAAGCTCTTGTGCCATAAAGTTTATATTTCGTGCTAAAATATTAATTTCGTCGTCATTTTCTCCTACAGGTGCTTTTAGGCTAAAATCTAGATTTGCAACCTTTTTTGCAACCTTGCTTATGCTAGTTATAGGCGAAGATATTCTATTTGAAAATCCATATGCTATCACAGCACCTAAAATTAGCAGAACTATACTTAATCGAATAGTATAATTATTAAGTGTATATACTGCTTGTTCTATAGATGCTAGAGGTATCTCTAAAATTATATAATGAATACTATCGCCATGATACATAGTACCTCTAATAGCTAAAGTCTTTGTTTCGCTTCTATAACTTTCTATAAGATTTACTCGTGGCGTTATCATAAAGTTTTTTATAAGCAGTCCTTGTTGGCTTAAAGAATACTGACTTACAAGTTCGCTTGTTATTTGATTAGAAAGTGTTTCATAAACAACTTCAAATTCATCTGAATAAATAAAAACCCTAAGGTTTATTTCATCTTCATATTTGCTTACTCGAGAGTAAATAACATTTGATATATCCGAATAATCTTCTGTTACTAAATCGTATATCTCTCTTAGTTCAACTTCTTTTTCGCTTATATAAAAGTTATATACAAAAAATGCATTAAACAGAACTTGTCCTAAAATAATAAACGATATTGTTGTCATAAATATTACTAATATTTTAGCCTTTATGGTTTTAAAAATTTTACTCACCCCTAAATTTATAGCCTAAACCATGAACCGTTTGTACTATCTCTTTATCTATTTTAGAACGAAGTTGCTTTATGTGTGTATCTACTGTTCTTTCATCTCCATCATAATTGTAGTTCCAAACAGCATTTAAAATAGCGTTTCTATTTAACACTTGGTTTTTATTTTGCACAAGATGCAATAACAAATCATATTCCTTAGGTGTAAGGTTTATAATTTCCCCTTTATAAAAAACTTCGTTGCTACCTATTTTTATTGTTAATTCGCCACTTATTATATCTTCGTTTATAGCCTTTGTAGTACGCTTTAAAACTGTTTCGATTCTCGCAAGCAACACCGATGGCGAAAAAGGTTTTGCTATATAGTCATCTGCACCACTTTTTAGAGAACTAATTTCGTGTTGCTCCTCATCTTTTGCAGTAAGCATTATTATTGGAACTAGACTATATTCTCTAATTTCTGATAAAACCTTATTACCGTCTACCTTTGGCATCATAACATCAAGTAAGATAAGGTCAATTTTACTATTATTATCATAAAATAGCTCGAGTGCCTCTTCTCCATCTGATGCTGTTAATATTTTATATCCAAAACCTTGTAAAAAATCAGTTACCATTCTACGAATACGTATTTCATCGTCTACTACAAGTATTGTCGTCTTTTTCATAATAATCTCCTATTATTTTTTTATAGCAACACCTTACAATTAACATCTACGATTTCGCACTTAATTTATGTTACATTACTTAAATACGATAGTTGTGAGGTTTTGCCTCATAGCTTATTTTGCATATTATATCACACAAATGTGTTGTAAATGTGTTTAATTTCTTTTTTCCAAAAATATGTGTAACTTCTTGCAGATTTATAATTTATGGTGTATACTATTGATAATGTTAATGAAAGTAGGTATAATTTTATGAAATGTCCATATTGTGGTAGCCTAGACGGCAAAGTTTTAGATACCCGAACAAATATAGATGGTGCAATTGTTAAAAGAAGACGTGAATGTGTTTCTTGTTCAAAGCGTTTTACAACTCACGAAACAATAGAAAGCATGCCTATTTTTATAGTAAAAAAAGATGGTTCTATGCAAGCTTTTGATAAATCTAAAATTACTATAGGACTTTTGCGTGCTTGCAAAAAAAGACCTGTTAGTATTTCTGATATAGAAGGCATGACGGACATCATCGAGCAAAAACTAAAAAATTCTAAAGAAAAAGAAATCCAAAGTTCGGTTATCGGCGTTTTGATAATGGAGATTTTAAAAGAAACAGACCTTATTGCCTATGTGCGTTTTGTATCTGTTTACAAAGAATTTAACAGTATAGACTCTTTTATAAACGAGCTTGAAACACTTATTACAAAGGAGTAATTTTATGTCATTAACACTTATTATACCTATTATTATAGTTATAATTATTGCTTTAATATCAAATTTTAAAAACTAAAGGAGATTATAATGAATATAGGAATTTCAACAGCTTGTTTTTACCCCGAAGAACCTTTAGACGCTATTGACATCATAGGAAATCAAGGTTTTAAACACATTGAAATATTTGTAAATACAGAATCTGAATTTCAGCGTGATTATGCTGAAAAATTCAAAGAAAAAATAGATTACTACGGTATAAATGTTATATCTGTACACCCTTATACATCATTACTTGAGGGGATATATTTTTTCTCTGACTACGCAAAGAGAACTGATGATGCACTAAAAATTTATTCGCATTATTTTGATTATTGTGAGTTTATGGGTGCAAAATTTTTCACACTACACGGAGAAAGTTCTATTCTTGCAAATTTTAGTAACGATAAAGTTGAACGTGACATAAATACCTACAAAAGACTTTGCGACCTTGCTAATTCTAAAAATATATCTGTAGCACAAGAAAATGTTGTGCGTTTTAGCTCTCAAAATATTGATTTCTTAGAAAATTTATATAAAAAAGTTCCAAA
>JAWXUO010000037.1:0-23218 GCA_044426355.1 Clostridia bacterium | reverse complement strand
CAACTTTTTTGCAAATTTTACGTAACGTCGCACAAAAATCACTTGTAAGACGAAAGTATTACTGCATAATTTTTGCACAAATTAACGAAAAATTTATCTAAAAAATTTAACTATTATAGTTATGAGGAGTTACTTTAAGATATTATACGTTGTATAAAATATTTAGAGAAAAAAAGACGACCCTAAGGTCGCCTAAATATGAATATGAAATTTAGATTTATTTTTGTTCGTATTTGGAAATTTTTCCATAGGTTGCATCGTCGCATAAAACCTTTATAACAGTGCCTGTATCAACATAATCTAGTATTTCTATTTTTGATGTTTTATATAGATTATCAATCACAAAACCATCACAAAAAGGAACTACAATAGTAATATGATGTTGCCCCTTACCTAGGGTTTGCTCTATGCGTAAAAGTAAATCATCTATACCCATACTGGTTTTAGCAGAAATATATACAAAATTCTCTAAATCCTCAGGTATAATAATTTCTTCGCATAAATCATATTTATTAAAAACAGTTATAATTTTTATGTGGTCGGCTTTTAGTTTTTTAATAACATCTAAAACGGTGTCCATATGCTCTAAATATTCGGGGTTTGAAACATCTACAACATGTAGTAAAATATCAGAATATGCTAGTTCTTCGAGAGTAGCACGAAATGCATTTACAAGGTGGTGAGGTAATTTTCTTATAAAACCTACAGTATCGGACATAAAAACTTCTAAAGTATCTGATACACGCAGTTTTCTTGTTGTAGTATCTAAAGTGTCAAACAATCTGTCGTTTGCATGAATAGATGCGTTTGTTAAAAGATTTAATAAAGTAGATTTTCCGGCATTTGTATATCCTACGATAGACACTAAAGGGATTTCGGATTTTGTTCTGCTTCTTCGCATGGTTTCTCGAGTTAGGCTGACTTCTTTTAAGTCGCTTTCTAGCTTTTCTATGCGACGGCGAATGTGTCGTCTGTCGGATTCAAGCTTGCTTTCTCCAGGACCTCGTGTTCCTATTCCACCACCAAGTCGTGACATAGACTTGCCAAGACCTAAAAGACGTGGTAAAATATATTTATACTGAGCTAATTCGACTTGCATTTTACCTTCAAGGCTTATTGCTCTTTTAGCGAAAATATCTAAAATTAAATTACTTCTATCTATGATAACAAGCCCTGTAATATCTTCTAAATTTCTAATTTGAGATGGCGAAAGCTCGTTATCAAAAACAATAAGGTCGGCTTCATATGTTTTGCAAAGCTCGATAATTTCGAAAAGTTTGCCCTCGCCAATAAAAGTTTTTGTGTTTGGCGTTGGAAGATTTTGTAAAACTTTACAAACGCATGTGCCACCTGCTGTTTCAAGCAGTGCTTCTAGTTCGTCTAGAGTTTCGTTTGTTGAATTTTGAGTTTTGTCGAATATTTTTGTATTAAGCCCTACTAAAATGGCTTTTTCTATAAGTTGTTCCATAAAACCCTCCTTAAAATATTAGTAATTTATATTATACAAGATTTTTTGAAAAAAAACAACTACAAAAAAATATCTTTAAATATTAAGAAGTTTGTTTTGTTCATAGTTTTTTTGGAAAAATTTTATATCTAATACACGTTTAAAGTTTATAATGGTATTAAGTATTAAAATATTATTTAAATATATGAAATTTAAAAATGGAAAAGGAGCTACTATCATGAAAATATTAATTGTTGAAGACGACGCAAACATCAGAGAATTATTACAACTTTACTTGCAAAAAGAGGGGTATGAAACAATACTTGCAGAAAATGGCGTGTTAGGAATGTCTGCTTTTGAACGTGAAAAACCTGACATGGTTTTACTAGACATAATGATGCCTGCTATGGACGGTTGGCAAGTTTGCAGTGCTATTAGAAATTTAAATACATCGACACCAATTATAATGCTAACTGCAAAAGGCGAGGTTTTTGATAGAGTTACAGGACTTGAAATGGGTGCTGATGACTATTTAGTAAAACCACTTGACATGAGAGAGGTTGTTGCTCGTGTGCGTGCAATTTTTAGAAGATGTGCACCTATCGTTGCAGATAAAAAAACTTTCGAAAATCTTATTATAGACAAAACATCATACGAAATTACAATAGCAGGAAAAAGAACTGATATGCCACCAAAGGAAATCGAACTTTTGCACTGTTTAGCTTCTTCGCCAAATTCTGTATTTACAAGAACACAGCTCTTAGACGCTGTTTGGGGATTTGATTACTATGGAGATACAAGAACGGTAGACGTACATATTAAACGTTTACGTGAAAAACTTGAAAATGTATCGGATAAATGGGAAGTTAAAACTGTGTGGGGAGTAGGATATAAGTTTGAACTTAGAGATTAAGATATTACGTTGGTTTGTAAAATTTAAAAATTCTGATTTTTTTAATAAAAACAGTCTGTTTTATAAAACATATACAGCTTATGTTATGTTGATTACTGTAATTCTTGCTGTAACTGGAATGGCTTTTACAACGCTTATTGCAAAATATGCATTAGAAGATAAAACGATAGCACTTTCGAATGATTTAACACGAGTGAAAGTTGCTACAGAAAGCATTATGCGTGAAAAAAATTATGCATCTTTATCACTACAAAGAGCATATACCGTAGAAATTATGAAAATTGCAGAAGAAG
This sequence comes from Clostridia bacterium, assembly GCA_044426355.1. GTDB lineage: Bacteria > Bacillota > Clostridia > Oscillospirales > Butyricicoccaceae > CAYJLC01. Next base: position 20,565 of record JAWXUO010000037.1, on the reverse strand, counting down.
CAAATGCAACAGTTTTAATTTCGGATATTGATGGGAATGTCGGATTTTATTATGACCCACATTCGCCACATACTATTAAAACCGAGATTTCGGAGTATGTTGTTCAAAAAACTTTAAACGAAAAGTATTTTAGCGAAGTTGGGGATTTGTATGGATTTTTTAACGATATAACATATACTTATGCAAATGTAATATATAATGAATATGGTGATGCTTTAGGCATAGTTTTAATAGGAATGACATCAAGTTTTTTAATTAATGTAGGAATAGAAATTCTAAGTGCATTTATAATAATAATGATTATTATGTCTATTCTTATAATTGTTGTGTCGTATTTTTTAACAGCTGTTATAACAAAACCTTTAAATGAGATTGCAGAAGTTGCAAACCATTGTGTAAAAGGTGACTATTCTTATCGTGTGCCAGTGCGTAATAGCTATGATGAAATAGAAGAACTAACAAAAAACGTAAATGATATAGCACGACAGCTATCACTTTCGGAACAACAAAGAACAACGTTTTTAGAAAATGTATCACACGAACTAAAAACCCCTATGACATCAATTAGTGGCTTTGTAGATGGTATTTTAGATGGAACTATTCCAGAAGAAAAAGTGAAACATTATTTAGATATTGTTTCGGAAGAAGCACATAGACTTTCAAGACTTATCGCACGTATGCTACAAACTTCGAAAATTCATGCAGATAATTTTACGCTAGATATATCAGACTTTGACTTTAACGAATTAGTTATGCGTGTTAGTTTTTCTTTTGAAAAGAAAATAGTTGATAAAAATATAGATTTTTCTATAGATTTACCGTCAGATAATACGATGGTTGTAGGTGATAGGGAGAATATTTATCAAGTTGTGTATAATTTGGTAGATAATGCAGTAAAATTTACGAAAAGTGGTATGTTTTTAAGCATTACAGTAAAATGTATTGAAGATAAAACCGTTTTTACTATAAAAAATTATGGAGATACTATACCACAAGAGAAAATAGATAATATATTTAATAGGTTTTATAAAGTAGACTCCTCACGAAGCGAAGACACAAGTGGGGCAGGTTTAGGACTTTATATTGCACGAAAAATTGTGTTGTTACACGATAGCGAAATTAATGTAACATCAAAAGAAAATATAACAACATTTGAGTTTGCTTTGAAAACAAAACAGAAGGAGAGTTTACATGAATAAAGACAACATTGAAAATAATCTTGAAAATCAAGAAACGAAAAATGAAATAAAACCAAAAATTATGGTTATTCCTCAAAAAGTGGTTAATAATCAAGTGGTTAGTAGTCAAAAAGCTAACAATCAAGCAGTTAAAAAAAGCGAAAATTCTATAATAGCTATGTGTGAAGAACTAGAGCCAGAACCTATAGTTCACACCCAGGTAGAAACAAACTACACTAAACCTAAAAACAGAAAAGTGCTTAAAAATATATGTGCAACTTTTGCGTTTTTGAGTGTCGCTACGGCTGTAGGTTTTGGTTCGGCTTATTTTCTTGGAGGCGAAAACAAAAGTCCAAACACTACGCAACAAACTTTGGATATAGTTACTAATACAAATTCGCCGATAGATTTAATACCAAAAGAGGGCGAAGTTTTAACAGTGCCACAAATTTATGAAAAAGTAGCACCTTCTACAGTTGGCATTCAGGCAGATTCTATTTTTGGAACATCTGGAACAGGAACAGGTATTATTATGAGTGAAGATGGATATATCATCACAAATAACCATGTTATTGATGGGGCAGATATTATTACTGTTGTTTTGCACGATGACACATACTATAAAGCAGAAATTATAGGTAAAGATGAGGTTACTGATATAGCTGTTATAAAAATAAATCCAAGTAAAGACAGTCCTTTAGTTGTAGCAGAATTTGGAGATTCTAGCCAAACTGTAGTTGGAGAAGTTGCGATAACTATAGGAAATCCTGGTGGACTAGAACTGCAAGGAACGTTGACAGGTGGGTATATTTCTGCTGTAGACCGTGAAATGGTATTTGATGATAAAGTGATGAATTTGCTTCAAATAGACGCAGCGATAAGTCCTGGTAACTCTGGTGGACCACTTATAAACCAATATGGTCAAGTGATAGGCATTAACACAATAAAAATTGCTGCAGAATATTATGAAGGCTTAGGGTTTGCAATACCAATTAACGAAGCGAAACCTATTATAGATGAACTTTTAGCTAATGGATATGTTTCTGGTAGACCATCTATAGGAATTACTGCAGGGTATGATATTTCTAAAGAACTTGCAGATTACAATAATGTTCCACAAGGACTTTTAGTAAAAACGGTAGACGAACGCTCAGATGCTTATGCTAAGGGTATTAAAGAAAATGACATTATTATAGGTGTTAATGGCGAAGAAACTACATGTGCTGCAGAAATTAACGAAATAAAAGAGCAGTTTGTTGCAGGAGAGTATATAACGCTTACCATATATCGTGCAGGAAAAGTTTTAGATATAAACGTTCGCCTTATGGATACTAATGATTTAACACAAGAAGTGGAAGAAACGCAAAGCAACAACAATAATAATTCACAATACAATTTCTCGTTTGATTTTCCTTTTGGGAATTAATTCTAGTATATGAATAAATTTACCTTGAAATTTGATGTAAAATGTGATATTATAGACTAAATGTGATTAAGAATTTATGTATAAACTTAAATATCATGATTTATTAAAATTACAAAAGCGAGGGGAAATATGAAAAAAATTATAGCATTAATCTTATCAGTTGCTATGTGTAGCAGTTTAGTAGCATGTTCAGAGCAGATGGAAATTAATTTGCCAGCTAGTATGTTTTCTGGATACACAGAAGAAGAAATAGCAAATGAGGCACAATATTATTATTGTAAATCTCATACGATAAACGAAGATGGCTCGGTGACTTATGTGCTTTCGGAAAACGCATATAATAATATGTTAAAATCGGTTCGTTCAGAGGTTGATACAACAATAGCTAATATGCTAGCTGAAGATTCTGACGTTCCAGCTTTTAAAAAAATAACATATAACGATGATTTAACAGAAGTATTTATATATGTAGACCCAGAGCTGTTTGAGGAATATTTAGTGGTATATGCTATAACGTTTTATGCATCTGGTGTATATTATCAAACTTATTCTGGAGTAGCCGAGGAAGATATTGACATTTTAGTTAAATTTATAAATGTCGAAACAAACCAAGGTATAAAAACAGGCACATACAAAGAATATTTGTTAGCAACTGCAACTTAAAATAATGAAAAATAACTGTAATATTTAAATTTTACGGTTATTTTTATTTTTAAAACATGCGAAAAAGTTTGAAAAAAAGCTGATTTTGTTATTTTTTGGCATTATGACTGTAATTTAGCTATTGTGTATAAAAATTTTAGGGAAATTTTATAAAAAGACTAGAAATGTCGAAAAAAGTATGTTATAATGTACAAAGATAATAATTTATTTTATGAAAAATACCCAAAAAAATTAAAAAGGAAGTGCTACAATGTCAGCTAAATTATTTCAATCTATTATACTACAAGTTAAAAATGATCTTACACGTGATATAGGTGTTCTAGATGCAACGGGGGTTGTAATTGCATCTTCTGATTTGCGAAAAATAGGAAACATAGATTATCAAGGAGCAGAGTTTTTAAATTCTAATCCTACAAAACATTATGATAACGTGTACCAAATAATAAAAGGCGAATATGGAAATATTCAAAATATTGTTTATGTAACTGGTAATGATGATAGAGCATGTGAGCTTGCGTCTGTACTTGCAGCATCTGTTGCGAGCATAAATTCGCTTTATGATAATAAATATGACAAGGCTACTTTTGTTAAAAATATTTTGCTTGATAATATTTTACCAGGCGATATTTATATAAAATCAAATGAGCTTAATTTTCCACAAAATAATACAAAAGTTGTGTTTTTAATACGTCAAGTAGAGGGAATGGACTCTAGTGCGTCTGACATTATAACGAATTTTTTGCAAAATTCGGACAAACATTTTGTAATTCACATAAGCGAGAGAGATATTGCTGTGGTTTATGAAGCAGAAAAAATGATTCAAGCAAAAGATGTATATAAAATTGCACAAAATATGCAAATTGCTCTAGAAGAAAAAATAGAAGCAAAAATCATTATTGGGCATGGCTCTGTTTATGAATCTTTAGAAGAAATAAGCAAGTCATTTAAAGAAGCACAAATAGCTCTGGAAGTAGGAGAAGTTTTCGACTCTGAAAGAACTATTATAGGCTTTGAAAACCTAGGTGTTGGCAGACTTATCTATCAATTACCTACAACACTTTGTCGCATGTTTTTAAGCGAAGTTTTCAAAAAAGGTTCTATAGATTCGCTAGACGAAGAAACTTTGTCTACGATTAAAGCGTTTTTTGACAACAACTTAAATGTATCGGAAACATCTAGAAAATTATTTGTTCATAGAAATACTTTAGTATATAGATTAGGTAAAATTCGTAAAATTACAGGTCTTGACCTGCGTAAATTTGACCATGCTATAGTTTTTAAAGTAGCACTTATGGTACGTAAATATTTAGAAGCACGCGACAGCGAAAAGATTTTATTTTAATTATGAGGGTGAAAAACTAAAATGATAAAAATGGTAGAAGTGGAGATGGTCTATCCAAACGGCACACGAGCCTTAGATAATATAACGTTTACCGTAGAACCTGGTGAATTTGTATTTATAGTAGGGCATTCGGGGTCTGGAAAATCAACGCTTTCAAAAATACTTACGGGCGAATTAAAACAAACAAGTGGAAGAGCTGTTGTTAATAATTTTAGCATAGGAAGTATTAGAAAAAAAGATATGCCACTTTTGAGGCGTACACTAGGAGTTGTGTTTCAAGATTTTAGGCTAATAGATAAAAAAACAATTTATGAGAACGTAGCGTTTGCTATGAGAGTTGTTGGAGCACCAGAAAAATATACATTTAAGCGTGTAACTTACGTTTTAAATTTAGTAGGTCTTATGGGTAAAACAGAGCAAAAACCAGACCAAATTTCTGGTGGTGAAAAACAAAGGGTAGCTATAGCACGTGCTTTGGTTAATAATCCAAGTACAATTATAGCAGACGAACCAACAGGAAATTTAGACCCTGCAAGGTCGCTTGAAATTATGACTTTGCTTGAGCAAATCAACAAACTCGGAACAACAGTTGTGGTTATAACGCACGAGAAAGAACTAGTAGATAAATTTTCTAAACGTGTAATATTTTTAGACCGTGGAAAAATTGTAAGCGACGAAACTGGTGGGTATAATTATGAAAAGACGAATTAGAGCAAAAACTGGTGGAAATCCTTGGTATTTTTTAAAAGAAGGTGTTTTAAATATTTTCTTAAACGGATTTATGAGCTTTGCTGCAATTAGCATAATAATGGTATGTCTACTTGTTGTTGGTTGTTTTGTGCTAACTGCTTATAATGCACAAATACAGATAGCTACCGAAGTAGAAAAAAGCGAAATAATGATTTTTATCGAAGATGATTTTCTTTTAGCGACAATACAAGACGAGCTTGATAATTTAAAAACTACAAGTTCTGTTATTTTAGATGAAGAAGACGAAAATTCTGATGATGACGAAAATTCTGATGATGACGAAAATTCTGATGAAGATGAAACTTCTGACGAAGAAGACGAAGATTTAGAAGAATATGAAATAGAAGAAGACACGCTTTCTTTGACAGAAGAAGATGCATTAAATCTTGCACAAATGGCTTATATAAGTGTATTTATGAACGAACCAAAAGACCAGTTAACTTATATAGAAATCGAAAGTAGAATTTTGCAGGTTATTGATGTAGCTAGTGTCACATATGTATCAAAAGAAGAAGCATTACAAGCTTATAAAGAACAACTTGGAGATGTGTCTTTTATTGTAGAAGGTTTTGAAAATGACAATCCTTTACGTGATGGATTTATAGTTCACTTAAATTCTTTGCAATTTGTAGACGAGGTAACTCTAGGGCTAAACCTTATAGAAGGTGTGGCAGAGGTATCTTCGAGAAACGAAACGTATAAGGCACTTTATAACATAGAAAAAGGTTTTAATATAATGTCTGTTATATTTTTGCTAGCTTTTGGAGCTATATCTATATTTATAATATCAAATACAGTAAAACTTGCACTTTTTGCAAGAAAAGAAGAAATAGCTATCATGAAAATGATAGGTGCAAAAAACGCATTTATAAAATGGCCTTTTATTATAGAAGGTTTGCTTTTAGGGGTTATAGCATCGCTTGTAGCGTTTGGATTTACTTGGTACTTATATGTCGAGGCGATAACTTTCGCTTCAGAGTTTATAGGTTTTGTTAGTATAATTCCTTTTGAAGTAGTTAGAATGAGAGTATTTTATTCGTATTTAGCTATAGGTTCTATAATAGGGACTTTTGGTAGCTTATTTACAATAAGAAAATTTTTAGATGTTTAGGAGGTTTAAATGAGCCAGAAAACCATGAAAAAAATGGCGAAAATACTTGCAGCACTTATGATTGTATCTGTGCTTTTAGGTTTAATTACGCCGTTGTTTGCATCTGCAAACGATACTTTAGCAGAGCTTTTAGCAGCTGAAGCACAAATAGAAAAATTAGAAGCTGAACGTTCTGAAATTATAAAACTTATTGCACAAATAGAGGCAAATCAGGAAGCGACATATCAAGAAATTGAACTTTTAAACCAACAAATTGAGATAACGACGTCGAAAATTATAGCAACACAAGTGATTATAGATGTATTATCTGATGAAATAGAAGTTGAAGAATACAATTTGATGCTTGCAACAGAAAAAATGAATTTACAATATGAGTCAATGAAAACCAGTATTCGTATAATGTATGAAGCTGGAGAAACTACATATTTAGATATACTACTTGCATCAGAGAGTTTCTTTGATATGTTATCAAGAATTGAAATTTCGCAACAAATTATAAATCATAATCAAAATGTTTTTGATGAATATACAGCCAGTGCTATTGCTGTTGAAAATGCAAAACAAAAACTAGAAGAAGATAAAGCTTTACAAGAAGATTATAAATCTACTTTAGATAATGAAAAAGGTAGTTTAGAGCATCAATCTAATAATTTAGAACTAAAAATGAAACAACTTATGGCAGATGAGCAAGCAGCACTTACAGCACAAGCACAAAATTTATCAGCAGAAGAAGAAATGGCGAATAAAGTAGCTCAACTTTCTAAAGAGCTTGCAAGCATTGGTATTTATGTAGGTGGCGAATTTTTATGGCCAACGCCTAGCTCATATTGGGTAACATCTCCATTTGGATATAGAACACACCCGATAACAGGAGTTGTAGAGTCTTTCCATAAAGGGATTGACATAGGAGCTGCAGGTGGACAAAATATTTTATCTGCAAATGCAGGTAGAGTTATTGTGTCTGACTATAGCTCGTCTTACGGAAACTATGTAATGGTTGACCATGGTGGTGGATATGTAACATTATACGCACATATGAGCAAACGTTTGGTTTCTGCTGGAGAATATGTAGGAAAAGGTGATGTTTTAGGATTAGTTGGGTCTACTGGCTGGTCAACAGGAAATCACTTACATTTTGAAATTATATTAAACGGGGAGCACCAAAACCCTATGAATTACTATAGTTAGGAATACGTATGAAAAAAATTAAAATATCAACAGCTATTGCTTTGATATTACTTGCATGTGCCACAACGGTGAATGTAACGTTGCTTATGAGCTATGACATGATAAATAGTAAGTTAAGCGAATATCAAACAATGCAAAAAGAACTTGCTAAAATCTATGAAGTAATGCAGGTAATAGAGCAAAGTTATGTTGGTGAAATAGACTATGAAACAGCTTTAGACTATGCAGCTGCTGGATATGTTGAAGGAATAGGAGATTCTTGGTCATATTATATGAATCAAGAGCAATATGAGCAGTATTTAACAGATGCAGGCGAAAACCTTGTCGGTATTGGCGTAAATGTTGTTTATGATTATAACGAAGAAGCTATTTTAGTAACAAAAGTATATGATAAGTCGCCAGCTTTATATGGTGGTGTTCAAAAATTTGATTATATAATATCAGTAGATGGACAAAAGGTGTCTGATGTTGGATATAACACAGCTGTTGACATGGTTACTGGCGAAAGAGGGACTGTTGTTGAACTTGAGGTAATGCGTAATGATGAAATCATCGAAATGCGTATAACTCGTGACACTGTAGCTCGTGTATCTGTATATTACGAAATGGTGGGAGAGGTAGCTTATGTTCAAATAACCAATTTTGAATCTGACACTGCAAACCAATTTAAAAATGCCTTGGAAATTACATCTAATGCAGGGGCAAAAGGCTTTGTTTTCGACCTTAGAAATAATCCAGGTGGATACCTTACAAAACTTGTAGAGTGCTTAGATATAATACTTCCTGAGGGCGATGTTATATCTACTGTGAGCAAATATGGAAGTGAAGAAATTTACACATCGGACGCAGAATATTTAGATGTACCGATTTCTGTAATTGTTAATTCAAACTCATATAGTGCAGCAGAATTTTTTGCAGCAGCTGTTCAAGAATATGGTGTTGGAACTGTAGTTGGCGAAAGCACAACGGGTAAAGGATATTCGCAAAGTCCTGTAGAATTATCTGATGGTTCGGTAATAATATTATCAACTAATAAATATTATACGCCACAAGGTAGAAACCTTGCAAATGTTGGGGTAACTCCTGATATACAAATAGAACATTCTGAGGAAGAGCAAGAAAGATATTATTTCTTAACTACGCAAACAGATTCGCAGATAGTAGCTGCTGTAGATGCAGTTTTATCGCAAATTAAAGAGTAAAAATATTCCTAGCATATATTTATATGTTAGGAATATTCTAAAATAAGAGAAAAATTTTTTTGAAAATATTTTAAGAAACACTTGACATTTTTACATTGTGTAATTATAATATGTGTTAATGCAAATAAAGCCAAAACGGCAGATAGGGTGAATAAATATGCAACCAAAATCATTTAAACTGACACAAGCAAGCATAGATAAACTACGTGAGGAATTACTTTTTTTAAAGACTGTTCGTGAAAAAGAAGTAGCAGAACAAATTAAAGAAGCTCGTTCTTTTGGCGATTTATCTGAAAATAGCGAATATGACGAAGCGAAAAACGAACAAGGCAAAGTTTTCTCAAGAATGGCTGAAATTGAAAATATTTTATCAAATGTTGTATTAATAACAGATGATATGTTTAAAGCAGATGAGGTATCTCATGGTGCAAAAGTAGAAATACAAGACGTTGAATTTGGAGATATTGAATTTTACTATATAGTAGGTTCACAAGAGGCAAATCCTGCAGAAATGCGTATTTCAGACGAATCTCCTTTTGGAAAAGCACTAATTGGCAAAAAAATTGGAGAAGTTGCTATAGTAGAAGCACCTATGGGTAATATAGAATATAAAATACTTTCAATAAGTAGATAAAATGCCTAAGGCACATCATAACCAATATCTTAAACTTAATTTATTTGTGTGTTTTTAGCTTTGTATTACAAAAAAACTAGCTAAATTAAGCACAATAGTTATGAGAAATTACCTTAATATAAAGGAGCAAAAATGGAAAACGAACAACAAGATTTACGAGAACTTTTAAAAATTCGTCGTGACAAACTAAAAAACTTACAAGATGAAGACCGTGACCCTTTTCATGTTACAAAATTTGATATAACAAACCATTCTACGGACATTACTGAAAACTTTGAAGCTTTTGAAGGCAAAGAAGTGGTTGTTGCAGGACGTATGATGGCGAAAAGAATGATGGGTAAAGCTGGTTTTGTTAATATTCTTGATAGACACGGAAATATTCAGTCATATGTTAGACGTGACCACCTAGATGAATTATCTTTTGAGGACTTTAAGAAGTATGATATTGGTGATTTAGTAGGTATAAAAGGCGAAGTTTTTATGACGCAAAAGGGAGAAATCTCGATAAAAGCATCAGAAGTAACATTGCTTTCAAAGTCATTACTTCCACTACCTGAAAAATTCCACGGTCTAAAAGACCCAGATTTACGCTATAGACAACGTTATGTTGACCTTATTGTAAACCCTGATGTACGACGTACTTTTGAGCTTCGCACAAAAATTGTGAGTGAAATTCGTCGTTATTTAGATAACTTAGATTTTATGGAAGTTGAAACACCTGTGTTAAACACTATAGCAGGTGGTGCAGCAGCACGCCCGTTTATAACTCACCATAACACACTAGGCATTGATATGTATTTAAGAATAGCTACAGAACTTCACTTAAAACGTCTTATAGTAGGTGGTTTTGAAAGAGTTTATGAAATTGGTAGAATTTTTAGAAATGAAGGAATGTCTGTAAAACACAACCCAGAATTTACAACAATTGAGCTATATCAAGCATACACTGACTATGAGGGTATGATGGATATTACAGAAGGAATTATCTCGACTGTAGCAGAAAATGTTTTAAAAACAACAACTGTAAATTATCAAGGCGAAGATATTAACCTTGCTCGTGGTTTTGCACGAATTACAATGATAGACGCTGTAAAACAATACTCTGGAGTAGATTTTAACGCATTCACATCAAGCGAAGATGCAACAAATGCTTGTAAATCTGCTGGTGTAGCAGTTGAAGGTACAATATCTTGGGGCGATGCTTTAAACCTTATGTTTGAAGAAAAAGTTGAAGAAAACTTAGTTCAGCCAACTTTTATAACGCAGTATCCTGTAGAGGTATCACCTTTAGCAAAACGCATGAAGTCTGATACACGTTTAACAGAGCGTTTTGAATTATTTATAACACGTCGTGAACTTGCGAATGCATTTTCGGAATTAAACGACCCTATAGACCAAAAAGAACGTTTTTTACGTCAAGTAGAAATGTTAGAAGCTGGAAACGATGAAGCGAACATGATGGACGATGATTTTATTACAGCTTTAGAATATGGTATGCCACCAACTGGTGGTTTAGGATTAGGCATTGATAGACTTGTAATGTTACTTACAGATAGTTATTCTATACGTGATGTATTACTTTTCCCTACAATGAAACCTAATAACTAAGCCTGAATGCTAAAGTATTCAGGCTTTAAGCTTTGAGGAGAAATTATGTCAAGCGTTAAAATTAGAAAAAAACCTATGGAAACAGGATTATTAATAACCTTAGGATTTTTAAGTATTATTTTGTTCGGAGCGTTAGTTCTAACTTTGCCAATGGCGTCAAGCTCTGGCGAGTGGACATCGCCATTTGTCGCACTTTTTACAGCGACTTCTGCAACTTGTGTAACGGGGCTTGTTTTGGTGGATACATACACGCACTGGAGTTTTTTTGGACAAGCGACGATACTTATTTTAATTCAAGTTGGTGGACTAGGTTTTATGACCATAGTAACTTTGTTTTCAATGGCTTTGAGAAGACGAATTACATTTAAAGAAAGAATTTTAATGTCTAGTGCCTTGAATGTTACAAGGACTTCGGGAGTTGTTCGTCTTACAAAAAAAATATTACTAGGGACTGTCTTTTTTGAGGGTTTAGGAGCTATTATACTCGCTACGAGATTTTCTTCTGAATTTCCTTTAAAAGAAGCTTTGTGGAGAGGGATTTTTCACTCTGTATCGGCTTTTTGCAATGCAGGATTTGACCTTATGGGTTATGTAGAGCCGTTTTCGAGTTTTACAAGCTACGCTGATGATGTAGTAGTAAATTTAACTTTGATGGCACTTACTGTAATTGGTGGACTAGGATTTTTTGTTTGGGGAGATATTTATAAGAAAAAAAGAATGTCGACGCATACAAGACTTGTTTTGCTAATGACAACTGTGTTTATCGTTGGTGGAACTGCACTATTTTTTGTATTTGAATATAATAATCCGTTGACTATCGGAAATATGTCACTTGGAGATAAAATTTTAGCGTCATCTTTTCAGTCGGTAACAACAAGAACAGCTGGCTTTAATACAATATCACAAGGAGATTTAACTTCTGCATCACTGTTTTTAACATATTTCTTTATGTTTATTGGTGGTTCGCCAGGTTCAACTGCAGGTGGTGTTAAAACAGTTACTGTTGCAATATTATTTTTAGCAGCAATGAGTACGATACAAGGTAAAACAACATATAATTTTGCCAAAAGAAGAATAAATATTTCGGCTGTGCTAAATGCTATGAGTATCTTTTTTATGGCAACATTTGTAATATCAATAGCTACAATTTTAATGGCGAGTGTAGAAACTGCACCTTTCGAATTTGTAGTGTATGAGGTTATATCAGCTTTTGGGACAGTTGGTCTTTCGGCTGGAATAACACAGCAGTTATCAACTTTTTCACATATTTTGATTATTGTTTTAATGTTTTTTGGTAGAGTTGGTATTTTAACTCTAGGATTTACATTATTTATGGGCAAAAAAGAAAAATCGAAAATAAATTACCCACAAGGTATAATTTTAATAGGCTAAGGAGAAAAATATGCAATCATTTATAATAGTTGGTGTAGGACGTTTTGGAAATTCACTAGCAAGAGAACTATATAACAGTGGACACGAAGTTTTAGTTATAGATAAAGACGAAGATGTTATACAAAAAATTTCTGACCATGTAACTCATGCTGTAATTGGAGATGCGTCTGACGCTACTGTTTTAGAGTCTATTGGGGCATCAAATTTTGATTATGGAATAATTAGTATCGCAAGTGATATACAAAACAGTATACTTATTACGCTTTTGTTAAAAGAAATGGGTGTGCCACATGTTATCGCAAAATCTGGTAGCGATGTACATACTAGAGTTTTAGAAAAAATAGGAGCTGACAGAGTTATTTTTCCAGAGTTAGAAATGGGTCAACGTTTAGCACAAATGGTAGCTAGACGAAATGTAATAGATTATCTTGAACTTTCAGATGATTATAGCATTATGGAGATTTCTGCACCAAAATCATGGCATGGAAAAACGCTGGTAGACCTTGATATTCGTGCAAAATATGGGGTAACGGTTGTTGCTGTTCGCAATAGAGATACTGGAGAACTGATGATTTCGCTAGATGCACTATTTAAAATCGGGAAAAATGATGTTCTAACGGTTTTAGGTGCGAATGAAGATATTGAGGAGCTTGATAATTTATAATGGATTTTATAAAAAGTCTGGATAACACTAAGATTAAAAACTTTAGAAAGATTATAAACGATAAGAAATATAGAAAAAGTGAGCAACTTTTCGTCTGCGAGGGCGAAAAAATGCTACTTGATGCAATTTCGCAAGATATTTTTATAGATACATTAATTATTTCTGAAAATTATAAGCTAAATATTGATATTAAAAGTGACAATATATTGCAAGTGCCACATCATATTTTTGAAAAAATTGCCGATACAAAAAATCCACAAGGAGTTATATTTTCTTGTAAAATTACAAAAAGTAAAACTCGAGATTTGAAAAAAGTAATTATTTTAGATAATTTGCAAGACCCTGGAAACATGGGGACTATTATACGCTCGGCGTGTGCTTTTAAAATTGATGCTGTAATTTTATTAAATAATTGCGTAGATGTGTACTCTCCAAAGGTTGTGCGTTCTACTATGAGTGCGATTTTTAGCGTGCCTATACTAAATATGACCGTGGAAGAGTGCTTTAAAATTATAGATATACCGATTTATGCTACGTATTTAGATGAGGAAAGCGTTGATATAAGCAAAGTTTGTCTAAAAGAGAGTGCTGTAATTATTGGAAATGAATCAAACGGCGTATCAAGCGAAGTTTTAAAATATGCTAGTGAAAAAATTATTATACCTATTGCGAATATGCAGTCGTTAAATGCATCGGTAGCAGGTGGTATTGTGATGTGGGAAATGTCTAAATAGGGGGTGAATGCGTGGCTTCATTAAGAAATTGGGTTTGGCTTAGTTTGTGTATAAACTACACGAGTATAAGCCGTGTTTTAGACCGATTTGATACCCCTGAAAACGTTTTTGTAGCTGAGGAAAAAGAACTTTCTACAATGCTCTCGAAAAAAGAGGTTGAGAGGATTTTAGAAAAGGACTTTTCAAAGGCAGATGAAATACTTGAGGATTGTTTTAACAAAGAAATAACTGTTTTTGCGATAAATGATAGCATGTATCCTGAGATACTTCGAGGGATTGTAAATCCTCCTTTAGTAATTTATATGAAAGGTAGACTTCCTGACCTTGATAATAAAGTTGGAATTGGTGTAGTTGGAACACGAGTGCCTACAGTATATGGGAATTTAGTTGCAAAAAAACTTTGCATAACCCTTGCACAAAAGGGAATTATAATAATTTCTGGAATGGCAAAAGGAATTGATACCGTAGCAAATCAAGCGTCTATTCTAGCTAATATGCCAACAGTTGCTGTGCTTGGTTGTTCTGTAGATTATTGTTATCCGTTTGAAAATCGTAAATTAATGGACGATATTATAGCAGTTGGTGCTGTTATTTCGGAATTTCCACCTACAACAAAGCCTATTCCTGCGAATTTTCCACAAAGAAATAGGATACTTAGTGGGATTTCTAAAGGAGTTTTGGTGGTAGAAGCTCCTAAAAAATCAGGTAGCTTAATAACTGCAGCTTGTGCTTTAGAGCAGGGGCGAGATATTTTTGCAATTCCTGGGAATATTGATAATTCTAATTCATATGGTTGTAATGAGCTTATAAAAATAGGTGCAAAAATGGTTACAAACCCTTATGATATACTTTCGGAATATAAAAGTGAACTTGAGAGCAAAATAGAAGAAACGTATCTTAAAGAAAATATGAAAATCTATAAGGTTGATGAAAATGATAGTATTTTGCCTATACTAAATGCTAATTTAGAAGAACATACAGAAAAAGCTGTAGAAAAAACTATAGAAAAGCATATAGAAAAAACTGTAGATACACCAAAAACTAAGATTTGCGAAAAGAAACTTCGTGAAATGAAGCCAAATGAGCAAAAAGTATACGATATTATCATGCAGGGGACGGAAACGGTAGACGAAATAATAGAACAAAGCGAGCTACGAGCCTCGGAAGTTATGATGTACATAACGATGCTTGAGCTAAATGGAGAAATAGAAAACATAGCTAGTAGAATAAGAATTAAGGAGTAAGAAATATATGTCTAATCTTTTGATTGTAGAATCACCAGCGAAAGCTAAAACGATAGAAAAATATCTAGGTTCAAATTTTAGAGTTCTTGCGTCTAATGGACATTTACGTGACTTGCCAAAAAACAAAATGAACATTGATATAGAAAACGATTTTGAACCTCTTTATAAGCCAATAGATGGCAAGGAAGCTTTAATTGACAAATTACGTGATGCTGTTCGTGAAAGCGAAATTGTGTATCTCGCAACCGACCCCGACCGTGAGGGAGAGGCTATTTCTTGGCATTTAAAAGAACTTTTGATTTTAAGAGATGAGAATACTCGTCGTGTAACTTTTAATGAGATTACCAAAACGGCTGTTGTAGAGGCTGTTAATAATCCTCGTGAAATAGACATGGATTTAGTAGATGCACAACAAGCACGCAGAATGCTTGACCGTATGGTAGGATACAAACTTTCTCCGTTTTTGTGGAAAAAAGTTAAACGTGGAATATCGGCAGGGCGTGTTCAGTCTGTTGCTACAAAACTTGTAGTAGATAGAGAGAAAGAAATTCGTGCGTTTATTCCAGAAGAATATTGGAGTTTAGACGTAGATTTATCGCTAAATGGCGAAAAAGTTAAAACTTATTTCTATGGTGACCCTAAAAAACGTGAACTTAAAACAGGCGAGGAAACTCAGGAAATTATCGAAGTTATCGCTAAAAACGAGTTTAAGGTAGCAAATGTAAAAAAAGGGACTAAGAAAAAATCGCCAGCACCACCGTTTATTACATCTAGTTTGCAACAAGAGGCATCTAGAAAAATTAATATGCAACCTAAAAAGACGATGATGGTTGCACAAGGTTTATACGAGGGTGTGGATATTCCAGGCATTGGTATGACGGGTCTTATAACCTATATGAGAACGGATTCGCTTAGATTATCTGATGATGCTATGGGCTATGCAAAAGACTATATTGTAAATAATTTTGGGAAAGAATTTTATAAATCACGTGTGTTTAAATCGAAAAAAGCATCGCAAGATGCACACGAAGCGATTAGACCAACTAATCCTAATTTATCACCAGATTCTATAAAATCAAGCTTAACACCTGACCAATATAAATTATACAAACTGATTTGGGCAAGATTTATTGCAACGCAAATGTCTGACGCAATTTTAGATACTGTGTCGGCTGATATAGAAAATGATAAATATATTTTTCGTGCAACAGGGCATATCGTGAAATTTGTGGGTTATACTGCAGTTTACGAAGAAAGTGTTGATAACGAAGCAGATTCTAAAACGCAAGGTAGACCACTACCAGAGCTTGCTGTAGGAGATGTTTTAAAATGCGAAAAAATCGACCCTTTACAACATTTTACAAAGCCACTTCCTAGATTTACAGAGGCAGCTTTAATTCGTGTTTTAGAGGAAGAAGGTATTGGTAGACCATCTACTTATGCACCAACTATTACAACTATTGTAGACAGAATGTATGTTGAGCGTGAGGGGAAAGTTTTGCGTCCGACAAATTTAGGTGAGGCTGTAACCGAGCTTATGGACGATAGATTTTCTAATATAGTAAACACAAAATTTACGGCTGAAATGGAAGATAAACTTGACGAAGTTGAAAACGGAAAAGTGCATTATAAAGATGTTTTACGTAATTTTTATACTGAGTTTGACACAACGCTTGTAACTGCAGAAAAAGAAATGGAAGGTATACGTGTAACTATTAAACCTGAAGTTTCTGACCAAGTTTGCGACGTTTGTGGAAAAGAAATGCACGTTAAAAGTAGCCGTTATGGTAAATTTTTAGGGTGTTCTGGATATCCCGATTGCAAAACTATCAAGCCTATTTTAAAACCAACAGGGGTATTGTGTCCACTTTGCGACGCTCGTGTTGTTAACCGAGAAACAGCGAAAAAACATAAATATATCGCTTGTGAAAATAGTCCAGACTGTACTTTTATGGTTTGGGACAAGGTAACGAAACTTACGTGTCCTAAATGTGATAAACCACTGTTTAAGCATTACGAATTAGAAACAAAAGAGTCATCTAATGTATGTTATGCCGAAGGTTGTGGATATGTAGAGAAAATTGTTAGAAAAAAACCTGTTAAAAAGACAGACGAAGAAAAAGCAGAAGCTAAGAAAACAGCTAAAAAAGAAACTACAAAATCGGCTGCTGCAAAAAAATCTACTGCTACGAAATCGACAACAACCAAAAAAGCTACAACCAAAAAAGCGACTACTAAAACTACAACGAAAAAGGCAACTAAAACAACTAAAAAGAAGACTGAAGAAGAATAAATTTAATATAAGTACTAAACGCTGGCACTGTTCAGCGTTTAAAACTAAAAAACGTATGTAAATTACATTATAATAATGAAAAATTTTATGATACATAAGGAAAAAATATGAAAAAAGTTAAAGTAATAGGGGCAGGGCTTGCTGGGTGCGAGGCATCATATCAGCTGGCTGAAAGAGGTTTTTTAGTAGAACTTTATGAAATGAAACCAAAAAAAATGTCACCTGCACATCATAGTGAAAATTTCGCAGAGCTTGTTTGCTCAAACTCTTTAAGAGGTGCTGATATTTCAAATGCTGTAGGGCTTATGAAAGAAGAAATGCGACGTTTAGGCTCGCTTATCATCGAAGTTGCAGACGAAACAGCTGTAGAGGCTGGTGGTGCTTTGGCTGTTGATAGAGAAGTTTTTTCTGAAACTATTACAAAACGCATTAGAAATCATAAAAATATTACGGTAATGGAAGAAGAAATAACTGATTTTAACGCAGATGAGCCTATTATTATTGCGACAGGTCCACTAACTAGCGATGGATTGTTTGAAAGTATTAAAACTTTTTTAGGAGATGAGGATTATTTGCATTTTTATGATGCAGCTGCTCCTATCGTGAGTTTTGAGAGCGTTGACATGGAAAGTGCTTATTTTAAGTCAAGATATGACAAAGGCACGCCAGATTACATTAATTGTCCTATGAACAAAGAAGAATACGACGTTTTTTTACATGAACTTTGTAACGCACAAGAAGCAGAAGTGCATGGTTTTGAAGATATGAAAGTTTTTGAGGGGTGCATGCCTGTTGAGGTTATGGCAAGACGTGGAGAAAAAACTTTGCTTTTTGGCCCATTAAAGCCTGTCGGACTTCGTGACCCTAAAACTGGGTTTGACCCTTATGCAGTGGTTCAGCTTAGAAAAGATAATAAGCAAGGTTCAATGTATAATATAGTTGGTTTTCAAACACACCTTAAATTTCCTGAGCAAAAGCGTGTTTTTAGCTTAATTCCAGCACTAAAAAATGCAGAATTTTTGCGTTATGGTGTTATGCACAGAAATACTTTTATAGATTCACCTAAAAATTTGGATAAGTTTTATCGTGCGAGAAAAAATACAAATGTTTATTTTGCAGGACAAATAACAGGAGTTGAAGGGTACGTTGAATCAGCGAGTTCTGGATTTTTAGCAGGTGTAAACCTTGCTCGTCAGTTGCGTGATATGGAGCTTATCGAATTTTCGAATAAAACTGCACTTGGTGCTATGAGTTTATATATTAGTAACCAAACTGTAGAAAAATTTCAACCTATGAACATTAATTTTGGTATAATAGAGCCTTTAGGCTATAAAATTAAAGGTAAAAAAGAGAAAAATACGGAAATAGCTAACCGTGGACTTTTAGAAATTGATAGCTTAAAATCCGTTTTTAAGGAGTAGAAAATGAAAATTGTATTAGATGCAATGAGTGGAGATAATGCACCTTTAGAGATTGTTAAAGGTGGGATTGAAGCAGTTTTGGAATATGACTGCGAGGTTATTTTAGCAGGAGATGAGCAAAAAATCAACGAAATTTTAAAAGAATGTGGTCAAATTGATAATTCCAAAATAAGCGTTGTTGCGACAAATAGCGTTGTGGATATGTGCGACGAGCCAAATATTGTTGTGCGTGAAAAAAGAGATTCTTCTATGGGCGTTGCACTGGATATGTTAGCTCGTGGAGAGGCTGACGCTCTAGTTAGTGCTGGAAATACTGGTGCGTTGCTTGCTGGTGGAACACTTATAGTTAAGCGAATTAAGGGTATTCGACGTGCTGTTTTGGCAGCAACTGTGCCAAATGCAATAAAAGGTGGCTCGATAATCGTGGATTCTGGAGCAAATGTTGAATGTACAGCAGATTATTTAGAACAATTTGCGATAATGGGCGATGTTTATTGTAAAAAGGCATTGAAAAAAGAAAATCCAAGGATTGGACTTGTAAATAACGGCTCGGAAGAGTCGAAAGGCTCGCCAATGGTTAAAGAAACTTATAAATTGCTAGAAGAAAATGCAAAAAAAGGTAGACTTAACTTTATTGGTAATATTGAAGGTCGAGATGTAGCTTTAGGCACAGCTGATGTTATTGTTACAGATGGATTTACTGGAAATGTTTTGCTTAAAACATATGAAGGTGTTGGAATGTATCTTTCAAAAGAGATTAAAAATATGTTTATGCAAAATATTTTTACAAAAATCAGTGCTGTTTTTGTAAATAAAGGATTAAATAAACTGAAAAAAGACATGGATTACAAAGAAACAGGTGGTGCACCACTGTTAGGCATACAAAAAGCTATAGTAAAAGCTCACGGTTCAAGTGATGCATATGCCATTCGTAGTGCTTGCAGACAGGTAATAGCTTACAAAAAAAGTGGTACTATTGAGGCTATAACTGATGAAGTTGCACAAAAATAAAGAAAAATATCAAAAAAATATTGACATTGATAAAACTCTATAATATTATAATTGTAGGAAATTCAATGGAGGTAGAATTATGATATTTGAAGAAATTTGTGTAATTATTGCAGACGTATTTTCAGTTGATGAAAGTACACTAGAAATGGGTACGTCTTTTGTAGAAGATTTAGGTGCTGATTCACTAGATTTAGTGGAAATTATGATGGCTATTGAAGAAGAATATGATATAGACCAAATCGAAGAAGACGTTGTAGAAAATATCAAAACAATTGGTGAGGCTGTGCGTGTAATTCAAGAAATAATTGGTGAATAACCAAATCGGAGGTTATATGAATAACAATTTTAAATATAAATTTCGTGACGAAAGTTTGTTTGCGTCAGCAATGACGCATAGTTCGTATGCAAACGAACAAAAAACAATCTCGAGCAATGAACGACTAGAATTCTTAGGAGATGCAATTTTAGGCGTTATTTGTGCTGAATATTTATATAAAAAACCAGATAAAATGCAAGAAGGGGAACTTACTAAGCGTCGTGCATCAATAGTTTGCGAAAAATCGTTGTACGAAGTGGGAATTAGTATTGGCATAGATGAAAGTATTATTTTAGGTAAAGGCGAGGAAATTAATGGTGGCAGAGAGCGTCACTCGATTATTGCAGACGCTGTAGAGGCACTTTTAGCTGCTATATAAAGAGAGGTG
>JAWXUO010000036.1:0-23667 GCA_044426355.1 Clostridia bacterium | reverse complement strand
AACTTCGATTTCTTCTTTGATAGTTTCTTCAACTTCTAAAGTAGGAACTTCGATTTCTTCTTTGATAGTTTCTTCAACTTCTAAAGTAGGAACTTCGATTTCTTCCTCAAAATCATCATCGCTTGCAGGTGGTATGTTATCGGCTTGTGTTGCCATTTTTAATTTACCACTTAAAACATCAGCAAGAGATAAAGTATCAGAAGGGATAAATTCTTCTTCTAATTCTTCTTCAAAATCTTCCTCTAAAGCTTCAGGTTCTTCGTTTGCAACAGAAAAATCATCTTCCTCTAAATCTTCGGTAGTGTTACTATCGTCTTCACCAAGTGTGAAATCTAAAATTTCTGTATGGTAAGTTTTAGGTTGATAAACACTAGGTTGATATATATCATCAGACGGAGCATTATTAGATGCAGTAGGTTTAGACGTAAAAGTTGTGTCTAAATCTTGCTCTCTAAATAGAGTTTCGTCTTTTGCAATTTGTTCTGTTATTTTTTTAACTCCTATATAAGCACCAACTGCACTAGCAGCACCTATTACGCCACCTAATAGAAGTAAAGTATTCTTCTTTTTCATAATATCCTCCAATTGTTGGTTTTTGTTGTGTTTTAAATACAATTTAACAACAATATATTTCATATAAACTAGTATAACATATTAAAGCATGTATTTCAAGATTTTTATGTGAAAATATTTAATTTATTGAAAATTAAATCATCAGCTATAATTTTGGACAAAATTGGGTAATTATCTATGCCGTTTGAAATTAAAGTTGTAGCCTCTAAATTAGCATATTTTAAAATTTTTAAATTTATATCATCGCCGAGTATATCCATAGATGATGCACCTGATTGACGCACTCCAAAAAAATCTCCAGCACCTCTGAGTTTAAGGTCAGCTTTTGCAATTTCGAAGCCATCATTTGTTTTGGTCAAAATTTCTAGTCGCTCGCTATTGTTTTCCGAAAAAAGCAAGCAATACGATTTTGTATTTCCACGACCAACTCTACCACGCAGTTGATGAAGTGCGAAAAGACCGAAACGCTCAGCGTTTTCTATAACAATAATACTAGCGTTTGGTACGTTTACACCGACTTCGATAACCGTTGTAGAAATTAAAATATCCAAATTGCCTTGCGAAAAACTTTTCATAACTTCATCTTTTTGAGAGGATTTCATTTTTCCATGAATAAGACCGATGTTGTAGGAAGAAAAAAGTTTTTTTATATTTTGGTAATAATTTTCAGCATCTTGTGCATTCATATGCTCGCTTTCGGAAACAAGAGGGCATACAATATATACTTGCTCGTGTTGGTCAATGTGCTGTTTTATAAAGCTAAACATACGTTTTCGCTTGCTTTCATTTACTAGAAAAGTTTCGATTGGCTGTCTGCCTTTTGGTAGCTCGTCTATAACAGATAAATCTAAATCACCAAATAAAACAAGCGAAAGCGAACGAGGAATAGGAGTTGCAGACATTACTAAAATATGTGGATTTTCACCCTTTGCAGTGAGTTTCGCTCGTTGCATAACCCCAAATCTGTGTTGCTCGTCCACGATAACAAGTCCTAAATCACAAAATTCTGTATCATCAGTAATAATAGCGTGTGTACCTATAACAATGTCTATTTCTCCGTTTTTTAGCTGTTCTTTTATGATTTTTTTGTTTTTTGCCGTTGTAGAACCAGTAAGTAGGGCAGTTTTTAGAGAAAGTTTTTCGAATAATTTTGATATTTCTTCAAAATGCTGAACAGCTAAAATTTCTGTTGGAACCATAAAAGCGACTTGCTTTTTATTTTTGCACACAAGATATGACAAAATCATAGCAACTACAGTTTTACCAGAACCAACATCGCCTTGCAACATTCTACTCATTTGAAAACCTTTTTGCATATCTAAAATACATTCGTAAACTGCTTTAGTTTGTGCGTTTGTAAGAGTGTATGGAATATTCGCAGAAATTTCGTTAAAATTATCAAAATTTAAAGTGAAAGCTAAGTTTTTTCTTTTTTCTGCATGTAAAAATTGTAATTTTAAAAAATATACGAACATTTGCTCAAAAATTATTCTTCGTTTAGCTTTTTGAACGTCTTCTAAGTTTTTTGGGAAATGTATCATTTGCAAAGATTTTTTGATACTTGAAAATTTATATTTTTCTAGAATTTCCGTAGGTAATATGTCTATAGGCTCGATATTTGTTAAAGCGTGATAGGTTATTTTGCGTATATCATGCTGAGAAATGCCAGATGTTAAGTTATAAATCGGTAAAATTCTACTAGAAGTATTAGAATTTAACTCTATAGCTGGTGAATTTAGTGTTAATTTCGAGCAATTTATATTTATAACTCCGAAAAATGTATATTCAGTGTCAACTTTCAAAGTTTTTGCAAGATATTTTTGGTTATACATAGTAATTTCGCAAGAACCATAGTCATCGTATGCTAAAATTTTTGTAACATCAAGACCTTTTCTGATGAAAGATGTCGAAATGCTTGCGATAAATAATTTAATACATGCTTTTTTTCCATCTTCGGCAGTGCTTGTGTCGACAAAAGCAGTTCTATCTTCATAATCCCGAGGATAAAAGCTTAGAGCATCTGCTAAAGTATTAATATTAAGTTTTGACAAAAAACTAGCCTTTTTTGTGCTAATTCCTTTAACATTTGTAATATCAGACATAAGATTCCCCTTAAAAAATGTGAAAATATCGTATAAAGGCAATTCCTTACAACTATAATAGTTAAATTTTTCAGAAAATTTTTTGTTAGTTTGTGCAAAAAAATATGCAGTAATACTTTCGTTTTACAAGTGATTTTTGTGTAAAATAACGGAAAATTCACAAAAAAGTTGACTGTTAAGGCGTTAGCCGTTAGTTATGAGGTATTGCCTAAAATTATTATAATGCATTTTAAAATTAAAATCAACTTTTTTGAAAAAATGAATTTATAAAAAATTTGTATTTTTTATGAAGATTTATTCGTTATTGATATTGACAATATAGTAAAAAAGATATAAACTATTATAGTATAGTTTTATATTGTGGGGTTATCTCGTTTTAGATACTATTAAAATACTATTAAAAAAAGAAAAGGAGGTATGTTTAATTTATGGACATGACAACGATAGCAGTCACGATTTTGCTGTGTTTAATTTTTGCAGTAATCGGTGTGGCTGTAGGTTTTTCATATAGAAAAAACGTCTCGGAAAAAACTATTGGGCTTGCAGAAGATGAAGCACAACGAATAGTTGAGGACGGAATTAAAAATGCTGAAAACAAGAAAAAAGAAGCCTTAATCGAGGCAAAAGACGAAATTCACAAAAATCGTAAAGAATTTGACGGAGAAGTTCGAGAAAGAAGAGCTGAAATTTCAAAACTTGAAAAAAGATTAACATCAAAAGAGGAGACTATTGATAAAAAAATTGCAAGTATTGAGAAAAAAGAAGAAAAAATCGAAGATGCTACTCAAAAACTTGCGAAATTAAACGAAGAAGCTCTAGAACAAAAATCAAAGCAAGTTGAAATTTTAGAAAAAATTTCTGGTTTAACACGTGAGCAAGCAAAAGACCAACTTGTTCAGGAAATCGAAGAATTAGCTCGCCGTGATGCAGCTGTAAAATTAAAAGAAATTTTCGACAAAAACAAAGAAGAAGCTGATAAAAATGCTCGTGATTTAATAACTCTTGCTATTCAAAGATGTGCAGCAGACCATGTAGCTGAGGTTACGGTATCGGTTGTACCTTTGCCTAATGATGAGATGAAAGGTCGAATTATTGGACGTGAAGGCAGAAATATTAGAACGCTAGAAACGCTTACAGGTGTTGATTTAATTATAGATGACACACCAGAAGCAATTACGCTTTCGGCTTTCGACCCTGTTCGCCGTGAAGTTGCTCGCATGACACTTGAAAAATTAATTTTAGATGGACGTATACACCCATCAAGAATTGAAGATACTGTAGAAAAAAGCAGAAGAGAAATAGAACAAATTATAAAACAAGAGGGTGAACGTGCTACTTTCGAAGTAGGAATACACAATTTACACCCAGAACTTGTAAAAACTCTTGGCAGAATGAAATACAGAACAAGCTATGGTCAAAATGTTTTAAAACACTCAATTGAAGTTGCACATTTATGTGGAATTTTAGCAACGCAACTTGGTATAGATGTAAATCTTGCTAAGCGTGCTGGTTTACTTCATGATATAGGAAAAGCTGTAGACCACGAAGTAGAAGGTACACATGTTCAAATAGGTATAGACCTTGCGAAAAAATACAACGAAAATCCACAGGTTATACATGCAATTCATGCTCACCACGGTGATGTAGAAGCAGAAACTGCTTTAGCGTGTATTGTTCAAGCTTGTGACGCAATTTCGGCTGCTCGCCCTGGTGCTAGACGTGAAAATTTAGAAAACTATATCAAGCGTCTTGAAAAACTAGAGGAACTTGCAAATTCAATCAAAGGTGTTGAACGTAGTTTTGCTGTTCAAGCAGGACGTGAAGTTCGTATTATTGTAAATCCTGAAGATGTTTCAGATGATAATATGATTTTACTTGCTCGTGAATTATCGCAAAAAATTGAAGGAGAACTTCAATATCCAGGACAAATTAAAGTACATATGATTCGTGAAACACGAGCTATTGACTTTGCTAAATAAAATTTTTAAAACCTGTTTTATACAGGTTTTAATTTTTAATATTGTAAGGATTAGTGATTTTGTGGTATAATTAAAAAATGGAGATGATTTTATGCCAATTATATTTATTAGATTTATTTTACCAGTACTCGTTTTTATAGGAATTCAAATTAAATTATCAGCGATGTATAACAAATGGTTAGGACTTATAATTCCTGCTATTTGCATAACTTTAACGATAATTTTATCAGCAAATGCATTAGAATCTTTAGGTACAATTTTTGCACTTTGCATTATGTTTATACCTAATTTACTGAGTATAACCATATATATTTTAACTAGAAAATATATGAAGAAAAAAGACCAAGAGGTCATAATGAAAAAATTTCCTAAAAAATAGTCATTTCTTAAAATTTTTTGCGTATACTAGAAGAACACGCAAAAAAGGGGTGATAAATTTGGAAAAAATTCGTGACTATAGCGAAATCGAAAAGCAAAATAAAGGAAAAGTCGATATTGACGACTTGATTTTTGAAAAAGAATATACAAATGATAAAAAATAAGTTTGTAGTGAAATATTAGTGTATTAAGGAGTTTAAAATGAAAAGAAATCAAAAAATTGCGATAGCTTTATTAGCTATTGCTACATTTTATGGAATTTTTGTAAGTGTTAGCACGGAATTTCAAAGACAATTAGACGAACTTGATGAATTAGAAACAAACACAAACGATGAAATTGTAGATACAACTAATAGCGTGATTATTGCACCGACTTTAGAGTTTGAAGATATATCAAATTTGGATTTTACAGATGATATTGCTGATGTGAACAATGAAACTTTAATAAAAGTTAACTCTTCTATGCCTTTTTCTGATGGTGGAGATGAATTTTCGGTAAATTTAAACGAATATTACGAAAATGCACGCTTAAAAGTGGTGGATTACTTAAATTACGAGGGGTTTGACCTTGCAGTTTCTGAAAAAGCATTATTTGGCGAGGAGTTTTCTCCGTTGCAATACAATGAGAAATTTCAAATAACGTATCGTGATGAAAATTTAGTGTCTATAATGCGAACTACAACTATTATTACTAACGAAACGGAATATACAACTGTAAAATGCGAAATTTTGGATACAAAAGACGCAACGTTGGTGTTAATTACAGATATTTCGGAAAATTTCTTAGAAAAACTTGCAGAAAATGCAGAGATAAATTATTCAATAGATGATTTAGATTATTATTTAACTGACGAAGGTATTTTTACAATTTATTTAGGAAATAATCAACTTTTTGAATATGAAAATTTAGAACTAAGCGAAAAATACGCTTATTTAGGTGAATTAAATGCAACCAATTAAAAATAGTATCTATAAAGTAGAAATTACTGGATATACAAGCGAGGGGCTTGGGGTTTGCAAAATTGAGGATTTTGTGGTTTTTGTAAATAATGCTGTAAAAGGCGATATTGCAGAAATCAAAATAGTTAAAGTTACAAAGAAAATTGCATATGGTATAATTACCACTATTTTAATACCGTCTGTTAATAGAATTTCGCCTGAGTGTCAAGTTTCGCAAAAATGTGGTGGCTGTTCGCTTTGGCACATGAGCTATGACGAAGAACTTGAGTTTAAGCGAGAAAAAGTCGAAAATGTACTAAAAAGAGTAGGTAAAGTAGATTGCGATGTCAAGGGAATTGTGGCAAGCAATAATACTTTACATTACCGTAATAAAGCACAATATCCTGTATCAAACGTTGATGGACAGGCTATTTTTGGTTTCTATAGAAAAAATTCGCACGATATAGTGGAAAATGATAACTGCTTAATTCAAACTAAAAAATCAAACGAAATTGCAAAGTTTATTACAGATTTTTTGAATTTACATAAAATTAGTGCTTATGATGAGAAAAAGCACAAAGGCGTAGTTCGTCATATTTATACACGAGTTGGCTTTAAATCTAACGAAATTATGCTCTGTTTGGTGGTAACTTCGTTTAATTTTCCGAAAATTGATGTATTATGCGATGATTTGAAAGAAAAGTTCCCTCAAATTACGACTTTTATTTTAAATAAAAACGACAGACAAACGAACCAAATTTTAGGGGAGCAATATAAAATTATTTTTGGCTGTGGTGAAATTAAAGATGAAATTTGCGACAATACTTTTAACATAGCACCACAATCTTTTTACCAAATTAATAGGGATTCTGCTGAGCAATTATATGAAAAAGCAATAGAATTTTGTAGTTTTACTGGCGAAGAAACTGTTTTGGATATGTATTGTGGGGTAGGGACGATAACGCTTGCAGTAGCAAAGCATGTTCGAAAAGTGAATGGAATTGAAATTATACCAGAAGCTATAAAAAATGCTAAAAATAACGCTAAGTATAATGATATAGATAATGCAGAATTTATAGTAGGTGATGCAAAAGATGCTGTAAAATGCTTTGAAAATCAAAAAATTGACGTTATAATAGTAGACCCACCTAGAAAAGGTTTAGATATTGACACGGTTCAGTCGATAATTAAGATAAATCCACAAAAAATTTGCTACGTGTCATGTGACCCTGCAACGTTGGCTCGTGATATTAAAATGTTTTCTGAGAGTGGGTATACAACAGAAAAAGCTGTTGCTTTTGACTTATTTCCGAGAACTTTTCATGTTGAAACGGTATGTTTATTGTCCAAACCATAATGGAAAGTTAGCTAGATTATTCGAAAGGAAAAAATATGAATAGAAATTCAAGAGCACCTGGTACAATATATCCAGAGGATTTACCAATACATTTTTTTACCATATCAATATTTGGTGTAGTTTTTTACAATGCATTTAATAAAAATTTGCGACTTACATTAATAATGATGCTAATTTATTTTATACAGATAATAACACTTTGTTTTGTACGCAAAGTGAATTTAAATCAAATAGCTGATGGCTTCGAAAAATTTAACACCACAAAAGCTGTTATAGAAGAATATAGCCTAAATAGTATAAAAGGTTATTATATTTTACTTGAATTTGCAGTAAATATTTACATATTTTTCAAATTTTTACCATATGCAGAAAGTATATTTGCAAAGTTTCTTGTTTTAGCATGGCAAGGCTCTATTATTTTTACAAATACGATGTCTATTATTGGCATTTTTTTAATGTATGCAGTTTGCCGTTATGAAGAAAGAAAAGGTAAAATGTGGACTCCGTTTGAAGTTGCAGTACATATGCTAAGTCCTTTCTTTTTAGCAAAGAAAAAATGCCATATATTGTTGCTTTTAAAAATAGATATACCAAAGGAATTCAAAAAAGAACAACGAAAGCAATATAGAGAGTTTTTTGAAGAGAGTTTAACGGCTATTGATAGTGCTATTAATAAACCGTGTATCGGGGCGATAAGTAAAAACGAGTATATTGTGTACTACTCTACTAATTGTTTGTTTGGTTATGCATTAAAGAGCCATTTAGAGCATTTACAAGAACATAATACGCCAGAATATGCTGTAGAAAAACTAACAGTTTTCGATGATGATTTTTTAAAAGATAGGGTAGACGACGTTGTAGTGCCTTATAAATACTCTGCAATAGACCTTGACTGGGAGTTTGTGCCACCGATGACTAGACTTATTCTATTATTATTGGTAAAGATAAAATTAATGACAAAACCTACTAAACGAGGAGCGATATGAAAAATAAATTTCAATTAAGTGCTGATAATTTATCTAAGTATATTCTAGTAGTAATACCAGTTGTGGGGTTGTGTTATCAGGCGTTTGATAAAAATTTGAAAGTAACTATGTTGTTTGTAGCTGTACAGTTTATAGAGTTTATAGTAATGTTTTTTATACAAAGAACTAATGTACAGGTTGTAATGAATAATGTAGATAAGCCCGAAACATTAAAGGATTTTGTGGCTGAATTTAATTTAAAAAACATAAAAGGATATAAGGCTATATTTGAAATAATAATAGATGTTGCCATATTGCGTGCGTTTTTACCATTTGCTGAAAGTACATATGCAAAGTATTTTGTTTATGCATGGAAAGGGTATACAATATTTTTGAGTGTTCTTTCTTTTATAATTATTATGGTAATGCTTGTATTATTTTACATAGGTGAACGAGCAGGCAAAATGTGGTCTAAGTTTGAAACTATATTATATATGCTAAATCCATTGTTGCTATCTGGAGAAAAAACGCATAAAATTTTACTTATAAAAATAAAATTGCCAAAAAAAATCACAAGAGAACAAAAAAAGCAATTAAAGAAATTTTTCGCTAAATCTTTTAGTTCGTATGATAATGAATTGTATAATCCATGTATGGGAGCAATAAATAGCAGAGAATACATAACATACTACGCAAGCGAAACTCTAGCTGTAGATATGCCTCGAGATCAAATAAAACATTTTGATAAACATAATAAACCCGAAACGGAATATGCACTAGAAATACTTACAGCTTTCGAAGATGATTTTTTTAAAGATAAGCAAGATGGCATAATTTCTTATGAATATTCAACGATAAATCTTGAAATGGACTTAGAAATAATTCCGATAACTAGATTGATACTATTAATAGCATTAAAAATAAAAATGGTAGCAGAAATCATAATAAGGGCTTATAAAACTAAAAAAGTGAAAAATTAATTTTGTAATGAGTGGCAATTTGTCGCTTATTATTTTTTGAAAATATATAAATATCTACACAAGGTTGCAATATTTATAAATAAAATATTTGAAAAAAGCTTTTATTTATTGAAATTCATATGAAAATATGGTATAATATAGAAAATGATTTTAAGGAGATTTTTAATGAAAAAAATACTATTTTTAGCATTAACTTTAATTTTAATGGTTGCACCGACTGCAACTGCAATATCATATCAAGATTTGGAAACTTGGCACTGGGCATATGACGATATTGTTACAGTAACTGAAAAAGGCTGGTTTCAAGGCGATTTAGATGGTAAATTTAATCCTTCAGAATACATAACTCGTGCAGAAGTTGCAAAGGTTTTATCGCTTGCAACGAATAAATATGACAGCGACACCACTATAAATGCATATTATGATATTAAATCTCATTGGGCGAATAGCTATGTAAATTCTATAAGCGATATTTTTTTAGACCCAGATGAGCTTTATTTGTCAAATGCGTTTCGTCCAGATGAATATATGACTCGTGCAGAAATAATTGTTTCATTAATATTAGGTTTTGAACATGATATTTCTAGTGCAAACGCAAGTGTTTTAACAAGTTATGCAGATTATAGCTCATTATCCAAAAATCTTGCGACATACGCATCAGTAGCTGTAGAGCTAGATTTACTACGAGGAACAACAAGTTCAAATGGCACGACTATCCTATCTACTGACGCAAATTTAACAAGAGCAGAGTTTGCTTGTTTGCTAGTTCGTGCAGAAAAAATAGGATTTGGTGATGAAACTAATACTACTGATAAAGAAGTTGTCGAAGATGATGTTGTAGAAGTATTATCACAATACGAAATATACAGTCAGCAAGTATTGTATCTTGTGAACATTGAGCGAGCAAACTATGGACTTAGTGCTTTGGTTTTAAACGATGATTTAAACTATGTTGCTAATTTTAAAGCAAATGAAATGCAAACACTTGGGTATATAGACCACATTAGCCCAGTTTATGGCGAACCATATCAAATGTTAAAATATTTTGGAATTACTTTTTCTGCTTGTGCTGAAAATATTGCAGTAGGGCATACTACGCCTGCGATGGTAGTAAGTGCTTGGATGAATTCTGATGGGCATAGAGTGAATATATTAAACAGTAAATATACAAAACTAGGGGTAGGGCTTACGGATACAGGAAATTACTGGGTGCAAGTATTTACAGACTAAAATTATAATTTTACAAAAAAATTTATAAAAATGTGTCCACGACATGTAGTCAAGATTTTTAAGGCTAAAAATCGTAAATTGCTATCGAAATAGGCGAAATTAAACATAAAATCACAAAAAACAAGGACGAACTTAGTTCGTCCTTTTATTATTTAAGTCTATCATTAAAAAAAGAGCCTCTTTATCATAAAAGAGACTCTTATATTTATTTGACTGATAAGCTGAAGTTTACAGCTCATATTATTGATTAGAATTCACCTGTATAACCAATTTCTAACGAAATTTCACTAGCGATTTGTCTTAATTCGATAGTTTCTTGAGTTGAAAGGGAAGTGTCTTCGGTTGTTCCTACGATGCAAAGCGAAGATATTATCACTCCTCGGTTATCAAAAATAGGTACAGCAGAATAATATAATTCATGGCTTAAATCACTGCCATAAGCATATTTTTCTTGGCGAATTTTACGAATATCTTCAATAAAAATAGTCTTATTATCTATTATATTATTTTTTTCATATTCGTTTATTAAATCAAAACAATCACTACGAAATGCAAGCATACATTTACCTATAACGGTGTTGTGATATTCGATTATCGTACCAACAGCACAATTTGAACCAATATTTGAAAGTTTTGGCTGATATTTATAAACAAAAACTGCGTTTTTATCGTTGTTTTTTGCAATTATAACGGTTTTTGAATATTTATTGCCTATAATTTCTATTCGATTTTTGGCAATTTCTAACAGTTTTTTATTTTCAATATATTGATTACTAAGGTTAAAAGTTCGATCGCCTATACGATAAAATTTGCCATCTCGTCCAACAGACTCTGCCATATTGGTATTTACGAGAGTGTGCAATATATCAAAACAGCTTGATTTAGGTATATTCATTAGCTCGACAATTTCGTTTAAACTAAGCCCACATGGGTATCTAGATAAAATATCTAGCATACCAACAGCTCTATCGACAGTTCGATTATGCTTCATAATTATCACTCTCTTTACAGATTATACGAAATTAAACTATTAATACCATTTTTTTACTAATTTTCTCATTATACGGTCTAATACCCAATAAAGAATACCAAATACAAATGGATTTATCACAGCTGTGAATAAATATGCATTTACAATAGCGTAAATCGCATAAATACTGTAACCTAAAGCCATTGATTTTCCGATTTCCTTCCAAACATTAGGTTTATTAGCCATATAGGCTTCTTTTTCTTCTTCTGTTGTAGGTGTTAGAGCAAAAACGATAGGTTTAGTTAAATAAGTGTTCACAAAACCTAAAACAACTGTAGTTACAAGCATTGTTTGGCTAAACACGTTAATACAGAAAAAGCATGAAGCTCCTGCGAAATACCATTCAAGTAATGGAATACGTTTGTTATAAAAAAATGTTTTCATTATAATAAACTCTTATTTAGGTAGTGCGTCTAAGAAATCTTGACGTTGTGGAGTGAATACATCTAGTAAGATAGTGTTATCTTCTAAAACTTCGCAACCGTGCATACAATTGCTTGGCATGTAGATTGAATCTCCAGGTCCGATAAGTTGTTTTTCGCCATCTACTGTGAAGATTAAAGAACCTTTAGTACAGTAAGATACTTGTTCGTGTTCGTGAGCGTGTGGAGGTGGGCAAGCACCTTTAGCAAAAGTGATTTCAACAATCATCATAGTACCACCACGAGCGATTACTTTACGTGTTATGCCACCACCAACATCTTGAGAGATTTGGTCATCTGCTAAGAAATATACATCTTTGTTCATAATTTTACTCCTCTTTATTTTCTTAAGTATTAATTTATTGTCCATTTTACGCTAAAATCAGCGTTTTCTGATTTTGAACGCATGATAATTGCTGTTCTATATTTAGAAACTGGATTATCATAAGTTTGTGCTGTAAATACTTCTAAGCCTTTTGTATCAAAGGTAGAAGTAAGTTTTGTTCCGTGTAAATCCCATTCTAAAATAAGCTCGTTTTCGCAGTTGATTTTAATTAAATCTTTTACATGTTCATAGCCGTTTTGGTTAAAACCAAGGTCGCCAGTACTTCCGTCAATTTTTGTTAGAAGTTTAGCTTCTGAGTGAAAAAACCAATCATAATTATGAGTTTTTGAAGATTCGACTTTAAAGTCATCTGTAAAACCATTTTCAGAAATTGTACAACGACGAGTAAAATCTACACCATCGTACACATTTTCTACTTTTGCGTGGCTTAAATTATCATTAAACTCAAGCATTGTGCCACCTTCCATTGAAACATGGTTCAATCCGTCTACAACTACAGTATTATGGCAAATTGTTTTTCTGTGCCATTCGTTACATAGTTTAGATGCATAACCAGTATTAGAAAGGTCACGGCTCAATAAATGTCCGTTGACAGCGATTTCTACATTCATTTTATCAGGGTGTGCATGAGCAGGTCCACGATGTCCATATTTCATAAAGAAATTTATTTTATCGTTTTTAAGCATGCTAAAGTACGAGTCAGTAAAGCAAAAAGACTTGCGTTTTGGTGCAAGATTTGCTTCGCCTTTTAGGTTTGGTAAGCACACTAAATGCTCAAAGCTTACTTTATTTTCAAAGTAGAAAGGTTTTGAAAGTGGTATTTCAACACGAGGTTTAGGGTCTGCAAGTATATGTTTATAAATTTTGCCTACAGTGCTATCTTCGCCAAAAACTTTAGTAGCTAAACAGTAAATATAGCTGTAAGATTTTAAATTTATATCAGGCCAACCATCGTTAGGATTAGGCAAAACATCATTATCAAAAGCGAAGTGATACGCTTGAATTAGCATATCTTCGACGATGTCTGATGTTTCAAATTCTTGACCATACAATTTACTAAACGCAAGCAAGTAGCAAATACCTTCAAGCAAGAAGAAATTATAATGTGTCGAGCCTTCATACCAGAATTTATCTCCCGTTACGCCAAGTCGCATTTGGTCATTTATACCAAATTTATCCTTAAATACTTGGTCGATAAGTTTTTGGTTTCCTGTTACAAAGCCTACTATACCAACAGCAGAGCATAGCCAACAAGGTTTGTTATGCACTTTGTTTATTTGTGGAGAAAGAAGCTCCATTGCAGGATTAAACAGGTTTTTCTCAAGTCCGTCTAAAAACTCTTGTTCTAAATCATCTTTTAGTAATTCCAAAGTCATACATATTCTAATTATAACAATAGATTCATTTAGTCCTTGAGGCATTAAGCGACCAATATCACGAGCAGGTTTAGTTAGCTCGTATACAATTTCGCTTTTAGCGTGTAAATCAAATTTTGTATAGTTATCCGAATAAAAACCTAAAATTCGCTTATATTCAGATAAATATTCTATTTTACCTTCAGTTTTATATAAAACTGCTAGTTTCATTAAATTTAAAATAGCTTCGTTTCTATAAAAATATGTCCATACATCATCATATAATTTTGATTTATAAACAGTGTGGCAAAGTGAACATTCATGTTCATGAGGCTTATCAAAGTCGAAAATTAAACGAGCACCATCTTCAGGGCAAAAATAATTATGTCCCCAATCGCTTAGGCTTTTCGGGTCATCGTGAAACTCACTACAAAATTTTTCGACATCTTTTGTCATATGTTCTAAAATTTCAATAATTTCACTATCACTTTTAAATAAATCTTTATCTATATCAAAAATCTTCATACGTAACTCCTTATTATGTCCTAATTTAAGTATAAATGCAAGCCGAAACCTGCATTTATACATTAATTTATATTACTTTTTTGGAATGAAAACAACATCACCAGAAGCATTTTTCTGAATTAATACGAATTTAGAATCATATTTTTTACCGTCATACTCTACATTTGTAGTTGAGTATAAAAGAATGTCATGGTAGTCTGAACCTTTGATTGAGATACCAGTTGCTAAACCTTCATTAATTTGAGTGATTTCGCAAGATTCTTCATTAAATATATCATCAGTTTTCATTATAGTGATAAAGTTTGCAGTTTTTGATTTTTTCTCATTAATTACATTTAAAGTATTCATGTTAACAGCACGGAAAACATCTGGTTCTTGTGTTGTCATGATAGCTTTAACGTAAGTATAAGTATGTTCGAAAGCAAGTTTTTCAGTAGAGTTCATAGTAAATTTCATTTTACCAGGACCATTTTCATAAACAAAATTCATTTTTCCGTCATCATCAGGTAAAACTTCTGTATGAAGGTGATATTTGTAATTATGCTCTAAATTACTAGCTAATTCGTCTATAGAGAATACGTAGTTTCTACCAGTGTAGAAAATGTGTCTGTCATATTGAGTAAGCTCAACAGATGGGTGATACATTTTTGGTGTAGAACCTACAAAGTAAGTAACATTACCTTCTTGAGTGAAGTTTTTAGTTTCAGCTGTATGTTCTTCAGTCATATCACGGAAAACATTAGCTATATCATCACCTTCACCAAAGTAACCTACATCACCAACAGTTACAACATTATGTTCACGTGCTTTAACCGAACGGTTGTAACCTTCGTCGATAGAATGATAAGTATCATTTGAATGTAACAAGAATGCAGTATTATCTGGGTGCTGATGTGACAGACCAAATACTTTGTATCCTCTTTCTTTAAGGATTTCAAAGCCTTGTTTAAATTGTTTTTTACCACCAGGCATACCACATTTGAAAGAATAAAGGAATGCATCTTCTTTCCAAGAATCACGAAGAACAACTAATCCTAAATCGTCAAAATATTTAACAAGTGGAAGGTCTTCAAATGATTTTGATTTAACTTTTGGGTTATACCATAGTAGTTCAAGACCAGTTTCAGGAAGAATACCTGGTTTGATTTTACTTTCGTATTGTTCACGATAAACAAAATTGTTAGCAACGATGTCTGCTAAGTTTTGAGCATATTCGTTGTTATATTCAGCAGCCATTTTACGATAAACAGCTAAAGAATGGCTACTTTTCTTATCATGACAGTCACCGTAGTTTACGATTTCTTCTAAGTTTGGTACTGCTTGATACAGACGATAGAAGAATGTTTCACGTAAAAAGTCACTGCTTTTAAAGAAGTCGTGGTCGCCTTCTGTTTTTGTAAGGTGAGCATATATGTATAACCAAATTATACCATAACGCCAGTAAACAGCACCTTCGTAGTCACTACCATCGTTAGGCATATAATCCATAACTAAATCGAAGTTTTCTTTTGCATTTACGATTTGTTTTTCAAGTTCTGGATATTTATCTTTTAATGCATAACCAACAGTAGCTAAACTTGCCATATCAATCCAGTTGTGGTTTTGATAGTATGCAGTTGGCCAACCTTTACCTTCGTTTTTAAGTTTGTGTTCAAACATACGATTTGATTGTAGGTAAAGTTTTTCTTCAAGTTGAGTTCTTTCGGCATCACTTAAATCATCTTTTATCCAATCGTAAGATAGAGATAAACCAAAAAGCATAAATGCAGCACTTAAATCTACGTCGATACCAGATTTATGTAAAGGACTACCCCAGTGTGGATATTTTACGCAAGTGAAAATCCAACGTTTTGCTTCTGTTAAATACTCTTTTTGCCCTGTTAAAATATAAAGTAGGCTTAGGTTCATAGAAGCAAAACCCATATAAGTTGTACTTTTATTTGGGTGTTCGTCTGGCAATTCAGCTTCTTTGTATACTCTAGCGAGTTGATACAAACGTCTAAAAACATCTTTTTTTTCGTTTTGTATATCAGCTTTTAATTGACTTAGTGGTTGGTCTATAAATAGATATTTTTCACGCATAAGTTAATCTCCTTTTTGTTGTTTGTTTGTTTGTTAGTATTTTTTATAATTATAAGAATAGTAAAATAAATTTACTATTCTTTTACGCCCCCAACCATGATACCTTTTGTAAAGAATTTTTGGATATATGGATATACAATAATAATAGGAAGCATTGAACATACTATAACTGCATAAACGATTGTTTCAAACGAATATGTCGCAGAAGATGAGAATAGCGATACGGCAACCTCGTCTTGTACGGCATCTTGCTCGATAATCATTTTACGTAGGTAAACTTGAAGTGGAGTTTTTTCAACTTCACTAATTAATACCATTGTCCAGAAGAAACCATTCCAACGTCCAATAGCATAGTATAATGTTACAGTAATAAGTGCTGGTTTAGATAGTGGTAAGAATATGCTACCAAATATACGGAAGTCATTTGCACCATCTATCATTGCAGCTTGTTCTAAAGATTCAGGAATATTTTCAAAATAGTTCTTTAAAAGAATAATATTGAAAGCTGTTACACCAAACGCCATAACGATACCGATACGGCTATTTTTAATACCAAGTTCAGTGTAGTTTAAGTATGAAGGAATCATACCTGCATTAAACCACATTGTAAATACTAAAAGTAGGTTGAAAACACGACGGAAACGAAGCTTTCTACGTGACAACGCATAAGCACCCATAGTAGAGAGTACCATACTATATAAAGTACCAAAGAATGTAAAGTAGAATGTGTTGCCGTATGATGTCCAGAATACAGTATCATCTAATACATAAGAATATGCATCAGTTGTAAATTCAACTGGAAGTAAAGTTACAAGTCCTCTTATTACAGCGTTACCAGAGCTAAGTGAGCTTGATAAAACATAAATAAACGGATAAAAAGAAGCGATCCCACCAAGTGCAAGTACTATATATATAAATATGGTTAACGCTTGGTCGCCTATTAGATTTTTTTTCATAAGTTAATTCCTCCTTCTTACCATAATGCAGTATCAGATAGATATTTACTTGCTTTGTTTGCACCAATAACAAGTATGAAACCGATTACTGAGTTAAATAGACCAGCAGCTGCTGCCATTGAGTACTCAGGTGGGCTTTGTGCCATACCCATACGATAAATGTATGTACTTAAAACGTCTGCAGTAGAATATGTTACTGGTTGGTATAAAAGTAAAACACGTTCATATCCAATATTTAGGATATTACCGATACGAATAATAAGCATTATAGAGATAGTTGGAGCAATACCTGGAAGGCTTATAAACAACATTTTTTGAAGTTTAGTAGCACCGTCAACAGTTGCAGCTTCGTATAACTCTGGAGATATACCACTTAGTGCTGCGAAATAAACGATAGAACCGAAACCAACACCTTGCCATATACCTGCATAAATATAAACAGGTCTAAACCATTCAGGACGAGTTAGGAAGTAAATACCAGTGTCTATTACACCTAATCTAATAAGTAAAACGTTTATGATACCAGTATTTGGTTGTACAAATGAAGTAATGATACCACAAAGGATAACTTCTGATAAAAAGTGAGGTAAGAACATTACAGTTTGCACACCACGACGGAATAAACCATCTTTAATTTCATTGAAAAATAAAGCTAGAATAATCGGTAGTGGGAAAGTGAAAACAAGTTGTGTTAAACTGATTTCTAATGTATTACGAAACGCACGCCAGAAATTGTTATTTTCCCATGCGTACATAAAGTCGGTATTGTTTCTTCCTAAGAATAATTCTTGGAATTTAGCGAAACCTACCCAGTCACTACCACTCATACCTTTGTATGCGTTGAAGTCTTGGAATGCGATTAAAAGTCCATACATTGGTTTGTATGAGAAAATTGCAAGCCAAATCATAAGTGGAGCTAAAAGAACATAAATTTGCCAGTCTTCTTTAATGATTTTAGCAATCCTTTTGCCTAGCGAACGCTTTACAACAGGTGCTGTTTCAATTGTTGCTTCAGCTGATACTTCAGCTGTGTCTACGCTTGTGTTTTTTTCTGCCATATGACATCATCCCCTTTATAAAAAATTTTTTTCTAAATTTTCTACTAAATATATAAATCAAGTAGAAAAAATATTACATAATTAATAACAATTAACGGAAATCTTGACCACCGTTAATTTCGATAACTTCACCAGTTAGGAAAGAAGCTTTTTCAGAAACTAAAAATTCTATAACTGTTCCAACTTCCTTAGCTTCGCCTAAGCGACCAAGAACGATATTTGATTTCCAACTTTCTACTACTTCTCGAGGAGTAGCACTGTGGAAAGCAGTGTCTATAGTACCAGGAGAAACTGCGTTTACACGAATACCATATTCAGCTAAATCTTTTGCAAGAGCAACTGTCATAGTACGTACCCCAGCTTTAGAAGCACCATATATACCAGCACCAGGACCACCACCTACATAGGCAGCAAATGATGCAAAGTTTATTATAGATGCATTAGTACCTTTTTTTAGAAATGGAATCGCAGCACGAGATGCAAAAAATACTGTATCTAGATTTAGAGCCATAACATTACGATAAAATTCAGTTGTCATCTCTTCAAAACGAGAACGACCACCTAAACCTCCTACATTATTAATTAAAGCGTCGATTTTGCCATATTTTTCACCAACTACTTTAAAAAAAGCATTCACTTCTTCTTCGTTCATAGCATTACAATTGTAATACTCTGCTTTTATGCCGATGCCACCCAATTGTTTAACTGCTTCAGAACCTTGTTCATCAACTATTCCAGAAATAATAATGGTATAGCCGGATTTCCCAAGTTCTTCTGCAACAGATAACCCAATACCTGAGGTTGCACCTGTAATTACAGCGATTTTTTCCATAACCTAGACTCCTTTTTAATTGTATTTTTAAAGAATATGCCCAATTTGATTGAGCATATTCCTTGTTTTTTATAAATTTACTATCTAACTATATTATTAGTTAAAGTAAGATATGTAACGTTCGTAAGCTGTAGCATAAAGGTCGATTAATTCTTGTACGCCTAAAGACTCTGTTTTAGCAACATAAGCGTCCCATTTGCCATCTACTAAAGTCCAATCACCAAGAATGAAATCTTGCATAGCTTCTTCATGGTAAGTGTTAATTTCGTTTCTTAATGCTTCGTGAGTTTCTAGTTCGTCATCTGTGTAGTTTAGGCTTGGTAGCATGAATAAATCATCACTAAATCCACCTTCAACATACATAGTAACACCAGCACGACCTACTTCGTTTGTCCATTGGAATTCATAATCATAATCCATCCAGTAACCGATTGGTAATTGAGCACCAATATCTTCTTTTAAGTAAGTGTTAACAGCTTTTGAAGCAGTATTGTTCATAACTGAATCTGTAAATGTTGGTTTGCCATCTACTAAAGTCCAGTGTTCGCCTTCAATACCGAAGTTTGTAAGGATACGACCTTCTTCAGAGAAGAAGTAGTCCATAAATGCAAATAATTCGCCAACTTTTGATTCATCACAGCTAGTTGATACAGCCCAACCTTCAGTTGTAACTTTTGTACGAACGTGCTCTGACCATTGGTTACCTGCTTCTGTAACAGGAGGAGCCATAACAACAAAGTTAAAGCCATCAATAGCAACTGAATCATTGTAAGATGAAGTTGAAGCTACCCATTCGTAAACCATACCAGCTACGTCACCAGGGATATACTCTTTACGAGCAGAAGTACCTTTTGTGAAAGCTTCTTTGTCGATAAGACCGATGTCATACCAACGAGAAATGTTTTCTAAACCAACTTTAAATTCGTCTGTAAGCCATGTATGGTACCATACACCATCATCGCCTAAAACAACACGTTCGGATCTATCGTCATTTGAGAAACAACGAGCGTCCCAAAAGTTAACTAAACGGATAATTTCTTGCCAGTAGTCAAAAATTACTGGAATTTCATCATTAAGGCCGTTGCCGTTAGGGTCATCATCACGGAAAGCGATAAGAACTTTTTCTAAATCTTCAACAGTTTCTGGCATTTCTAAATTTAAGTTATCAAGCCAGTCTTGACGAATGAAGTATGTACGAGCTACTGTTCCATCTGCAATGTATGGAATGTGGTATATTTTACCATCAGAGCTTGCAGTAGAGGCAACTACATCTGGATTTTCAGCAAGGTATGCTGAGTAGTTTGGTAAATATTCCCAGTAATCATCTAATGAATAAAACGCACCGTATGGGCCGTATTGCATAGCGTAGTCACCAACAACACCACCACCGTATAAGTCGTGTGGAAATTGGTCAACTGCTTGTAGAGCAAGCTCATTAGCAGTGTTTGTAGCTACTGGATTACTTGTGTTAACAAAAGTAATGTTTGTAATGTTTGCCATTTCTTGATATACAGGCCACTCTGGGTTGAAAGTATATTTGTTAGAAGCATGGTAGTGGTAGTTGTAAGTTAATGCCTCATCAAGTGGGAATGTAACTAAGTTTTCGCCTGATGTGTTAAGTCCACGGTCGTCCGTAGGATTTATTGATGGTGTGTTACCTGTTGATGAGTCTGTACTGCCACATGCTGTTAGAGTTGCAAGTATCATACTTGTTGCTAACACTGCCGATAAGTGTCGTTTCATTTGATTAAGTTCCTCCGAAATATTATTTTTTTAAATTTGAGGTATATATGATAAAATTCGTATATATGACCTTCTAGATATATTATATGACATTATAACTAAAATGTCAAGGTAATTTTAAGTATTTTTATTTATTTTACTCATAAGTGTTTTTGCTGTTATAGTGAATTTTTTAATGCTTAAAATAGCTAAATTCTATATAAAAAAAGCAAAAAATGTCGAATTTTGAAAAAATGAGAATTTTAGAATGTTAAAAAACATATAATGAAATTTATAATAATCTATGCAAATT
This sequence comes from Clostridia bacterium, assembly GCA_044426355.1. GTDB lineage: Bacteria > Bacillota > Clostridia > Oscillospirales > Butyricicoccaceae > CAYJLC01. Next base: position 2,523 of record JAWXUO010000036.1, on the reverse strand, counting down.
GTAACATAAAGTATAAAATATAATAATCTAATTTAGTAAAGTTTATTCTTTAAAATGTAATAATATACAAAAAGTCAAAGCTTAAATTAATAAACTTTGACTTGAGTTTTATTTAATATTGATAAGAGATATATCGAGTATATACAGTATCGACTAGGTTTAGCAAGTCTGGCACACCTAAAAGTTCTGATTTTTCTACATATTTATCCCATGCAGAGTCGATAAGCGTCCAATCTTCTAATATAAATGTTACAATTTGCTCGTTTTGATAACCATGTATACCATATAATAAAGTATCAAGATAATATAATTCATCACTTGTATATGGTAAATTAGGCAAAGTGAACAAATTATCGCTATAACCATTTTGTGTATACATATATGCACCTTCTATACCTAAAGGGTGTGTCCATTGTAATTCATAATTATAATCTTGAACAAAACCGAAATTTAGCTGAGCACCAACATTTTCACGCAAATAAGTGTAAACTGAAGGCGAATCATCTACTATTTCTTCTTTAAAAGTTGGGAAACCATCTATATAAGTCCAATGCTCATCTTCTACACCATAGTTTGCTAAAATTCTACCTTCTTCGCTCCAAAAATAATCTAAATATGCAAAAAGCAGAGGAACGATTTCTTCGTCACAACTTGTAGAAATAGCTACGCCATCATCAGTTACTTTAGTTCTTACATGTTCTTCCCACTGGTTGCCATTTGCTGTAATAGGAGGAGAAACAACGGAAAATTTAAAATTATCTACATATGAATTGTTATTGTAAGTTGAAGTTGAAGAAACCCACTCATGCGTCATTCCACCTAAATCGCCTATAAGATATTCAAGACGAGCAGAAGTTTCTATAGTGAAAATTTGCCTATCTATAAGACCTAAATCGTACCAACGAGAAATATTTTTTATGCCCTCTTTAAATTCGTCCGTTGTCCAAGTGTGATACCAAACACCGTATTCATCACGCACAAATCTATCGTCGTAATTATCAGAAGAATAGCAACGAGCGTCCCAAAGGTTAACTAAGCGAATCATTTCTAGCCAATTATCATTAAAATAAGGTATTTCGTCTTTGATACCGTTGCCGTTAGGGTCATCGTTTTTAAAGGCGATAAGTGTATTTTCAAATTCTTCTACAGTTTCGGGCATATCTAAACCTAAGTTGTCTAACCAATCTTCACGAATGAAATATGCACGAGAAACACCACCATCTGTAAGAGATGGAAGATGATATATTTTTCCGTCAGGGCTTGTTATAGATGCTATAACATCTGGATTTTCCGAAAGATATTGTGAAAAATTCGGTAAGTATTCCCAATAGTCATCTAATGAATAAAAAGCACCATCTGGTCCGTAAGTCATAAAGTAATTAGAAATGTTGCTACCACCGTATAAGTCAGATGGAAACTGGCTTGCAGTTTGCAGTTGCATTTCTGTTGCAGTTTGCGTAGAAAAAGTGTTTGCAGTATTTTTGAAAGAAATATTAGTAAGTTGTTCCATTTCTTTAAAAACTGGCCAACTTTCGTTAAAAGCATATTGATTAGACGCATGGTAATGGAAAGTTAATTCTAAAGGTTCGTCTAATGGGAATGATATAGGATTTTCTCCACTAAGGTTTAACTCACGGTCTATTACAATAGTTTCGGTTGTATTTATATCACTTTGACAACCAGTCAGCAATAAACTAATTGTCAAAATACTAAGCATTTTTTTTCGCATATATGTTCTCAACTTTCTTGTTTTTATAAATTCTTTATTTAGTATACAACAAATATGTGAAAAAAGTGTGAATAAAAACAAAGCCTTGGTATTTCTACCAAAGCTTTGCATAAAGTTATTATTCGAAGTAAGACATGTAACGAACATATGCAACTTCATAAAGGTCGATTAAGTCTTGAACACCTAACGATTCAGTTTTAGCTACATAAGTGTCCCATTTGCTATCAACTAAAGTCCAATCATCAAGAATGAAGTCTTGCATAGCCTCTTCATGGTATGTATTGATTTCATTGATTAAAGATTCGTGTAGTGCAAGTTCATCATCTGTGTAGTTAAGTTCAGGCATCATAAATAATCCTTCGCAATAACCATTATCAAGATACATTGCAATACCTTCACGGCCTATTTCGTGAGTCCATTGATACTCGTAGCTATAATCCATCCAGTAGCCAATAGGTAATTGAGCTCCGATGTCTTCTTTTAAGTAAGTATTAACAGCTTTTAAAGCATCATTGTTCATAACTGCATCTGTGAAAGTAGGTTCACCATTTTCTAAAGTCCAGTGTATGCCTTCTATACCAAAGTTAGAAAGATTACGACCTTCTTCTGTGAAGAAATAATCCATGTAAGCAAATAAAGCTCCAACTTTTTCTTCAGGACAAGCTGTAGAAATTGCCCAACCTTCATTTTTTACTTTTGTACGAACATGTTCACACCATTGGTTACCAGCTTCTGTAACAGGAGGAGCCATAACAACAAAGTTAAAGCCATCTATAGATACTAATCATTGTAAG
>JAWXUO010000079.1:0-4431 GCA_044426355.1 Clostridia bacterium | reverse complement strand
GGTGGTGTTTATGTAAAAAATGGTACTTTTACAATGGAAGATGGTACTATCTCGGGCAACACAGCTAAAACGGGCGACAGAATATATTTATCTAGCGAATATTCAATATTTAATCTAAATATATCACCTATGTCATCTTCTGCAACTATCAAAGGTGCTTTATACACAAATGACGCTGATAACTTTGATATGACGGTTCGCACGGATAACTCTAATATTACAATTGATGGTGGCAGTGCAACTAGCAAAAGTGCGAATGATACTGTATATTTTACAGGCGAAACGTGGACTTTCGACCCTCTAGAGGCTGAAACAGGTGGAGTTAAATATACAACTCTAGCAGCTGCAGTATCAAATGCGAATGATAGTGGAACAGTAACTTTACTTAAAGATGTAGAAATTTCGTCTGCAATTTCGATAGACAAAAAAATTACCCTAGACCTTAACGGTTTTGATATTAAACAAACTACGTCGGGTGAAAGAGTAATTTATATTACTTCTAGTGGATATTTAACTTTAGCCGATACAAGTACGCTTTCCGACCGTGTTCGCTACGGCTATTGGGACGTTAGCAGTGGTAATTATGTAATTGTAGCAACTGCAACTGATGTACCAACTGGAACAGATAGCACAGAACTACAAGGTGGTGTAATCTACGGTGGCTCGGCGTCTAATGGTGCAGGTGTTTATGTATCTAGTAGTAGCACTTTTGCAATAAAAAGTGGTAACATCGTAGGAAACAAAGCTACAAGTGGTGGTGTTTATGTAAATAGTGGTACTTTTGAAATGACTGGTGGTACTATCTCTGATAACGAAGCAACTGATAAGGGTGGTGGTGTTTATGCAGACGGTGGTACGTTCACAATGGAAAATGGTACTATCTCGGGCAACGAAGCTACAAGTTCTAATGGTGGTGGTGTTTATGTATATAATAATAGTACTTTTACTATGAACAATGGTACTATCGAAGATAATACAGCTACTTCTGGTGGTGGTGTTTATGTGACTGGTAGCAGTAGTACTTTTACAATGAAAGATGGTACTATCACGAATAACGAAGCTAGTTCTGGTGGTGGCGTTTATGTAAATAGTGGTACTTTTGAAATGACTGGTGGTACTGTTGAAAGTAATACAGCAACAAATGGCGATAGAATATATTTAGCTGGAGTAAACGCAATATTTAATCTAAATATATCACCTATGACATCTCTAGCAACTATCAAAGGTGCTTTATACACAAATGACGATGATAACTTTGATATGACGGTTCACACAGATGGAAATGTTACAATTGATAATGGAACAGCAACTAGCAAAAGTGCAAATGATACTGTATATTTTACAGGCGAAACGTGGACTTTTAACCCTATTGAAGCTAAAATAGGAAGTACAACTTATTTCACTTTAGAAAATGCATTAGCAGCTGCAAATGCTAACGATACAATAACTTTACTTGCTGATGTTACGCTTGAAAACCAACTTGAAATTAATAAAACATTAACGATAGACTTAAATGGTTTTGATATTAAGCAAACTGGGTCAACTCGTGTAATTTCTATTGATTTAGGCAGTAATTTCACTTTAGTAGATAGTAATCCAAACTCTCGCACACGCTACGGATATTGGGATACTACGTATAAAATTACTGATACTTATAACGCAGACTACACAGTACTAGAAGGTGGTATCATCTACGGTGGTTCATCAACCATGGGTGCTGGTGTTTATGTAAATTCTAAAGATACATTCACTATGAATGGTGGTAATATCGCAGGAAATAATGCTGATAATAACAGTGGTGGTGGCGTTTATGTAGACGGTGGTACTTTCAATATGAAAGGTGGTAGCATTACAGGTAACTCAACTTCTACTTATGGTAGTGGTGGTGGCGTTTATGTAAACGGTGGTACTTTTACTATGAAAAATGGTATTATTACAGAGAACAAAACTAAAAATGGAGCTGGTGTTTATGTAGATGGTGGTTATTTCGCTATGGAAGATAGTACTATTTCAAAAAACATTGCTTCTTATAGTTATGGTGGTGTTTGTGTTTATAAAAGCACTTTTATAATGACGAGTGGTACGATAGAATATAATACAGCTTCTGGGTCTTCTGGTGGAGGGGTTGGTGTTAATAATTCAACTTTCACAATGAACGGTGGTACCATTAATAATAATACAGCTACTACTACTGATGGTGGTGGTGTTTATGTATATTATGGCACTTTCATAATGAACGATGGTGCTATTAATAATAATACAGCTACTACAAATGGTGGTGGTGTATATAATACAAGCTCAACTTTTACAATGAACAGTGGTACTATAGAATACAATACGGCTGATTATGGTGGTGGTGTTTATATTTCTTATGAAAATTTCTTGATGAACGGTGGTACAATTACTAATAATACAGCTACTACAAATGGTGGTGGTGTTTATGTTAGTTCAGCGTCTTCAGCAAAACTATCATTACAAGGCGAAGTTATTATTTCTGGAAACACGAGCAATTCAAATCCTGATAATGTATATCTAACTAATAAGAAAAACATTCAATTATCAGGAGCGTTAATAGGAAGTAGCTTAGTAGGTATAACTTCTGCTACAACTACTGCTGGAACAACAGTTGTTTCTAGTGATGGATATACATTGCAAACAACAGACAATGAAAAGTTTTTCTATGATGATGGCTCAAGAGCGATTATTTTAGACACTACAACTAATGTTCTAAAATTAGCGACATCTCTAATTGATAGCATGGTAACTGGTATACAAGATGAAGAATACACTGGTTCTACTCTAGAAACAACGGTTATCGTAACAGATGGTTCTGTTTTAACAGTTGATGTAGATTATGAAGTAAGTTATTCTACAGAAACTCAAGCAGGCGATACGGTTACAGTAACTATTACAGGTATAGGAAACTACGGTGGAACTGTAACGAAAACATTTACTATAACAAAAGCTACGTTAAGTGCAAGTGATTTTTCTTTTACTGCTCCAAGTGATTTAACTTATGATGGCAATGAAAAATCGGCAACCGTTACAAATGCTAATATTGTAGGTGGTGGCAAAATAACGCTAACTTATACAAGTTCAAGTCCTAGTTATAGCAGTACGACACCACCGACCGATGTAGGAACTTACGAAGTAACTGTATCGGTAACGGGCGACAACAACTATAACGATATTTTAAGTTTAGCAGATAGCTGGACATTTACTATCGTCCCTCTTGAAGTTTCGGTAGAGTGGACTAATACAGAACTTTATTACACAGGTTCACCACAAGCACCAACAGCTACAGTATCGAATAAAATCAAGGACGATGATGTAACGATATATGTAACAGATGTAGGTTCACACACAGCAGAAGCAAGTACACTTTTAGGTAATGACGCTGGTAATTATACATTACCAACTCCACTGCCTACTACAACTTTCACAATAGATAGTACGCCGAAAGATTTTGAAACTTATATAAATGGTTTAGACACTAAAAAATTAAACAGTACTCTAACTTTTGATGATATTCGTAATGTACAAACATGGTATAATAATTTAACACAAGACCAACGAGATGCAATTGATGTATACAAAGCTACTTTGAAAACTGGTTTAGATGCATATACAGATACAATTCCTGCAAACATTACAGTAGATGTAGCATCGGGCAAAGACAATATTTATATTGTTGGAGAAAAATTTAACGAAAATGATTTTGATGTTATAATAAAGCAAGAAGATGACAAATACGTATATTTAAATTCTGGTGATGCAACCTTTACAGTACCTCCAAGTGCAGTAGACGGATCAGGGGATTTAGTTCGAGGCACGCATACTATAACTGTGGAATATGACGAACTTTCTACAACAATTCAAATTATCGTACTTGAAGAATTTGATATTGAAGGGATTATTAAAGATAGCGACGGAAACAACCCTCTAGGAGGTGCTGATGTAGACTTGTTCCAAAAAGGTGAGCAAATAGGGTCTACACAAACAACACTATCTGATGGTGAATTTAGATTTACAGGCATACTAGAGGGTATATACAATTTAGTTGCAACTTATAATAACGGCACTGATACTACCATTCAAACAGTTTTAGTATTTTTAGATAAAAATATCACAACAGAAGTGGTAATGCCAGAAGCAGGAAGAAATTCACATGTTGATATAACTGTTGGGACACCTGTTCTTGCAGTAGGTAATGTTGATAAAATTGCTAGTAATATAACACTTGCTCCAGGCGATGAAGTTGCTGTTACACTAGACGTGTATACAACGAATCCTGATACTACTATCGAAAACGAAAAGTTAGGTAATGAAAATCTAGGTTTATGGTTAGAAATTTCATTAGAATATGAATTGGTTAGTGTTGGTTATGCTATCGGAATTGATGTAGCTAGTAGCTTAATAGAAGTTGTAATC
>JAWXUO010000035.1:0-24478 GCA_044426355.1 Clostridia bacterium | reverse complement strand
TAAGCAAAGCTAGTGTTGGCATAGTTGTACAAGCAAAGCTAGTGTTGGCATAGTTGTATAAGCAAAGCTAGTGTTGGCATAGTTGTATAAGCAAAAAAGGCGTTTAGCCCCATTCCGGGAGCTTGTGCAAAAGGAAGATTTGCAACAAAAGCCATGAGTAAAGTACCGATAGCTGCAGAAATACACGTTGCAAAGAAAACACCGTTATAAATTTGCATATTTCCTTGACTTATAAGAGTAGGGTTTACAAAAATTACATATGACATTGTTACAAATGTCGTAATACCAGCATAAATCTCTGTTTTTATAGTACTGTTATTTTCTTGAATTTTAAAAAATTTATTTAAAAATTGCATATAGTACCTCATAAATATCGTGTTAATTATAGGTATTATATCATAATGTTTACTTTAAAGCAAGCTTTTTTGTAAATATATACCAAAAATTACCATAAGAAAATTTTAGCACCAAAGCCTATCGGTAGGTCAAAAATAACCCAAAAAATAAGCATACAAGTCCACGACAGAATAAAAGCTATAGAGTAGGGGAGCATTGTAGAAATTAAAGTTCCAATTGAGGCTTTTTTGTCATATTTTTGAATAAAAATTACCATCATTGAGAAGTATGACATGAGAGGCGAAATCAAATTTGTGCTAGAATCGCCAATACGATAAGCGAGCTGTGTCGCCTCAGGAGAAGTGCCGAGTTTCATAAGCATTGGTACAAAAATCGGTGCAAGTATTGCCCATTTTGCAGAAGATGACCCCATGAAAAGATTTATTATAGCAACTGAAAAAATGAAAATTATAAGCAAAACAAGAGGTGGTGCATTTATTTTTGACAGAAAATTCGAACCGAAAACTGCAATAAATGTACCTAAATTTGAATAATTGAACAAATTTATAAATTGACTAGCGAAAAAAACTAAAACAAGATAGCTACCCATAGAAGAAAAAGACTCCGAAATCATAGCCATAACATCGGTATCATTTTTAATTTTATTTGTAAATTTTCCATAGACTAACGAGGGGACGGCGAAAATTAATGCGATTATGGGAACGATACCTTTTCCTAAAAAAATGCTTTGCCCTAGAATAAACCACAGAAAAACTACGAAAAATACAACGAAAATAAGCGTAAAACCTGCGAATTTTAATGCACGTAGCTCGGTTTCGGTTATATGCTCAAATTCGATTTTCTCATCGCCTTTATATGAACCAAGACGAGGTTCGATGATTTTTTCAGTGACTAAAGTGCCGACGATAGTTATTAAAAAAGTAGAAAAAGCCATGAAAATATAGTTAGCACCAGCAGAAACTACGTAGTTAGGCTCTATGATGTGAGATGCCTCCTCGGTAAAACCTGCTAGAAGTGGGTCAAGCGTGCTTATTAGTAAATTTGCAGAAAAACCACCAGAAACACCTGCAAAAGATGCAGAAATACCTGCGATAGGGTGACGTTTTAGTGATAGAAAAATAAGTCCTGCAAGAGGTGGAAGAACGATATAACCAGCGTCAGACGCAGTATTTGAGATAACACCTAAAAAAACTATTACAGAAGTTACAAATTGCGACGGAGTGCTTAAAACAATTTTTCTAAGTACAACAGAAATCAAACCTGTTCGCTCTGCTATTCCTATACCTACAATTGCAACTAAAACAGTACCTAAAGGTGCAAAACTTGTGAAATTTGTTGTGAAATTTGAAAAAAAGTAGATTAAACCTTCGTTTGACAAAATGGGCATAACAAAAACGGTTATATCACTAGAGATGTAACCGTTTGTATCAGAAGCAACTATACCTGTATAGGTAGTTTGCCAATTTAAAAAATATCCTACAGTAGAAAATATTACAACTATTATGCTAAAAATTAAAAATAAAGTAGCAGGGTGAGGTAATTTATTTCCTACAGTTTCGATTATGTTTAAAAATTTTGCTGTTTTGTTATTTTTCATAAAAATCCCCTTTATATGTGATATGTAAGGGAGAGAATATCTATAGTATAACCTATATTTTTTATTTTATTGAAAAATCAGACAAACTTTTTATAATTTCATTACTTTTTTGAATCATTTCGTCATCTGGTGGAATTAAATCTGGAACCATTACTGTGTAAAAACCACCAGCAAAACCAGCACGTACACCATTAAAAGAGTCTTCAAAAACATATGATTTTGAAGGGGTAGAACCTAGTTTTTTGCAAGCTTTTAAAAATATTTCAGGGTCTGGTTTACCATTTGTAACCATATCGCCTGTTAAGATTTCATCAAAATAATGCTTTATACCTGTTATATCTAAAGCACGAAAAACTTTTTGCGAAGAATTTGATGACGCAACAGCAAGTTTAAAACCCTTTGATTTAAACATTTGTAAAATTTCTTCTACACCTTTTTTTAAAAAGAGGTTTCCCTCGTCTGTATATCTATCTATAACAGAATTTGTTAGCATGTTACTGCGTTCAAAATCATAGTCATCTCCAAAATGTTTTTTTAAGATGCCTTCTTGAGTTTTTTTTGTAGTACCAATACAAGTTTTAAAAAGCTCCTCGTCGTATTCATCTCCCATTATTTCGCAAACTTCTTTAAAAGCGTAAACATATAAGATTTCTGTGTCCACAAGTAGCCCGTCCATATCAAATATAGCACAATTCATATTTTTCTCCTAAATAATATGGCTATAACGTGTTTGTTATAGCCACAGTAATTTTATTTCATAAGTAAGTACATAATAGCTTTTTGAACATGTAAACGATTTTCAGCTTCGTCGAAAATTTCATTTGAATGTTTTTCAAAAACGCTTGTAGTAATTTCTTCTTCTCTGTGTGCAGGCAAACAGTGAAGAACCATGCAGTCTGGATTTGCAAGAGCAAGTAATTCTTTATTAACTTGGTATCCTGCGAATGCTTTTGCACGAATTTCTGTTTCTTTCTCTTGACCCATAGAAGTAAAAACATCAGTGATAACAACATCAGCATCTTTTACAGCATCTATAGGTTTTTGATATAAATTGAAACGGAAATCATGTTCACTTGTTGCAAAGTTTAAAACTCTAAAATCAGGCTCGTATCCTTTAGGACATGCAACAGATACGTTCATTCCAGTTTTTAAACCACCTACGATAAGTGAATTTGCCATGTTATTTCCATCGCCTATGTAGCATAATTTTAGTCCTTTTAAAGTTGATTTATGCTCACGAATAGTCATAAGGTCGGCTAATACTTGGCAAGGGTGAGAAAAATCTGTTAGTCCATTTATAACAGGAATAGTTGCATATTCTGCAAGTTTTTCTACAAGTTCTTGCGAAAAAGTTCTAATCATAATTCCATCGTTATAACGAGATAAAACTCGAGCAGTGTCTTCTATAGGTTCGCCTCTGCCGATTTGACTTTCGCCACTTGATAAAAATAAAGCATGACCACCTAGTTGAAACATACCTGTTTCGAAAGAAACTCTAGTTCTTGTAGAATTTTTTTCAAAAATCATAGCAATAGTTTTTCCGTCTAGGTGCTTATGAGGGATACCCATTTTTTGATTATTTTTTAGCTCGTCAGCAGTATTTAATATTTTAGTAATATCTTCGGTGCTTAAATCTAGCATAGAAAGCAAGTCTGTCATTAATATTTTACCCCCTTAGTTTAATAAATTCTTGAATATTGTTTATTTGTACTTTAACAGCCTCAACTGCAGGACCACCGTAAACTTTTCTTTCGTTTACACAAGTTGTAAGGTTTATTGCTGTAAAAATATCTTCTTCAAAAACATTAGATAATTCTTTATATTCATTTAATGTTAAAGTATCTAGTGTTTTGCCTTTTGAAATACAAGTAGAAACTAAGTTTCCGACTATCATATATGCTTCACGGAAAGGTAAACCTTTTTTTGCAAGATAGTCTGCACAGTCAGTTGCGTTTATAAATCCACCATTTGAGGCATCTAGCATATTATCTTTTTTAACTATTATAGTGTCAAGCATTGCAGTAAACACAGGAACACAAAGTTTTATTGTATCCATTGCGTCAAAAAGTGCTTCTTTATCTTCTTGCATGTCTTTATTATAAGCAAGAGGCAAGCCTTTCATCATAGTTAAAAACGAAATAAGAGAGCCATAAACTCTGCCTGTTTTACCACGAACAAGCTCTGCAACGTCAGGATTTTTCTTTTGTGGCATGATAGATGAACCTGTAGAATAAGCATCATCTAGCTCGATGAATTTAAACTCATGCGAGCACCAAAAAATAATTTCTTCAGAAAATCTTGATAAATGCATCATCAAAATCGAAAAATCAGCTAAAAGTTCTATAGCGTAATCTCTATCAGACACAGAATCTAGTGAATTATCAGTAGGTTTTGAAAAGCCTAAAGCTAAAGCTGTATCAAAACGGTCTAGTGGGTGCGTTGTAGTACATAAAGCACCTGCACCTAAAGGACATTCGTCTAAACGGCTAAGGCAATCTTCTAAACGTGTAATATCACGTTTAAACATATTTGCATAAGCCATCATATAATGTGCAAAAGTTGATGGCTGTGCACGCTGTAGATGAGTATAAGCAGGCATAATGCTAGTTAAATTTTCGTTAGATAGTTTAACTAAAACCTTTAAAAGCTCTACTAAATCACTTATAAAAGATGGAATTTCTTCTTTTACGTAAAGTTTTGTGTCGAGAGCCACTTGGTCATTTCTACTTCTGCCAGTGTGCAGTCTTTTTCCAGCGTCGCCGATGTTATTTGTTAAAATAGACTCGATATTCATGTGAATATCTTCTTGGTCTAGTGAAAATTCAAGCGTTCCATCTTCGATTTCTTTTAAAATGACATTTAAGCCATCAATTATTGATGTAACATCATCTTCGCTTATAATTTTTTGTTTGCCAAGCATTTTTGCGTGTGCAATAGAGCCTTGAATATCTTGTTTATAAAGTCTTGCGTCGAATTGAATTGATGAATTAAAATCGTTTACAAGGCTATCTGTTTCTTTTTGAAATCTACCTGCCCATAATTTCATAAGTTTTCTCCTATTTTTTAAGTTTTCCTTGTTTTAACATAGCTTGAACTTTGATAGGTAAGCCATAAAGATTGATAAAGCCTTCTGCGTCTGCTTGGTTGTAGTCGCTTTCTTCAAAAGTAGCAATATCTTCAGAATATAGAGAAAACGGAGAAGAAACTGATGCGATTATCATATTTCCTTTGTAAAGTTTTAATTTTACTTGACCAGTAACATTTTGTTGAGTGCTTGTTACAAAAGCAGAAAGAGCCTCACGTAAAGGTGTATACCATTGACCATTGTAAACTAGTTCGCCAAAAGTTATAGCAAGTTTTGCTTTTTCGTGAGAAGTCATTTTATCTAAAGTGATAGTTTCTAAAACTTCGTGTGCTTTGTATAAAATAGTTCCACCTGGAGTTTCATAAACGCCACGACATTTCATACCTACAAGACGATTTTCTACAACATCTAAAATACCGATACCATTTTTACCACCAATTTCATTTAGTGCATAGATAATGTCGATAGGTTTCATTTTTTTGCCATCTAAAGATGTAGGAACACCTTTTTCAAAGTCTAAAGTTATGTAAGTAGGAGCATCTGGTGCATTGATAGGCGAAATGCCCATTTCAAGGAAACCATCTTTTTCGTATTGTGGTTCGTTTTCTGTGCTTTCAAGGTCTAAACCTTCGTGGCTTAAATGCCATAGGTTTTTATCTTTAGAGTAGTTTGTTTCTCTGTTTATTTTTAAAGGAACATTACGAGCTTCTGCAAATTCGATAGCTTCTTCACGAGATTTAATATCCCAAATTCTCCAAGGAGCAATAATTTTCATATCAGGAGCGAAAGCTTTTATAGCAAGCTCAAAACGAACTTGGTCGTTACCTTTACCAGTACAACCATGACAAATAGCGTCTGCACCTTCTGCTATTGCAATTTCTACAATGCGTTTTGCGATAATAGGACGTGCGAAAGACGTTCCTAGTAGGTAATTTTCATAAGTTGCACCAGCTTGCATAGTAGGAATGATATATTCGTCTACAAATTCTTCTTTAAGGTCTGCTACATAAAGTTTAGAAGCACCTGTAGCTTTTGCTTTTTCTTCTAATCCATCAAGTTCTGTTCCTTGACCTACGTCGCCAGATACTGCGATAACTTCGCAATTATCATAATTTTCTTTTAGCCATGGGATTATAATAGATGTGTCTAGTCCACCTGAATAAGCTAATACGACTTTTTTAATTGTTGACATAATTTTTCCTCCGAAATTTTTTATAATTATTTATAATTTAACCTAAAACGGTTTTTAAAATAGCTAACCCCTCGTTAATTTCATCATACGAAATATTAAGAGGTGGAAGTAAACGAACTTTATCTTTTGCAGAAAGCACGATAAGTCCTTTTTCTAAACATTCGTTTAAAATAGTAGGAACATCTTTTTCTTTAGGTTTTAAACCTATCATCATTCCAAGACCAGTTACGCTTTCTATAGAGCCAATTTGTGCAAGTTCTTTTCTAAAATACTCGCCTTTTTCTGCAATATCTTGCATATCAAGTGATTCTAAAACAACTTTAGCACCAGCACATACAACAGGGTTTCCACCAAAAGTAGTACCGTGGTCAGAATATTTAAGTACATTTTCCGTAGTTTCGTGTAATAAGAATGAACCTATAGGAAGTCCACCACCTAGCCCTTTTGCAAGAGTTACAACGTCAGGCGTTATGTCAAATTGCTCGCAAGCTAGCAGTGTTCCAGTTCTACCGATACCAGTTTGAACTTCGTCTACCATAAATAGTATATCATTTTCTTTACAATAATTAAAGAGGGAATTTATAAATTTTTTATCTAAAGATATAACTCCACCTTCGCCTTGAACAAGTTCTACTATAACAGCACAAAATCCACCTTGTTTAAGTGCGTTAATAGATGCGTCTATATCATTTGCAGGGGCATATTCAAAACCATCTGTAAAAGGGAAGAAGTAATTGTGAAAAAAATCTTGCCCTGTAGCTTTTAGCGTTGTAATTGTTCTACCGTGAAAAGAATTTTGAAGTGTTAAAATTTTATATCTATCTTCGCCATATTTTTCAAAGCTATATTTTCTAGCAACTTTAATAGCTCCTTCGTTTGCTTCTGCACCAGAATTCGCAAAAAAAGCTTTTTTAAATCCAGTTTTTTTACAAAGCATCTCAGCAAGTTCTATACACGGTGTAGTATAGTATAAGTTTGAAACGTGTTGCATTTTGTGTGCTTGAGATGATACAGCATTTGCCCATGCTTCATTTGAAAAACCAAGTGAATTTACGCCGATACCACTTGTAAAATCAATATATTTTTTGCCGTCTATGTCAGTTGCAGTAGAAGATGTACCTTCTACAATTACAACATCTTGTCTTTTATATGTATTTGCGATATATTTAGTATCTAACTCTTTATAGTTCATAATTTTCTCCTTTAATAACGAAATAGTGTTCCTATTCCTTGGTTTGTTAGCATTTCTATTAGTATAGAGTGTTTTATTCGTCCGTCTATAATGCACGACGATTTAACACCACGCCTAATAGCATCAACGCAACATTCAACTTTTGGAATCATTCCACCTGCTAAAACTCCATCTTTCATAAGCTTTGGAACTTCGTTTAGGCATATTTCAGGAATTAAAGTAGATGGATTATTTTTATCGCTTAGCACACCTGCAATATCTGTCATTAAAATAAAGTTTACAGCACCAAGAGCCGAGGCTATTTTTGAAGCACCAATATCAGCATTTATATTATAAGTATTAGAGTCATCGTCCATAGCAACAGAAGAAATAACAGGTATAAAACCGTTATCTAAAGCCATGTGTATAGCCTCTGTGTTTACAGATGTAATTTCTCCGACTAATCCTAAATCTTGTTCAGTTTGCAATTTTGTAGCTTTAAGCATTCCACCATCTGTTCCACAAAAACCAAGAGCCTTGCCACCGTTATTTTGCAAAAGAGCAACTAAATCTTTATTTATTTTACCACATAAAACCATTTGAACTATTTCCATAGTTTCTTCGTCTGTATAACGTAAGCCATTTACAAATTCAGATTGCTTATTGATTTTTTTAAGCATATTGTTAATTTCAGGACCACCACCATGAACCAAAACTACTTTTATGCCAATCATTTGTAGCATAACTAAATCACGCATTACAGCAAATTTTAGGTCTTCGTTTATCATAGCGTTGCCACCGTATTTTATAACAACAATTTTATTGCGATATTTTTGTATGTAAGGTAGTGCGTCTATTAAAATTTCAGAGCGAATAGTATCATTTATCATTTATAAATTCTCCTTAGGTGTGGTAGTCTGCGTTTATTTTCACATAATCATATGTTAGGTCGCAACCCCAAGCAGTAGCAGTAGCAGTTCCGTCGTGCATATTAATTTCCACGGTAACTTCTGAAGCTTTTAATACTTCTAAAGCGTCAGCGTGTGAAAATTCTACACCTCTACCGTTTTGACATACATTAATAGTTCCAAATTCTGATTTTAGATCTACGCTGATTAAATTAATATCAAAATCTGCATTAGCATAGCCTATAGCACATAAAATTCTGCCCCAGTTTGCATCTTGTCCAAACATAGCACTTTTGAACAAACTAGAAGTGATAACAGATTTTGCAACAATTTTAGCAGTAGCAGTGTCGCAAGCGTTGTTTACAGTACACTCTAAAAGTTTTGTAGCACCCTCACCATCTTGTGCGATTTCACGAGATAAATTCATTAAAACAGCATATAATCCTTGGTAGAAAATTTGATATGCCTCAGTATCTTCACGAACAATCATGTCATTACCAGCTTTGCCGTTTGACATTACAATAACAGTATCGTTTGTAGAAGTATCACCATCTACAGAAACCATGTTAAAAGTATCATCTGCAATAGCTTTTAGTGTTTTTGAAAGTAATGTTTTTTCAATAGAAACATCTGTTGTTATAAAACTTAGCATAGTTGCCATATTAGGGTGTATCATACCACTGCCTTTTGCAATACCACCGATAACACATTTATGACCGTTTATGTCAAAAGTTACAGCATAAGTTTTTTTGGTTAAATCTGTTGTTAAAATAGCGTCGCATGCGTTGTCATTGCCATCACGAGATAGCGTTTTTGCAAGATTTTCAATAGAGTTTTCAATAGGCTCTATTGGTAAAATATGCCCAATTATTCCAGTTGATGCAACTAAAACTTCGTCTACAGGAATATTTAGTTCTTTTGATGCAAGTTCGCACATACGAAGAGCTTTTTCTTCTCCGTCTATATTACAAGTGTTTGCGTTACCACTATTAACGATAATAGCTCGTGCAACACCGTTTTCTAAGTGTTTTTGCGTGATAACAACAGGAGCACCTTTGACTTTGTTTAAAGTATATACTCCAGCTGTGCTACAAGGGATTTCGCTGTAGATTAAAGCTAGGTCGTTACGTGTTTTGTCTGAACGCAAACCACAGTGAACACCTTGTGCTAAAAAACCTTGTGGTGCACATACACCACCGTCTATAATTTCGTATCCATCGAATTTAATAACCATAATTTTACCTCACTATAAATTTTATTAAGTCTATTTTACTACAAACCAGTTGTTTCGTCAATTCCCATCATGATATTCATACATTGAACAGCAGAACCAGAAGCACCTTTTCCAAGATTATCAAATCTTGAACTTAGTAGAATATGCTCATCAGAACCGTGTATATAAATTTCCATATTGTTGGAATTTGCTAGAGTGTTTGTGTCTAAAAACTCTGTAGGGTTTTCTACAAAAGGCATAACACGAACGAAATTTTGACCATCATAATGTTTAGAAAAAATTTCGTGTAGATTTTTTGCAGTAATTTTTTTATCTAAAAGTCTTGTGCAAATAGGGATATTCACCATCATACCATTATAAAAATCATCTACAATAGGATTGAACATAGGCGAAAAATTAAGCCCTGAAATTAATTTCATCTCTGGAAGATGTTTATGTTGTTGCGAAAGTGCGTAAAATCTAGGTGATGTATAATTTTCTGGAGTTTCTTGATATTCAGAAATTATATTTTTTCCACCACCACTGTAACCACTAATACCGTAGCTTGTTAAAGCTAAATCTTTCGATATAACATTGTTTGAAACAAGTGGGTAGCACAAAGAAATAAATCCACTTGCATAGCAACCAGGGTTTGCAACTCTGTTTGATTTTGAAATATTTTCACGATGTTTTGCAGAAAGTTCTGGAAAACCGTAGTCCCAGTTTGGATTTGTTCTGTGTGCAGTAGATGCGTCTATAACTCGCACAGATGGGTTTTCTATTAGCGAAACACTCTCGATAGCAGATGTATCAGGTAAGCATAAAAAAACGAAATCTGCATTGTTTAAAAGTTTTTTCTTTTCTGTTGCGTCTTTTCTAAGATGCTTAGGTATTGTAATAATTTCGAGGTCTTTTCTATCACGAAAACGCTCGAAAATTTGAAGTCCTGTAGTGCCTTCTTTTCCGTCAATAAATATAGTATACATTATAAGCCTGCCTTTTAAAATAATTTGTATATACATATATTAAACTATAAAATGAAAAAAAGCAAGTAAATATACCAACTTTTGTATATTTATAAATATAACTGTATAATTGCACAAAATGAATACATAAAACTTTGTGAAATAAAACATAATATACTAAAGAAGTTTTATGCGAATTTTAATTTTATTATAAAAAACTGAAAATTAATCAAAACTAGTTAAAAAAATTTAGATAAATTATTGACATATAAGTTAAAATATAGTATCATATATAAGAATAAAATTTTAGTGAGGTAAAAAATTATGACTTTTGAAGAAATCCGTGACGTAATTGTAGATACAATTAGCTGTGATGCTGATGATGTAACTATGGAAGCAAGCTTACAAGATGACCTTGGAGCTGATTCTTTAGACGCTGTAGAATTAAATATGGCTATTGAAGAAACATTTGGAGTGGCAATTCCAGATGATGTTTTAAAAGATTTTGTTACAGTAGGCGATATTGTAAACCATTTAATTCCAAAAGAATAATGATAATAAAACCTTCGTTTGTGACTCAAATGAAGGTTTTACTCAAAAATACCTCAAAGTCAAGGAGAATTATGGAAGTAAAAAATATAAAAGAAATCATACAAATTTTCGAAAAAAGCAGTCTTAGTTTTTTAGAGTTTGATGATGGAAATTCGCATATAAAAATAAAAAGAGAAATTACAACTAGTGTTGCAAATACCCCTAAAATTCAGGTTTTAGAAAATGTAAGCGAACCAGTTTTAGATGATTATATAAACGTTAAATCCCCTGTTGTTGGTGTGTTTTACTCAGCACCATCTCCAGATAACGAACCTTTTGTAAAAGAGGGCGACAAAGTTTCAAAAGGGCAAGTAGTAGCTCTTATAGAAGCTATGAAAGTTATGAGTGAAATAAAAGCTCCAGCTGATGGTGTAATAGCAAAAATTATTGCTAAAAACGAGCAAATGGTAGCTTTTGATGATATTTTAATGCAAATTGAGGACTAAATATGTTTAAAAAAATTCTCATAGCAAATCGCTCAGAAATAGCACTAAGGATTTTGCGTACATGTCGTGAAATGGGTATAGAAACTGTTGCAGTATACTCAACGGCAGACAAAGAAGCTTTGCATGTAAGTTTAGCAGGAGAGGCTGTTTGTATAGGCTCTGAAAAAGCTACAGATAGCTATCTTAATATGAAAAATATAATTTCTACAGCAATACTTACAGGGTGTGATGCAATTCACCCAGCGTTTGGTTTTTTGTCTGAAAATAGCGACTTTGCTCGTATTTGTGCAAGAAATAATATAAAATTTATAGGTCCGAGTGCTGATGTTATAGATAAAATGGGCAATAAATCAGCTGCACGTGAACTTATGATAAAAAGTGGCGTGCCTGTAGTTCCTGGCTCAAATGGTAGCCTTAGAGATGGAAACGAAGGAATAAAAATAGCTGATGAAATTGGCTATCCTGTATTGATAAAAGCTTCTGCTGGTGGTGGTGGTAGAGGTATGAGAAAAGTTTTTGACAAAAAAGATTTTTTAAAAGAATTTGAAAATGCAAAAGCAGAGTCAGTAGCGTGTTTTGCTTCTGACGAAATGTATATAGAAAAACTAATAATAAATCCAAAACATATCGAATTCCAAGTGCTTGCAGATGAATTTGGAAATGTAATTCACTTAGGAGAGAGAGATTGCTCTGTTCAAAGAAGAAATCAAAAAATGATTGAAGAATCACCATCAAAAAGCCTAAATCCTGAGCTTCGTGAAAAAATGGCACAAGATGCTATAAAAGCTACAAAAGCTGCAAATTATACAAATGCAGGAACTATCGAATTTGTACTTGATAGTGACGGCAATTATTATTTTATAGAAATGAACACTCGTATTCAAGTAGAACACCCTGTAACAGAAATGATAACAGAGATAGACCTTATAAAAGAGCAAATACGTGTAAGTGCTGGGTTAAAACTTCAACACAAACAAGAAGATATAACTTTTTCAGGTCATGCTATCGAGTGTAGAATAAACGCAGAAAACCCATGGGAAAATTTTGCACCAAGTATTGGAGAAATAAAATTTTTGCATATGCCAAATGGAAACGGAGTACGTGTAGATTCAGCACTTTATCAAGGATATACGCCAAGTCCATACTATGATTCAATGGTTGCAAAAATAATAGTTAAAGCTCCAACAAGACTTTCGGCGATACGAAAAATGCGTCGATGCTTAGAGGAACTTATAATAGACGGATTTACTACAAATGCTGAGTTACAACATTTTGTGATGTATAATCAAACTTTTTTAAAAGGCGATTATCACACAGGTTTTATCGAAGAAAACTTTGATAAATTTTTTGAAATAAAACATAAACTTTCACAGGAGAAAAAATAAATGAATCCTTTTAAAAAACGTCGTGAAGAACTAGAAAAATTTAAAAAATTAAAGCCTACTCGCTTCACACAAGAAAGTGAAAATATATACGTTAAGTGTCCTGCTTGTGACACATCTATAGAGGAAAATGTATTTGATAAAAATGGAAATTTTTGTCCAAAATGTGATAAGTTTTTTCCACTAAAAGCAAAACAACGTATAAACGATATTATAGACGACGGAACTTTTAGAGAACTTAATAAAAAACTATCTTCGATAAATCATATAGATTTTCCAAATTATGATGAAAAAATCAAGGATTTGCAAGAAAAAACGAATCTTACAGATGCTGTTATAACAGGTGTTGGGAATATTGTTGGAATTACAACTGCAATTTGTGTTATGGATACTAGCTTTTTAATGGGGAGTATGGGTTCTGTTGTTGGCGAAAAAATAACACGTTTAGTTGAATATGCTACGGCAAAAAAACTTCCTTTAGTAATTTTTTGTGCAAGTGGTGGAGCGAGAATGCAAGAGGGAATTATTTCGCTTATGCAAATGGCAAAAACTTCTAGTGCGATACAAAGACATAGCGATGCAGGGCTTTTGTATATTTCTGTTTTAACAAACCCTACAACAGGTGGAGTTACAGCGAGTTTTGCAAGTCTTGCAGATATAACTTTAGCAAAACCAAAAGCTTTGATAGGATTTGCAGGTCCTCGTGTTATAGAACAAACTATAAAACAAACTTTGCCAGAGGGATTTCAACGTTCAGAATATTTGCTAGAAAATGGCTTTGTAGACCAAATAGTAACTAGACGAGAAATGAAAGAAACACTTTACAAAGTACTTTCGCTACATGGATATAAGGAGGTGTCACTTGATTCGAGAAGTAGAACAAAACATTAAGGAAATTGAAGAACAGCTCATTGAACTTGAAAAATCTGAAAAAGGTACTGATAAATTAATTGCTCAAAAACTTCGCAAAAAGAAAGAGGCACTTATGAAAGATGCTTATAAAACATTAACAGCGAGCGACAGAGTATATATTGCACGTCACAATAAACGTCCTAATTCTAAGGATTTTATAGACGCTTTGTTTACAAATTTTTTAGAACAGCGTGGAGATAGATTATCAGATGATGATAGAAGCATTATCGGTGGTATTGCAAAATTTCATGATAAACCTGTCACTGTAATAGGTCACTTAAAAGGTAAAACGCTAGATGAAAATATCAAATACAATTTTGGTATGCCAAATCCATCTGGATATAGAAAAGTTCAAAGACTAGCTCGTCAAGCAGAAAAATTTAATAGACCGATTATAACATTTATAGATACACCAGGTGCTTTTCCTGGTATAGAGGCAGAAAAAAATGGTCAAGGAGAAGCTATAGCTCAGTGTTTAGCTTTGTTTTCTAGTTTGAATGTGCCAGTAATTGCTATAATAATTGGAGAAGGTGGCTCGGGTGGTGCTTTAGCTTTAGGGGTTGCAAATACTATAATAATGCTGGAAAATTCAGTATATTCCATACTTTCACCAGAAGGTTTTGCGAGTATTTTATGGAAAGATGCATCTCGCAAAGACGAAGCTTGCGAATATTTAAAATTAACAGCATTAGACCTTAAAAAACTAGGTGTTTGCGATTATATTGTATCTGAAGGCGTTGGGAATTTAATCGAAAATGAAGAAAAAGTTATGAAGTCACTAGATAAAATAATTGACACACAACTTTCAAAACTTTTAAAAATATCAAAACTAAATAAAAATGCCATTAAACAAATGAGATATGAAAAATTTCGTGTAATGGGTAAAGTGTGTGAAATTCAAGAGGAAAGCCAATGAAAAAGATAAATATAATAGAAACTAGCAGTTATTTGCCAGAAAAAATAATTACAAATGAGTATATGGAATCAATAGTAGAAACTAGCGACGAGTGGATTACAACACGCACAGGTATAAAAACAAGACGTTTTGCAGAAAACCAAAGTAATGCTGATATGGCAACGCAAGTAGCAAAACAACTTATAGAAAAAGGCAAAATTGCAAAAGAAGAAATCGGAGCATTGATTGTTGCAACGTTTACACCAGATAATTTTACACCATCTGTAGCGTGCGTTGTACATAAAAATCTAGAGCTTTTAGAAGATGTTTTAACTTTTGATTTTAATGCAGCGTGTAGTGGATTTGTATATGGTTTACAAATCGCTAAAGGTTTGCTTTTACAAAACCCAACAAAAAAAGCTATCGTTATAGGTAGTGAAAAAATTTCACAGCATCTTAATTTTGAAGATAGAAATACTTGTATTTTGTTTGGAGATGGTGCAGGTGGTGTTATAATGGACCTTTGCGATGGTGAGCAAGATGACGAATTTTTATTTGGTTGTCGTGGTAACGATACAACTATATTATGTAGTGCAAAAGACAACCATAAATTATATATGGACGGTGGCGAGGTATTTACATTTGCTGTAAATACTGTAGTAAACTGCATTACAAATATGCTAGAAAAAACAAAACTTACCGGCGATGATATAGACTATATCGTGTGTCATCAAGCAAATGAGAGAATTATTGCTCGTGCTTATAAAAAACTATCTTTAGATGCAAAAAAATTCTTTGTAAATTTAGATAAATATGGAAATACATCAAGTGCTAGTATACCAATAGCTTTAGACGAAATGAATAAGCAAGGTTTATTGAAAAAAAATGATAAAGTTATGTGCATAGGTTTTGGCTCAGGGCTTGCTTATGGTGCAACTTTGCTTACGTGGTAGGAGAAAAAAATGAAATTAAAAGAAATGTTAAATATAGAATTTCCTATAATACAAGGTGGTATGGCAAATATCGCAACGGGTAAATTTGCAGCTGATGTATCAAATGCTGGTGGACTAGGACTAATCGGCATGGGTGGAATGAATGCAACGCAACTAAAAAAAGAAATTGAAGAATGCAAAAAGTTAACGGATAAACCTTTTGGGGTTAATATTATGCTTTTAAACCCTGATGTAGATAATTGTGTAAAATTAACTATAGAAGAAGGTATAAAAATTGTAACAACTGGTGCTGGAAATCCTGCAAAATACATGGAAGACTGGAAAAAAGCAGGAATTATAGTAATACCTGTAGTTCCGAGCGTGGCACTTGCAAAATTAATGGAAAAAAATGGTGCAGATGCAGTTATCGCAGAGGGTACAGAGAGTGGTGGACACGTAGGCGAACTTACAACAATGGCACTTTTGCCACAAGTGTGCAGTGCAGTATCTATTCCAGTTATCGCAGCGGGAGGCATTGCAAGTGGCAAACAGCTTTTAGCTAGTGTTGCATTAGGTGCAATTGGTGCTCAAGTTGGTACTTGTCTTTTAGTGTCTGAGGAATGTCCGATACACGATAATTATAAACAGCAAGTTATAAAAGCAAAAGATACAAGCACAATAGTAACAGGGCGTTCGGTAGGAGTTCCAGTACGTGTTATAAAAAATCATATGGCTCGTGAATATGTAAAAATGGAAAAAACTATTACAGATAAAATGGAGCTTGAGCATTATACTTTAGGTTCACTTAGAAAAGCAGTTTTCGATGGTGATATAAAAATGGGTTCTTTAATGGCAGGGCAAGTAGCAGGAAGTCTTAAAGAAATTAAACCTGTTCGCAAAATTTTAGAAGAAATAATGGACGAATTTAATAAATCAGCTAAAGAAATTGGAGCTAATTATGCAAATTAAAGGCAAAGAACTTAAAATCCCTCTTATACAAGGTGGAATGGGCGTTGGGGTGTCTTTAGGAAACCTTGCAGGACATGTCGCACTTTGTGGAGGAATGGGAGTAATTTCTACTGCAAATACTGGATACCTAAAAAAAGATTTTTGGGAAAATTCGGTAGAACGTAATATGGAGGCTTTGAAAGAAGAAATTATTAAAGCTAAAAATATTGCAAAAGGCAAAGGGTTAGTTGCAATAAACGCAATGGTTGCAACGACAGGCTTTGATAAAATGGTAAAAACTGCTGTTGATAATTCAGTCGATTGCATAATATCTGGAGCTGGTGTTCCACTTAATTTACCAGAATATGTAAAGGGAACTAATGTGGCGATTGCCCCTATCGTTAGTGGCTCGAAATCTGCACGAACGATAAGTCGTTTGTGGGATAAAAAATACGGAGTGACTGCTGATTTTATTGTTATAGAAGGTCCAAAAGCAGGTGGACATTTAGGTTTTAAAACCTCCGATTTAATAAATAATACAGCACAGTCGCTTGAAACGATTTTAGGTGAAGTAAAAGAGGTAATTAAGCCTTTTGAAGAAAAATATGCTAAAAAAATACCTATTTTTGTTGCAGGTAGTGTAAATACACGAGAAAAAGTTAAAAAAATATTAAAATTAGGTGCAAGTGGTGTTCAAGTTGCTACAAGATTTATAGCAACTAAAGAATGCGACGCAACTTATGAATATAAAAAAATCTATGTAGATGCGACAAACGAGCAAGTTCGTCTTATAAAAAGCCCAGTTGGAATGGACGGTCGAGCCTTAGACACACCTTTTTTGAAAAAACTAGATAAAGTAGGACGAATAGACCCGAAAAAATGCATAGGTTGCATACACACATGCAACCCAAAGATTACGCCATATTGCATTACCGACTCTTTAATACAAGCTGCAAACGGTAATTATGAGCAAGGTCTTTATTTTTGTGACGATGACGTAGATATCATAAAAGAAATCTCGTCTGTTGAAAATATAATAAATGAACTTTTTGAATTATAAGGAGGAAAACAAATGAAAATCGGATTTTTATACGCAGGGCAAGGTTCACAATTTGAACAAATGGGTAAAGGGTTATATGAAACACAACCTGTATTTAAACAAACTTTTGACGCTGTAGACCCAACAGGTGAAATTAAACAACTTTGTTTTGAAGAAAACTTAGCAGAACTTTCAAAAACTGTGAATACTCAACCTTGTATGGTGGCTTTTGCAGTGGCTATTACAAATATGTTAGATAGCATGGGAGTTAAACCAGACATGGTAGCAGGGCTTAGCCTTGGAGAATATTCAGCACTACATTGTGCAGGTGTATTTTCTGACAAACAAGCTGTAGATTTAGTTGCTTTTCGTGGTAAAGAAATGGAATCTGCATCAAAAGGCTTAGATTGCAAAATGATGTCTATTTTAGGTTTATCAAGAGAACTTTTAGAGCAAGCTTGTAAACAAGCGAGCAGAGTGGGCGTTGTATCAATTGCAAACTATAATTCGCCAGCACAATTAGTTATCGCTGGTGAAACAGAAGCATGTCAAAAAGCTGCTGATTTTGCTATCGAATATGGAGCAAGACGTGCATTAAAACTTAATGTATCAGGTCCTTTCCATACAGAACTTATGAAACCTGCTGGAGATGCTTTAGAAAAACGTTTTGCTACAGAAGATTTTTCAGATATGAAAATTCCAGTAGTATTCAACTCTTTAGGTAAAGAAAAAGCACCAGAAGATAATATCAAAGACATATTAGTAAAACAAGTACAATCTAGCGTATATTTCGAAGATAGCATTAGATACATGATAAAAGAAGGCGTAGATACTTTCATCGAAATCGGTGGTGGTAAAGTTCTTTCAAGCTTTGTTAAAAAAGTGTCTGAAAGCGTAGAAACTTATGCTGTATATGATGTTAAAACATTAGAAGATACTATAAATCACTTAAAAGGAGATTCTTAATGCTAAAAGGAAAAATTGCATTAGTTACTGGAGCATCAAGAGGAATTGGCAGAGCAATTTGCTTAGATTTTGCAAAAAATGGAGCAAATGTTGTTATAAATTATGCTGGAAACGAACAAAAAGCAAAAGAAACTGAAGAAATGTGTCAAAAACTTGGCGTAAAAACATTAGTTATAAAAGCTGATGTATCGTCAAATGATGAAGTAGAACAAATGTATGCTAAAATCATGGAAGTTTTTGGACGTGTGGACATATTAGTTAATAATGCTGGAATTACAAAAGATAATCTTTTAATGAAAATGACAGAGCAAGACTATGATGATGTTTTAGACATAAACTTAAAAGGGACTTTCCTTTGTATGAAACATGTTTATCGTATTATGATGAAACAAAAATATGGTAAAATTATAAATGTATCGAGCGTAGTAGGTGTAATGGGTAATGCTGGTCAAGTTAATTATTCTGCGAGTAAAGCAGGGGTAATTGGCATGACTAAATCTATGGCAAAAGAACTAGCTTCAAGAAATATTAATGTAAATGCTGTTGCACCTGGTTTTATAAGCACAGATATGACAGCAGATTTAGATAAAGAGTATATAGAAAAAGCAGGAATACCACTAAAAAGACTTGGCGAGGCAGAAGATGTTGCACACCTAGTTAGCTTTTTAGCGTCTGACAATGCAAATTATATAACTGGTCAAGTAATAAACGTTGACGGTGGAATGGTGATGTAGTATGAAAAGACGTGTAGTGATAACTGGAGTAGGAGCTGTGACTCCTATCGGGAATAATTCATCTGACTTTTGGAACAATATAAAAGATGGCGTGTGTGGAATTGATGAAATAACAGCATATGATACAACGGGTCTTCGTGTTAAACTAGCAGGAGAAGTGAAAAATTTAGATTTTTTAGACCATATTCCAAAAGCAGAAATTAGAAAACAAGATAGATATACATCATTTGCAATTATTGCTTCTAATGAAGCTGTAAAAACAAGTGGTATAGACCTCGAAAAAGTTGATTTAGATAGATGTGGAGTTATAATTTCTTCTGGTATCGGTGGAATGAAAACTATTACAGATGAACACGAACGTGGTTTAGAACGTGGTTTTGAAAAAGTTTCTCCATATTTTATACCATCGGCTATTTTAAATATGGCATCTGGAAATGTTGCTATAAAACATGGTTTCCGTGGAATGTGTAATTCAGTTGTAACTGCTTGTGCAGGTGGCACAAATGCTGTAGGCGATGCATTCCGTTATATTCGTGACGGATATGCAGAAGTTATGCTTTGTGGTGGAACAGAAGCTACTGTAACACCGTTAGCTATGGGTGGTTTTACATCTTTGCGTGCTTTAAGCGAAAGTACTGATAAAAATCGTGCATCTATACCTTTTGATAAAGAACGTTCAGGTTTTGTTATGGGCGAAGGCTCAGGAGTATTATTGATAGAAGAATATGAACATGCAAAAGCAAGAAATGCAAATATTTTATGCGAAATCGTAGGATATGGCGTAAGTTGTGATGCATATCATATGACAGCACCACACCCTGAGGGTGAAGGGGCTTGCAAAAGCATGGTTAATGCACTAAATGATGCAAATATAAAACCATCTGATGTAGATTATATAAATGCTCACGGAACATCAACGCCACTTAATGACAAAGGCGAAACAAAAGCTATTAAACTAGCATTTGGTGATACTTCTAAATTAATGGTAAGTTCTACAAAGTCTATGACAGGACATTTGCTAGGAGCAAGTGGTGGTATCGAAGCTATCGTGTGCTGTATGGCACTAAAAGAAGGTTTTGTACCTCCTACAATAAACTACAAAGAAAAAGACGAAGATTGCGATTTAGACATAGTTCCAAACGTAGGAAGAAAAGCTGATATAAAATATGCGTGTTCAAATTCACTTGGTTTTGGTGGACATAATGCAACAATAGTTCTAAAAAAATACGAGGTGTAAAATGCAATTAAATTCAAATGAAATACAAAAAATAATACCACATAGATACCCTTTCTTACTTGTAGATAAAATAACTGACTATAAAGCAGGAGAGTTTGCAAAAGGTATAAAATGTGTAACAGCGAATGAAATGCATTTTTGTGGACATTTTCCAGACCAGCATATTATGCCTGGCGTATTAATTGTAGAAGCTCTAGCTCAAGTTGGAGCAGTTGCAATACTTACAAAAGACGGAAATGAAGACAAACTAGTGCTATTTCGTGGTATTAATTCTTGTAAATTTAAAAAACAAGTTGTGCCTGGCGATGTTTTAGAATTAGAATGTAGTATTATAAAAGACCAAGGCATTTTAGGTGTTGGAAAAGCCGTGGCAAAAGTAGACGGTAAAATTGCAGTTGTAGCAGAGCTTACTTTTGCGATAGCAGATAAAAATTAAAAATGCAAAGGTGGTGAAATTCGGTTGCTTGAAGAAAATTTTATAAATGTATATACAAAATTTAAACTAGCTTTTTATAAAAAAATATTTGCTCGTTTTGAAAACCGAGAAGCAACGCTTACAGCAGTGGAAATTTTTTGTGTAGAAGTAATTTATGCTTTAAAAAAGCCTACAGTGCAAACTTTTGCAAATTTTATTGGAATTTCTTCGCCGAATGCCACATATAAAATAAATAATTTAATAAAAAAAGGTTATGTAAATAAAATTCAGTCTAAAACAGATAAAAGAGAGTATCATCTTGAAGTGTCCGATAAATTTTTAGAATATAACGGATTAACATATGATTACACTAAAACTATAGTAGACCGAATAGAAAAAAGATTTACAAAAGAAGAAGTAGCTCAGTTTAATAATTTTTTAAAGATAATTTCAGAAGAACTCATGTGTGAAACTAATAATTTAAAGGGAGATGACTTAAATGATAAATAAAGATCCTGTACCTTTAGCACCATCTAGTTTTCAAAAACCTGTGAGCAAAATCGACTGCCACACGCATTTAAGAAAAGCGAAAGGGTTTAATGTATTCACTCCAGAAGAAAGAATTGAATTTAACGAAGTTATGGATATTAGCCATTGTGTAATTCAAACTGTAGAAAAACCTACGGAAAATTTTTCTGAAAAAGAGAGATTAGCAGACCCTAGGATTTTTGCAGAAGATGCTGTGGAAATTTGCAAAAAACATAAAAAACATTTTTCGTGGTTTGCAAATATAATTCCAGATGGAACGAATGAAACTTATAAAAGACTCAAGATTTACAAAAATTTAGGGGCAAAAGGTGTTGGCGAACTTGCAGTGCCTTTGTATTTTAACAACCCTAAAATGGAACATTTGATAGAATGTTGCATGGATTTAGAACTTCCATTACTAACTCATATGAACGATATTTTAACAAATAAAGGCATTGTAGACGAGGAAGGTCTTGTATATCTCGAAAAAGCACTAAAAAAATACCCTAAATTTATTTACATAGGGCATTCTCAGCCTTTTTGGGTAGAAATTGCCCAATATACAGGGGATAGAAATGCATATCAACCAGGAAATGTAAAACCTGGAAAACTTATAGAATTATTTAATAATTATGAAAATTTATACGGTGATTTATCTGCAAATAGTGGAGGAAATGCAATTCTTCGTGATGCTGATTTTGGTATTGAATTTTTAGATAAATATCAAGATAAATTGCTTTACGGAACAGATACTTTAAGTAAAAATATGCATTATCCATTAGGTGCATACTTAGATTCACTGCTAGGTCAGAAAAAAATTACAAGAGAAGCATATGCAAAAATTTGCAATGAAAATGCAGTTAAACTACTAAATTTAGATGTGTAATTATTATATCGTCGTAAGGTTTTAAATTCCATACGGCGATATTTTTGATATAAACACTTGATTTTTTTTATAAAATAATGCATAATTATAAGTAGTTTAAAATATTAATGAAAGGACGTCTAATTTAATGAAAAATCATGAATTAGTTTTAGTTATAGATTTTGGTGGGCAATATAATCAACTTATTGCACGTAGAGTACGTGAATGTAACGTATATTGTGAAGTGAAACCTTTTTCTATAACAATAGAGCAAATAAAAGAGTTAAATCCGATTGGGATTATATTTACAGGAGGGCCTAACAGCGTTTATGACGAAAAATCTCCTAAAGTAGATAAAGAAATTTTTGAACTAGGAATACCAGTTTTAGGGCTTTGTTATGGTTCGCAACTTATGGCACATACGCTAGGTGGCGAGGTTAAAACTGCTCCAGTAGGCGAATTTGGTAAAACTGATACAAATTACAACACAAATACTTTATTATTTAAAGGTTTAGATGAAAAATCTGTGTGTTGGATGAGCCATGTCGATTATATTGCACAAGTTCCACAAGGTTTTGAAGTTATAGCAACTACAAATGATTGCCCTTGTGCGTCTATGCAAAATGTTGAGAAAAAATTATACGGTATTCAGTTCCACCCAGAAGTAAACCACACTGAAAACGGAACTAAAATGCTACACAATTTTTTATATAATGTGTGTAACGCAAAAGGCGACTGGACAATGGCAGACTATGCGAAAACAGCTGTTGCATCAGTGCGTGAAAAAGTGGGTGACGGTAAAGTATTGCTTGCTTTATCAGGTGGTGTTGATAGCTCGGTTTTAGCAGGATTACTTTCAAAAGCTGTAGGAAATCAACTTACGTGTATCTTTGTAGACCACGGGTTAATGCGTAAAAACGAAGGCGACGAAGTAGAAAATGCATTTAAAGATTGGGATATAAATTTCGTTCGAGTTAATGCTGAAGAAAGATTTTTATCACGTCTTGCAGGTATTTCTGATCCTGAAACTAAGAGAAAAGCTATCGGAGAAGAATTTATTCGTGTTTTTGAAGACGAAGGAAAGAAAATTGGCTCTGTTGATTACTTAGCACAAGGCACGATATATCCAGACGTTATTGAGTCAGGACATGGCGACGCAGCTGTTATTAAATCGCACCATAATGTAGGTGGACTACCAGACCACGTTGATTTTAAGGATATTGTAGAACCTTTGAGATTATTATTTAAAGATGAGGTTCGTGCGTTGGGCGAAGAACTTGGGATTGACCCTGTTTTAGTATGGCGTCAACCATTCCCAGGACCAGGTCTTGCTATTCGTGTTATTGGCGACATAACTAAAGATAAATTAGATATTTTGCGTGATGCTGACTATATTTTCCGTGAAGAAATTGCAAAAGCAGGTTTGGATAGAGATATTCATCAGTATTTTGCAGTGCTTACTAATATGCGTTCGGTTGGAGTTATGGGTGATTTTAGGACTTATGACTACACGCTTGCCTTGAGAGGTGTCACAACAAGCGACTTTATGACGGCAGATTTCGCAAAAATTCCTTATGAAGTACTTGAGGAGATTAGTAGAAGAATTGTAAATGAGTGCAACGGAATTAATAGAATTGTGTACGATGTAACTACTAAGCCACCGAGTACAATAGAGTGGGAGTAAAGAATTTAGGTTCACAATCTGAATAACTATTCAAATATACGTATTAAAATGCTATAAAACAACGTAAAACTGATGTTTTCAAATGAAAATATACAAGTTTTATGCAATGAGCCTTGAAAATTTACTTTTCTGGCAACAAAATGGCAACAAAAAATTAAAAAGATAAACAGGTAACTGATTTTAACGTCAGCTACCTGTTTTTTTATTATCTTGTGGCACTTTCTGGGTAATTATATCGCCATTTGTCATAATCTTCTTTGGAAATTTCGCCATTTGCGTATTTTTTAGAAAGTTCGCTCCAAGCTGAGAAAAATTCTAAATTAGTAGCAGAGGCAGTATTTTTATTAAGTGTTAAAACATTTTGACCATTAATTTGCTCGATTTTAAATCCGTGAATATCTTCTAAAGCAAAAAGT